>JANMYF010000235.1:0-8196 GCA_031381685.1 Acidimicrobiia bacterium
CCCTTGTTGCCGTGACGGCCGGCGAGCTTGTCGCCCTCTTGGATCTTGCGCTTCTGGGCGACGAAGACCCGGACGAGCTGATTGACGCCAGGGGCGAGCTCATGTCCGTCTTCACGGGTGAGCACGCGCACGTCGATGACCTTGCCGGACTCGCCATGGGGAACCTTGAGCGACGTGTCGCGGACTTCGCGTGCCTTCTCGCCGAAGATGGCGCGCAGCAGGCGCTCTTCGGGAGTGAGCTCGGTCTCGCCCTTCGGCGTGACCTTGCCGACGAGAACGTCGCCCGGCTCCACTTCGGCGCCGATGCGGATGATGCCCCGCTCGTCGAGATCCTTCAGGATCTCTTCGGAGAGGTTCGGGATGTCCCGGGTGATCTCTTCGGCACCGAGCTTGGTGTCACGTGCGTCGACTTCGTGCTCCTCGATGTGGATCGAGGTGAGCACGTCGTCGCGCACGATGCGCTCGGACAAGATGATGGCGTCTTCGAAGTTGTAGCCCTCCCATGGCATGAATGCCACGAGAAGGTTCTTGCCGAGGGCCAACTCGCCCATATCGGTCGACGGACCATCAGCTAGCACGGTGGCGCGACCGCGGCCGCCTTCGTCGCCGATGACCCGATCGCCTTCGCTGACCTTGACGCGCTGGTTGATGCAGGTGTTCTGGTTCGAGCGACGGAACTTGGCCAGGCGGTGGATCTTCTTGCCGAGCTTCGCGTCGTCGTATTGGATCGTGACGTGCTCACCGCTGACTTCGACGACCACACCGGGACCTTCGGCCATCATCACGTCGCCGGCATCGCGGGCGGCGCGGCCTTCCACACCGGTGCCCACATAGGGAGCTTCGGGGCGGACAACCGGGACGGCCTGGCGCTGCATGTTCGCACCCATGAGTGCGCGGTTGGCGTCGTCGTGCTCCAGGAACGGGATGAGCGCCGTGGCGATCGAGACGATCTGCTTCGGCGACACGTCCATGAGATCCACTTCGGTGGGCTCGACGAAGTCGACCTCGCTGGTGGACGAGTAGCTGTTGCCCGCCGCACCGACGCGGACGCTGGCGCCCTGCGGGGCGCGACGCACGAGGACGCGGCCTCCGGTGAAGGAGCCCTTGTCGTCGAGATTGGCGTTGGCCTGGGCGATGACGTATTCCTCCTCGGCGTCGGCCGGGAGGTAGTTGGTCTCATCGGACACGCGGCCCGCAGTGACCTTGCGGTAGGGCGTCTCGATGAAGCCGTACTCGTTGACCCGTGCATAGGTGGCGAGGTTGCCGATCAGGCCGATGTTCGGGCCTTCCGGGGTTTCGATCGGACACATGCGCCCATAGTGCGACGAGTGGACGTCACGCACTTCGAAGCCGGCGCGCTCACGCGACAGACCGCCAGGACCGAGCGCCGACAGACGACGCTTGTGGGTGAGCCCGGCAAGCGGGTTGACCTGGTCCATGAACTGCGACAGCTGGGAGGTTCCGAAGAACTCCTTGATCGCGGCGACAACCGGACGGATGTTGATGAGGGTCTGCGGGGTGATCGCTTCGACGTCCTGGGTGGTCATGCGCTCACGCACGACACGCTCCATACGGCTGAGACCGACGCGGACCTGGTTCTGGATCAGCTCGCCGACGCTGCGGATGCGGCGGTTGGCGAAGTGGTCCTGGTCATCGAGGCGGTAGCCCTCCTGGCTGTCAGCCAGGTGGAGCAGGTAGGTGCAGCTCGCCAGCAGTTCCGCCGGGGTCAGCACGTCGTGGCCGATCGCCGGCACGTCGATGTCGAGGTCGAACAGGTCACGGACGCGGATGATCTCCTCGCCGAGCTTGCGGTTCAGCTTGTAGCGGCCGACGCGTGTGAGGTCGTAGCGCTTGGGGTTGAAGAACGCGTTCTCGAAGTAGGCGCGTGCCGATTCGATCGAGGGCGGCTCACCCGGGCGGGCCTTCTTGTAGATCTCTATGAGGCTCTCTTCGCGCGTGGCGAACTGGCCCCGCTCCTTCTCCCACTGGGCTTCGAGGAAGGAGAAGTGGCCGACGAAGCGATCGAGGAATCCTGGGTGCAGTTCCTCGGTGAAGCCGAGGGCGCGCAGGATGACGAACATCGAGAGGCGGCGCTTGCGAGCGACACGAGCACCTGCGGTGACGTCCTTGCCTGGCTTCTGCTCGACGTCGAATTCGATCCACTCACCGCGGTAGGGGTGGATGGTTCCGGTCACGAGGGTCTTTGCGTCACGGCCCGGGGCGAAGATCACGCCCGGGGAGCGCACGAGCTGGCTCACGACGACACGCTCGGTGCCGTTGATGATGAAGGTTCCCTTGTCCGTCATCATCGGGAAGTCACCCATGAAGACGGTCTGCTCTTTGATTTCGCCGGTTGCGGCGTTCATGAACCTGGCGCGCACGAAGATCGGCGCCGAGAAGGTGATGTCTTTCTCCCGGCACTCCTCGACGGAGTACTTGGGCTCGGGACGCAGATCGGGGTCGAACGGGTCGAACTCGAACTCGAGGCGGAGCGTGCCGCTGAAGTCCTCGATGGGACTGATGTCGGCGAACGCTTCCGCCAGTCCGTGATCGAGGAACCAGCGATACGACGACTTCTGGACGTCGATCAGGTCAGGGAGGGGAAGGACTTCATCCAGATTGGCAAAGGAGAAGCGTTCACGGGGCGGCGGGGTGGACATGATTGTCCTCACTCCTCGTGGGAAGGATTGGCGGGCAGGAGTCGCAGCGGAATAGCACAAGCACCACATTTCTGGGATGCAAGCTCATCGCAGACGCGCGCCGTCGACCGAAGAAGCTGCAGAAGGGGGACGACGCGCACGGCAACCGACAAACCTAGCACGCGCGTCGCTAAGTGTTCATGTCGAGGCAAACACACTCCGAAGGATGGAGGTGTTGCACAGGGTCCGGTTTTCTCTCCGGAATCGCCCCAGCTTTCGGGGTCGGTGTTCTTGGCGGCAAAGGGTAAACGCCACCCGAGGCGAGGTCAAGCACCGACTGCGCACAGAGGTCTCTCGGCGGGTTCACGCGCGATCACCCGAAATCCGATACAGGCCCCGGAATCACGGGCTGACCTGCTGGATTCCGCGGATGTTCCGACGCGGCGAAGGCCCGGCCGCGCACGGCCGGACCTTCGAAAAAAGCGCTCGGGAAACGGAAGTACTGCTCCCGGAGCGTCCTGGCGTCGGGCTCGGTGCGGGTCGCTCGCCGCCGACGCCGGAAGAACTACTTGAGTTCAGACGTGGCGCCGGCCTCGTCGAGAGCGGCCTTTGCCTTGGTGGCATCGTCCTTCGAGACCTTGGAGAGGACTGCGCTCGGGGCGCCGTCGACGAGGTCCTTGGCCTCCTTGAGGCCGAGCTTGGTGAGCTCGCGGACGACCTTGATGACGGCAATCTTGTTGGCGCCGGCACCGGTCAGCATGACGTCGAACTCGTCCTGCTCCTCGGCGGCCGGGGCGGCGTCGGCGGCCGGGGCGGCGGCCATCATCATCGCCGGAGCGGAAGCGGTGACATCGAAGCGCTCTTCGAAGGCCTTCTTGAGATCGACGAGCTCGAGCACGGTCATTGCCGAGATGCTGTCGAGGATTTCATTGACTGAAGCCATGGTGTTCATGTTCTTTCTGGTGGGGTGTCCGCTCAGTGGCGGCACCGAGTGCGTTAGGGGTGGCGACGTTGCCCGGTCACCGCAGGTGGGCGGGAGCGAGCCGTTTCCGGCTGCTCACGCCAAAGATCTTCGTTGCCGTCTCAGGCAGCTTCTTTCTTGTCGGCGAGAGCCGAAAGGGCGTAGGCGAAGTCGCGTGGCGGCGCGGCCAGCAGGCTGGCGAACTGCGACAGCGGTGCGGCGAACAGACCGGCGATCTCGGCGAGCACCTGCTGACGCGGGGGCATGTCGGCGAGGGAGCTGACCTGGGCGGCGGTGAGCACTTTCGTGCCGAGGACGCCGCCTTTGACGATCAGGTTCTGGTTTGTCTTGGCGAAGTCACGAAGGATCTTCGCCACTTCGACGGCATCGCCTTTGACGAACGCAATCGCGGTCGGTCCGACGAGCATCGAGTCGGCATCGAGTCCGTTGCGGTGCGCAGCGATCCGGACCAGCGTGTTCTTGAACACACGGAACTGACCGCCGGCGGGACGCAGGGTGGCACGAAGCTCTCCCAACTGCTTGACGGCCAGTCCGCGGTACTCGGTGAGCAACACGGCATCGGCGCCGGCGAAGAGATTGGAGATCTCTTCGACCAGGAGGACTTTGTCGGCATTTGGATTTTCCATGGAAACCTCCTTTCGGAGGAACTACAAAAGGCGTTCGAGCATCGATGTCGACGCACGAACGCCCCAGGCCGAGCTGTTGCTCGGAAAGCGGCCTTCGCCTCGTCAGGCGAGCCCTTGTCGGACTCATTACGTTCGAACCGTGTCGCCCGGAGGCGGGCGGTTCGAGACACCGGATGTCTGCAGCGCAGGTGGATGAAATTGTGGTGATGCGGTACTACGAGAAACGAGCGACAGACTCTAGCGCCACCGAGGCAGCGCCAGAACACCCGTGGGTCAGGCGACTTCTTCTTTGAGCTTGCCCGGGTCGATGGTGATGCCAGGGCCCATCGTCGAGCTGACGACGATCGAGCGGAGGTACTTGCCCTTGGCCGACGCCGGCTTGGCCTTCTGGAGCTCGTCGAGAATTGCCTTGAAGTTCGAGCCGAGGGACTCGGCGTCGAAGCTGGCCTTGCCCATCGGCACGTGGATGTTGCCGAACTTGTCGGTCCGGTACTCGACGCGGCCACCTTTGAACTCGGTGACTGCCTTGGCGACGTCGGTCGTGACCGTGCCGGTCTTCGGGTTCGGCATCAGGCCGCGGGGGCCAAGTTGGCGGCCGAGGCGGCCGACCATTCCCATGAGGTCGGGGGTGGCGATGGCGAGGTCGAAGTCGAGGAATCCGCCCGTGATCTTCTCCACGAGGTCGTCGGCTCCGACGATGTCGGCACCGGCGTCGCGAGCGGCCTGGGCGGCGTCACCGGCGGCGAACACCGCGATGCGAACGGTTTTTCCTGTGCCGGCCGGAAGGGCGACCGTGCCACGGACGATCTGATCGGCCTTGCGGGGATCGACGCCGAGACGGACGGCGACGTCGATCGTTTCGTCGAACTTGGCGCTCGAGAGGCTCTTGACCAAATCGATGGCCTCGGCCGGGGTGTGCTGACGGCTCCGGTCGAACCGCTTTGCTGCATTTGCGAAACGCTTGCCAGCAGGCATGCTCCCTCGTCCTTTCGTTGCGCACGCCGGGCGAGGTCGTCCCGAGTGCTGGTGGGTTGGTGATGCGACCGCCGAACCGCCGAAAGGCTGGCCGACAAGCCGGTGAAACGTGTGGCGGAGGTTCAGACGACCTTGATGCCCATGGACCGAGCGGTCCCTCGGATCATCTCTTCGGCGCCGGCCTGATCGATCGAGTTGAGGTCGGGCAGCTTGATGTTCGCGATCTCGGTGACCTGGGCCGCGGTGATCTGACCGACGGTCTCGGTGCCGACCTTCGACGCGCCCTTGGCCACACCGGCCGCCTTGCGGATCAGCACCGGTGCCGGCGGGGTCTTCAGCTTGAACGTGAAGGTGCGATCGTTGAAGACCGTGATCTCGACCGGCACGATCGTGCCGACCTGGCTCTCCGTCGCGGCGTTGTAGGCCTTCACGAACTCCATGATGTTGAGGCCGTGCGGACCGAGCGCAGTGCCGACCGGCGGCGCCGGGGTGGCCTTGCCGGCGGGGATCTGGATTTTGACGATGGCGGTGACTTGCTTTTTTGCCACGACGGGCTTCCTCAAGAGGTGGCCGAACGCAGATTGCGACCGGCGAGACGAACGGAAAAGGTTACAGCACCGCCGTCGTCCCCGATTCCGGGGCAAACGGCAGTCGCGTCACGACAAGGTCGGACGCATCATTGCGGGGTGCTCGACTTTTGCGAGGCCCGGGCAATTGGGGCGCTAGAGCTTGGCCACCTGGGCGAAATCGAGTTCCACCGGAGTTTCCCGGCCAAAGATGTTGACGAGCACTTTGAGCTTGAGGTGGACGTCGTTGATCTCGGCGATCGTTCCCGTGAAATCGGCGAACGGGCCTTCCTTGACCCGAACACTTTCCCCGACCTCATGCTCCATGCGGGGCTTGGACTTGCGGATCGGCTCCTCGCCTTCCACCTTGGTCACCAGGATGTTCTCGACCTCACGTCGGGACAACGGCGTCGGCTTCGCTCCGGAGCCCACGAATCCCGTGACACCAGGGGTGTTGCGAACGACGTACCAGCTGTCGTCGTCGAGTTCGAGGCGAACCATCAAATACCCGGGAAAGACCTTCTTCTGGACGACGACTTTCTTGCCGTTCTTGATCTCGACGACTTCTTCCATCGGGATCACGACCTCGTAGATCCGCTCTTCCATGTTCATGGAGGCGATGCGGCTCTCGAGGTTGGTCTTGACCTTGTTCTCGTATCCGGCGTAGCTGTGGATGACGAACCACCGTCCCGGTCGGTCATAGGCGCTCTCGGGTCGGGCAGGGGCTGGCGCTGCAGTTTCGGCCGCGGCCTCAACCGGGGCGACGGCGTCAACGACGTCAGCGGTGTCGGCCACGGGGGCGTCGTCGCCGGTCGCGTTGTCGTCGGAAAAGTCGTCACTCATGGTTTCGGGGGTCTTTCGGGCAAGCGGCAGCGGTGGCTGGGGTGGAACGACGCGGTATCAGCGGTCGAAGAGAAACAGAACGAACTTGGCGAAGACGTAATCGAAGCCGAACGTGATCGCCGTCATGATCGCGAGCATCGCGAGGACGACGATGGTGTAGTTGCGAATCTCGTCGCGGGTCGGCCATACGACCTTGCGGAGTTCGGTGGCGACTTCGCCGAGGTACTGGCGCGGCGGGGTTCGCTCCGACGCTGCCTTCGGGGTGGTGGCTGTGCGTGTGGCACGAACGGGGTTGCCGGCGGCGTCGACGGCACCCTGGCGCTGCAATAGTCGTTTGGTTTCTCGGTTCACTTCGTGCTCCCTTACGCGACGAGATCCGGGCGCGCAACGCCCCCGGCTTGTCCGCAGGGCCGGAGGGACTCGAACCCCCAACCGCTGGTTTTGGAGACCAGTGCTCTACCAATTGAGCTACGACCCTTGGCGTACCGGTGACCCGGCAGAACCGGAACTGCGGAATTCCGGGACAGGCGAGCGTAGCACCGCTGCCGTCAGATCCGACCGGCCAGATGGTGCGTCAGCGTAGGTCGGCCCGACGTTCAGCAGCGAACGCTTGCCATTGGTGGCCGTACTGTCCGCGTTTCACGCCACCGAACGAGCGTCGGCGTCGGGCTCGGCCGTGACGACGTGACGGCCCAGCTCGACCACGTTCTCCGGGACCGGTTCGTCGGCACGGAAGAGGTGCTCGCGCAATTTCGCACGAGCACGGTGGAGGCGCACTTTGGCTGCAGTTTCGGTGATGCCCAGCTTCTTGGCAATGGCGTCGTGGGAGAGGTCGGCCATCTCCCGCAACTCGACGACCTCGCGCAGCTTCGCCGGCAGCAGCGAGAGCGCGGCGAGGAACCGGGCCCTGAATTCGTTGCCTTCGGCCGCCGTCTCCGGGTTGTGGGTCGGATTGCGGTCGATGGCGATGGTCGCGTCGGTCAGCGTTTCCGTGGACCGACGACGACGCACGACGTTGTGCGCGCAGTTGGAGGTGATCCGGAACAGCCACGTCCCGATGGCCGCATCGCCGCGAAACCGGCTGATGGCCCGAAAGGCGCGCAGATAGGTGTCCTGCACCACATCGCGGGCATCGTCGGCGTTGCCGACCAGACGAAGGGCCAAGGCGTACGTGTCCGCGTAGGTCGCCTTCACCAGATCGTTGAACGCGGTCGGGCATCCCGTTTGGGCCGCCGTCACCGTCTCTTCGAGGTCGACCATCGGCGACACATCGTAGCGGCACCACGCGTCAGCAGTGCGTTCCTCGGCGGTTCGCCCGAGGGGGGATCGACCGTCGACAACAACGCCCGGAACGACGGAGGGCCCGGCTTGCGCCGGGCCCCCAATCAGTCGTTCTGCGCTCCCGGCGACGGGAGAAGTTCGCTACTTGAGAATCTTGATGACGCGGCCGGCGCCCACGGTACGGCCACCCTCACGGATAGCAAACTTCAAGCCTTCTTCCATCGCGATCGTCTTCCCCAACTCAACCGTGACCTCCAAGTTGTCACCCGGCATCACCATCTCCG
>JANMYF010000267.1:0-11050 GCA_031381685.1 Acidimicrobiia bacterium
GCGGAACGCCGTCGATGTTCTGCGCGCTGTTGATCCGGTTGCGGTTCCACTTGCCGAAGAATCGACCGTCGAGCGTGTCGAACACCGGGTTCGCATAGAACGGCGCCTCGTCCGGCGCCTCCTCGGTCTGCCTACTGAAGAAGAACGGTTCGTAGAGCAGCTCGGCCATGTCCGGCTGTTCTCGAACGAGACGGTTGTGCGCCGTGAGTGAGCTCGACACCATGCTCATCCCGCCGGACACGGCGCGGTTGAAGCAACTGAGAACAACCACGTCAACCCCGTCGATATGGAAATCGAGCTCGGCACTCGACGAGTAGCCACGCCCGCCGGAGCTTCGATACTCCACGCCGACATCGCGAACCCCCGACAGGTACTGGGTCGCCTTCCCCTGCGGCCGCGCCACGCCGAAATGAAGACCGATCGCCCAGGTGAGGAGTGAGAACTCGGTCTCGCTCACGTCGGCCCGGGGGAGTCCTCGGACGAGCGCTATTCCACGCTGTTGCGTTGCTTCCTCAAAGGCTCGGCTCAACGGAGCCATTGCGGAGCCGAAGTCGAAGTCGGCGCGGTGGTAGTCGAACCGGTCCTTCTCGGTGTCGCCAGCCGTGCGAACCGCCCGGATGAGATCTCGCCCCGCAGTGTCGTCCAGCTCGACGGTCCATCGACGATCGGCTTCGAGGTCCTCCGGAGTCCACGCTGCCGGGGACTGCTCGGCGATCGGGTGCATCAAAGTGCCTGTCCTGGGTTCACGGGCAGCTCTCCAGGAATCTCTTCAGCACGCCGTCGAAGCGGACCTTGAGATCGCGGCCGGCGATCACGTGGGCGAGCTCGGGCCACAGCTCTCCCTGGCATCCCGGGATGCCCTCTTGGAGCGGCATCGTGGTTCGTGGCGACGTGACCGGATCGATGCCGGCGTGAAGCACAAAAGCCGGGCAGGTGATCTGATCCAGTCGTCCGCGTGTGTCGTGGGACAGGCACGCTTCGACGAGCCGTGCGTGTGCATGCGCCTTTCCCTGGAGATCACCCCACGCGCCGCTCGGCCCGAGGAGACGATCGTGATGCTCGTCGTAGAACTCCCCGGTGAAGCTGAACGCCGCGACGAAACGTTGGAAGGTCTCGAAGCCCATCGTCTGGTGGACGTCGCGGAAGAGCTCGAGCTGGTCGCGCAGCGTCTTGTCGACGAAGGCCCACGTGCCGGTCATCAGAAGTGAGCGCACCAGATCGGGCCTGTGGATCGCCAGTTCCTGTCCGACACATGCACCCATTCCGACGAGTCCGACCACATGCACCCGAGTCCAGCCGAGGTGACCGAGGAGCGCTGCCGCGTCGGCGGCGAGAAGCTGCATGCTCATCGCCTTCGAGGGATCATCGGTTGATGACCCGACCCCTCGGTAGTCCCAGATCATTACCTGATAGTTCTCGCGGATGTACCGGGGCGCATCGCCGAATCGGCCATGGCAGAAGCTTCCCCAGCCTCCCATGCAGAGCACTTTGTCCCGACTGTCGTCACCGTGCACTTCATAGTGAAGTGTCACGTCGTCTCGTTCGAGTTGGGTCACGGAAGGAGGCCTCGCAGAAGAAGGAGATCGGTCAGCGGACGAAGGGACGTCATCGCCGGAATCGTTCGGATCAGGCTGATCATGGTCTCGGTTTCTTCGCCGCTCATGACCCGCCCGAGCAGCGAGCGCGCCTTTGCCAACCGCTGCTCAGCACTAGCGGGGCGATCCGGAAACCCGAGAGGGTCGGCAGCGAATCCCGTTTCGACCGAGCCGTCCGTGTAGGTCACTTCCACATGCGACGCCACGCGGCTGCCGAACTCCCGCTCGATCTCCCTCGATGCCTCGATCCGAACGCGCTGCATGAGCGAATGGAAGGTCGGATCGGTGAGTCGAGCCTTGGTGAACTGATCGATGGTGCAGACGCCGCCGATCAAGGTCGCCGCCACGGTGAACGGAAGGCTCAAACGCGCCGCGAGTTCGGTTTCCGGATTGAAGTACGCGCCGAACGCGGCGTGGGTGGTCGATTGGGTCACGACAATGCGCGCGATGTCGTCGGGTGAGTCAACCGGTCGCCGAGCGGCGATCGCCTCTGCGACTTCGGCGGCGGCGTGGAGCGCATGCATCACGGGAAAGAACTTCGTGCAGTTCCGTTCGATCATCGCCCGTCCGTCGGAGTCGGCGGGAAACACAAGATCGGGAACGTGGCCGATGTACGTCTCGCAGAAACCTTTCGTCCCTTCAAGGAAGCCGACCGGTCCGGGAACCCCGTCATGAGCCATATACGCACTTACGATGCCGTCATGGGCGGCGAAAGCGGCGTGCAGAGACTTCGTGGCATCACCGGACGCCAAGCAGAAGCGCGTGCCCGACGCATGGTCGGCGGCGAGGCCCAGCGCAATCTCTGCCGTTTCTCCGCTGAGCTGGAGCAGCGATGCCGCCGCAGCAGCGCACCCGACGACTCCCACGACCCCGGTCGGGTGCCAGCGTTCGACTACTGACGGGGTGATCGCGTGACCGAGCCGCGCCGCCACTTCGAACCCTCGGACAACGGCATCGAGGAATTGCGCTCCGGTTGCTTCGATGTTTTCCGCCACCGCCATCGCGGCAGGGATGATCGACGACGAGAAATGCGCCTTGACGCCCCCGGCCATGTACGAATCGTCGTAGTCGATCGAGTGCACGGCGCATGCATTCACCGCCGCAGCGGCCGACGGCGTCAGTCGCCGGCCGAGCGGGAACGCCGCGCTTGCGCCCTCAAAGGAGAAGCGCGACACCGTTGTGCCGACAGATCGAACGACGTCGGATTCCATCTGTGACCCAGCAAGCGCAACGGTAAGGGTGTCCAGCACCATCCACACCGCGAAGTCGATGGCTTCCGGACGGACAGCGAACCCGTCGGCTTCAACGAGACGGGCAAGCGTCGACGAGGGGCTGATCATCATCGGACGGTCGACTTCACGCGTCGAGCAGGTCGGCCAGCGCGGTCGGCGTTGCGAGGTGGTGATCGGTGTGCTGCTGGAACGCATGACCGATGCGAGCGCACACGTCGTCGCGATGCGCGGGCGCGTAGACCTGAAGCGCAACGGGCATTGCGTCGCGGCCGATCCCTGACGGAAGACAGATCGCCGGAAGCCCGGTCACATTGCCAGGGCCGGTGAAGCGTGCGTGCATCTTCTGCAGCGGATGCCTGCTGCCGTTCACGTCGAAGAACAGATCGTCGTAGCGGGGCGAGGAACTGACAAGTCCGGGAAAGACGATCGCGTCGACTGAATCGAAGGTTCGCTGGAACGAGTTCTGAATCAATGTACGCATACGAAGAGCGCGTACGTAGTCGGTCGCAGGAGCGAGCTTGCCGACGAGCAGGCGGAAGACCAAACCTGGGTCGTACTCGTCGGGACGTGACCAGAGGTCTTCATGGAGGCTCGCGCCTTCGCAGAGCAGGGCGAGCCAACCGGCACCGAAGGAATGCTCGATGTGGTCGATCTCGACGTTCACAGTCCTCGCGCCCGATGACCGGAGGACGTCGATCGCCTTGTCCATCGCCGCAATAACCATCGAGTCAGCGAGCGGTTCATAGTAGGAGCGGGCGACACCGATTCGAACACCGGTCAGGTCGCCGGCCGTCGACATCGCGGTGAGAAGGTCGGGCCGATTGCCGGAGTAGCAGCTCTCGTCACCGGCATCGTGGGCGCTGATCACCTGTAGTACACGGGCCGCGTCTTCGACCGTGCGGGCGAGCGGACCCACATGGTCCATAGTCCACGAAAGCGGCATCACCCCTCGGCGCGACACCGCGCCGTAGGTCGGCTTCCACCCGACAACCCCGGTGCACGCAGCGGGCACGCGAATCGATCCCAGCGTGTCCGTGCCGAGAGCGAACGGCACAAGCCGCGCCGCAACTGCTCCGCCGGGCCCGCTCGACGACGAACCGGAGAATCGGTCGAGATCCCACGCATTGTGCACGGCGCCGTACCACGGGCTCAGCGCGCCACCGCAGGCGAACTCCGTCGACGCCAGCTTCGCCAGCATGACAGCGCCCGCATCGTCAAGACAGCCGACGGCGAAGGCCGACGCGCTCGGTACGTGGCCGGCGAGCACGTTCGAACCGCCGGTCGTCACGATGCCGTGGGTGCAGATGTTGTCCTTCAGTCCGTAGGGCACGCCCTCGAGCGCCCGAGCGTCGCCGGTCGTCCATCGTTGATCGGACCGACGCGCTTGGACAGTGGCCTCTTCGAGCGCAAGGTGCATCACCGAGTTGATCCGGTCGTCGATCTTCTCGATCCGGGCGACGCATGCGGCGAGTGCCTCGCTCGGGCTCGCGGTCCCCGCAGCGAAGTGGTCGAGGAGCTCCGTCACGGTGCAGTCAGCCAGATCGGTGGGTGCCGAGACGCTCGACGTGGGCAGCGAGCGTGCGGTGGCGTTGGGAACTGTCGGGACCGGGTGCTTCGGGTGGACCAACGGCGCAGTTCGCGGTTCGAGCGGCGACGGATGGGCCATGCCACCGAGATCGATTTCCCGAACGGCCACGACCTCGTCCCACCACACCGCCATCGCATCGGCGGCGAGCTTCACGTAGCGATCGTCGAGCTCCGCGCCGGCAACTCGAGCGGTCGCGACCATCTCGTCATGGGACCGCTGGTTCATGCCCTACCCGTCATTTCGAATGGCCAGCTCATCGTGAGATCGACGAGTCGATGTCGTCGTCGGTCTTCCTGGCCGATCCGCGTGCCACGACACTGGCGAGGAGAACCGAACTAACGGAGCAACCGGGCAAGGGCGCCGGACGCGCTCTCGGCCCACGTGGCGACAGTGGCCGGAAGTTGCTCGAGTTCGCCATCGAGTACGAAGAGTCCTCGCGTCGGGACGATCGCACCGATCTCCACCAGAAGCGGACGAAGGAAGACCTCGGGGGCGAGCGCATGCACCGTCGAAGCGCCGACCATCACGGGGATCGCCACCACGCCGGCGAGCCCGGTCTGGCCGAACCAGTCGAGGTAGGACTTCAACAGGCCGGTGTAGGTCGCCTTGTACGTGGGCGAGGCGATCACGGCGAGGTCGGCGCCGGACAGTGCAGCAACTTCGGCCTTCACGTCGGCCGACGACCAGTCGAAGAGCTGACCCCCGAGGTTGGCGAGGTCGGTGACATGTGTACGGATGTTCTCGCCTCGCCCGGCAGCACTGGCCGCTTGCCGGGCAACTTCCTCGGCGACTCCCAGGGTGCGGGAGTTGGCCTTCGGATTGCCGCAGACGACGACGACGTTCAGTGCAGCCGGGTTCGACATGATCCGCGGACTACTTGTTGCAGACAAGAAGCGGCATCACGTCGGTGCCGAATCGCTCGACACCTTCCACGAAGTCGGGGAACGTGAACATCATGCCGGCAACGCCCGGGATGGCGGCGATCTCATCGACCTTTCGGGCAACCGTGGCCGGCGAACCAGCGATCACGTTGATGTTGAACATGCAGTTGTTCTGCATGTCCTGCAGGATCTGGCGGGCGGTGCTGGTCTCGCTGGCGTTGATGTCGGCTGCTGCCATGCCCATCATGAAGGCCAGGGCGTCAGTGTCGGCGCCGTCCTTGCAGTACTGCACGTAGGCCTCGGCCTCCGCGTCGGTGTCCTTGATGAAGATCATGTTGAGGGCGTAGGCGCCGACCTTGCGGCCGGTCTTTGCCGCCGCGTCCTGCAGCTGCGAGCTCATGGACCGCATCAGCTCGAGATCGCTCGGCGTGACGATGAAGTTGTAGTCGCCGTACTCGGCGCAGAACTGCATGCCCCGGTCCGACTGGCCCGCCCCGACGATCGGGATGTGGGCGGTCGGCTTGGGCTGCACCATGCAGTCATCGAGCTGGTAAAAGTCGCCCTTGAACGTGCTACGGCCGTTCTCCCAGAGGTCTTTCATGATGGCGACGTACTCCGACGAGTGCTCATAGCGGTTCGCGAAGTGCGAGTCGCCTGGCCACACGCCCATCTGTTGGTATTCGCTCATGTTCCAGCCCGACACGATGTTGATGCCGAAGCGGCCCTTGGAGATGTCGGAGATGGTGACCGCCATGCGGGCGACCATCGCCGGGTGCAGCGTGAGGATGGCGGTCGACGCGTAGAGCTTGATCTTCTCGGTGACGGCGGCGAGGGCGGCCATGAGCGTGAACGACTCGAGGTTGTGATCCCAGAACTCTGTCTCGCCGCCGAACCCGCGGAGCTTGACCATGGACAGGACGAACTCGAAGCCGTGCTTCTCCGCGGCGAGGGTGATCTGCTTGTTGAGTTCGAAGCTCGGCATGTACTGCGGTGAGTTCTTCGAGATAATCCACCCGTTGTTGCCAATCGGAATGAAGACGCCAAAGTCCATGTGAAGCCTCCTGTAAGGGGAACTGAGGAACCGAACTCTAGTGAGGGCCCCGGGTGCCGACAACTCGATCGTTCGATTCCTCAGAGGTTTTAACGGAGTCGTAAGATGGGGATCCCATGGTGTTCGACGACTCCTCCGCACCATGGGCCTGCGTGATCGGTCGGTTCCAACCGTTCCACCGCGACCACCTGACTCTGGCCGAAGCCGTCATGGCGTCTGGCTGCCGTCTCATCGTCGCGATCACCAACGCGGAACCGTCGTGGAGGGTTCCAATCGACGAAGCGCCGCATCGCCACACCGACGAGGCGAATCCGTTCACCTACCGGCAGCGGTCCGAGCTCGTCCGGGCAGCACTCCAGCCGCTCGGCGTCGTCGAGGACGTTTTGGTCACACCGTTCCCGATCCACGATCCGAGACTCTGGTCGTCGTACCTCTCGCAAGGCACAGAGTGCTGGGTGCGTGCGCGTGGACCGTGGGAGAACCGGAAGATGCGCGAGCTCGCCAGTCAGTTTCCGGTGCGATCCGTTCCTGCCGTGCCGTGCGAAGTGTCGGGCACATCCATCCGACGTCGCATGCGCGAGGGGGACTGGTCTTGGACCCTCGACGTTCCTGCGGAAGTTGCGCGCCTGATCGAGGCGTGGTTAGCGGACGGGTCGCTGGTCATGTCGGATCGCAACCAGCGCGACGTAGGCCAGGGCGCACGATGACCGGGGCCGCTTCGCCGCTGCACTACGGCGAAGATCATCCGAGGCCACCCGATGACCGTTGCCCGATGATTCTCGTGATCCTCGACGGTTTGGGTGATCGGGCGCACGCGGAATTGGCCGAGGAGCCGCTCGGACTTCCGCGTACGGCAACTGAAGCGGCGAGTACCCCGGTTCTGGACGCCTTGGCTCGCCGGGGCGAGTCGGGAGTGCACGTCCCGCTGGGCTGGGGTCGGGCCGCGCCGAGCGAGATCGCGCACTGGTCCCTCTTCGGCCTCTCCGACATCACGTTTCCCGGACGGACCCGCCTCGAAGCGCTTGGCCACGGCCTGTCGCCGGAGCCTGGCTCACTCCTGCTGTTCGCCGCGCTCCGACCATCAACAACCGACGACACAGGCAGCATTTGGATCACCGGGCGGGTCCGGCGCGACGAACCGGAAGTCGCCCGTCACCTCCTCCGTCGCGTGCGGGTCTACGAGACCGCGACCCATCGATTCGAGTTGACGATCTTCGACCGGGGCGAAGGCATCCTCACGGTCACTCCGGGCCCGCTCGGTGATGTCGGAACAGTGACCGACACCGACCCCTTTTTCGAACACCTTCACCCGATGTTGCAGCCGCTCGCCGTGCGATCTCCCGATTTCGAAACCACCGGTTCCGTATCCACCGCAAGCGCACTTGCCGAGTACCTCCGGTGGGTGCGGACCACCCTCGCCGAGGATCCGGTCAATCAGGATCGCCTCACCAAAGGGCTTCCCGCGCTCGACACCCTCACGACGAAGTGGGCAAGTGTCATCGGCTCAGTACCGTCGTTCGGCGAGGTCACCGGACTCCGCGGTGCCATCGTGCCGACGAGCCCGTTCTACCGGGGGCTCGGTCGATTGCTGGACATGGACGCAATCGACGCGACGGTCGGTGAGCACTCACTGGCCGATTCCCTGGATGCGGCGCGACTACTGGTGGCTCGCGGAGCCCAGTTCGTGCACGTGCACACGAAGGTCACGGATGAGGCGGGACACGCGAAGGATCCACTCGCGAAGAAGGCCGCGGTCGAGTGGTGCGACGCCCAACTTGCGGCGCTTCTGCATCCGCCGTTCACCGATTGGGTGGTCGCTGTTACCGGCGACCACGCGACCCCGGCATCCGGCGGGGTTCTGCATACCGGCGACCCGACACCGTTTGTCGTCGTGGGCCCCTCGGTTCGGCCTGATGGGGTCTCCGCATTCGGCGAGCAGACCTCACGCCGCGGGGCCCTCGGCGTGATCGCAGCATCGGACGTATTGCCCCTCATGTGCTCACACGCCAATCGGCCCCGATTCCTCGGGCACCGACCATCCGCGTACCCGACCATCGCACTTCCCGACGCCCCTGTTCCGTTCCGATGACCCGTCCGTAGCGGCAAGGCCTGGGCGACGGGCCGCGAGGAATCCTCAGATGTATTGTGGAAAGGTGGCTCTCCCTGACGACTTCCCAACAGCCGGCGACTTCTCCGTCCCTGAGCACCTCGTCGGCACCCTCGCCGAGGTCGATCAGCTCTACGCATCGATCGTTGCCCCGCTGGAGGAATCCCTCGCCCATCGCTTTGCCGGTGTCGACGATTACCTCGACACCGACGGCCGACTCCATCCCGAGATCTGGGAAGCCCGGCGCCACATCATGCGAGTGTCCGGCGCAGCGGGTCTCTACGGAGCGTTTCTTCCGAGCCGGATCGGGGGTCGGGACTACGACCGCGAGGACATGTTGTGGGTCGAGGAACGGGTCTACAGCTATGGCCTGCGGCTGAGTCCGGCGCTCCTGTCATGGAGTGAGGGGGCGACGCCCCGGGTGATCTTCGCCCACGACCACCACCGCGACGAGTTCACCCTTCCGCTCGTCCGTGGCGAGAAGACCGCGTTCCACGCCATCACCGAGCCAGGAGCGGGATCGAACCTGTTCGACATGAAGACCAATGCCGTTCAGCGCAACGGCGACTGGGTCCTCAATGGGCACAAGGCCTACATCACCAACGCGTTCGAAGCTGACGTTGCCCAGGTGCTTGCGGTGACTCATCCAGGCAACGGTCGTCGCAGCTTCACCTACTTCCAGTTCGATACCCACGAGGCCAGGGCGCGGGGCTTTTCGACCGGCAAGGTGTACCAGACGATGTTCAATGACGGCATCACCGGTGAAGTGATGTTCGACGATCTTGTGCTCCCCGCTGATTCCGTCATCGGCGAAGTCGGTGGAGCGTTCGACATCGCCATGGCATCGATCAACTGGACCCGGATGCGGAGGGGCGGGATGTGTTCGGGTTGGGGTCAGCTACTGATCCACCGCATGGTCGAGCGGGCGAAGAGCCGAGTGATCGGCGGCAAGCCGCTCGGCGCAAATCAGGGCATTGCCTGGATGGTGGCCGACAGCTACGCCGACTGGATGATGGCCCGATCACTTTCGCTCTCTGTGGCGCATGAGCTCGACCATCCGGGACCGTGGTGGAAGACGCCGCGTCCCCGCGAGGAGATTCGCAAGATCTCGGCAGTCAAGCTGACCAACGACGAATGCTTCTACCGGATCGCAGATCGGGCGCTGCAGCTCCACGGTGCCGCAGGCGTCATGCGCGACACCGAGATCAACAAGCTGTTCCAGTTGGCCCGCAACTTCCGGATTCCCGGCGGTGCCGATGAGGTGCAGCGGAACTCCATTGCCGAGGGCCTCGGACTCCGCTTCTGAGCTCAGGCGCCGAATGCTCCGTTTGCCTCGTATTCGGCGATCTGTTCGGCGTCGTAGCCGAGCAAGCCGGTCAAGATCTCGGTGGCGTGTTCGTTACGAGACGGTGCGCGCACGTGATCGGTGCGAGGAGCGCCGACCCGGATCGGTGAGGTGAACTGACGAACGGTCCCGTAGTAAGGGTGGTCGGTCTCGGCAATCACGCTTCGAGCTGCCGCGTGAGGGTCTGCAGCAGCCTGATCGATGGACCAGATCGGACCGCACGGCACGCCTGCCGCAGTCAGGATATCGAGCCATTCATCAGTGCTATGCACGCGTAGGGCGTTGTCGAGCTCCGCCTCGCACGCAACTTTGTTGACACGGCGTTGCTCGAAGTCGGTGAACCGGACGTCCTGGAGAAGATCTGCTCGGCCGATTGCCTCGCAGAGCCGCTCCCAGAACTTGTCCTTGGCGCAGGTGAGGACGATCCATCCGTCGGCGGTCGGATAGTTGCCGAACGGGACAAGCGACGGGTGCGATGACCGGGTTGTCCGTCCGATCACGTGGTTCTCGGTGAGAGCCCACGTGCCCGGATAGGACAGGAGGTTCATGGCCGTGTCGTAGAGCGACAGATCACAGTCCATCCCCACACCATCGCGCCGGGCGGCATGGATGCCGGCAAGTGTCGCCGCGGTGAGCACGTAGCCGGAGGAGAAGTCGACCAGGGACAGCCCCGACTTGGCCGGGGGGCCATCCGGTTCACCGGTGAGGCTCATCCATCCGCACATCCCTTGCAGGATGTAGTCGTAGCCGGGTTCGGTGGCGCGTGGTCCGACGTTGCCGAAACCCGAGAGCGAGACGCAGACGATCTTCGGGTTGATGTGCTTGAGGTGTTCGTACTGGATCCGGAGCTTGGCGGGCACGTCGCCGCGGAGATTGGAGACGACCGCGTCGGCGGTCGCGACGAGATCTTCGAACACGCGGCGTCCAGACGTGCTCGTAATGTCGAGCGAGAGCGACCGTTTGTTTCGGTTGAAGGTCTCGAAGAAGAGCGAGTTCTCGCCGTGTTGGAACGGCGGTACGTACCGGCCGACATCGCCGTTCGTTCTCGGATCTTCGATCTTGATGACATCAGCGCCGAGATCGGCGAGATGGACGGTGCCGAACGGACCGGCCCCGAACTGTTCGACGGCAATGATCCTGATGTCTTCGAGCGGGCGCATGGAAGCTTTCCGAAACGACGGCACGCGGCCGGCTAGTGGTCGATCTTCTGATACACCGAGTTGAGATGGCGCACATGCTCGTGCATCGTCA
>JANMYF010000273.1:0-7208 GCA_031381685.1 Acidimicrobiia bacterium
GGTCAGCTGTCGTTGGCTCAGTACTCCATGGCCGGTTTCGGTGCCTGGGTCGCCGGTCGGCTCGTCGCGGTCTACCACATTCCGTTCTTACTCGGGCTCGTCGCCGGCGTGGCGGCGGCCGTCCCGCTGGGCGTGATCTTCGCTCTGCCAGCCGTGCGCACACGCGGAATCAACCTGGCGATCGTCACCCTCGGCCTCGGCTCGGCGATCGAGCTTATGCTGTTCAACAACGGGAAGTACACGGGCGGTGTTCGGGGCACACCGGTCGGCGACCCGAGTCTGTTCGGCTACGACATCAGCTCCATCAGACATCCGGAGCGATACGGCATCTTCGTGCTTGTCATGACGGTGCTCGCCGTTGTTGTTGTGGCGAACGTGCGGCGCGGTCGCAGCGGCCGTCGCCTGATCGCGGTGCGCACGAACGAGCGAGCAGCGGCGGCGCTCGGCGTGAACGTCGTCGCCGCCAAGCTGTTCGCCTTCGCGCTCGCCTCGGCGATCGCTGCTCTCGGCGGCATCCTCCTGGCATTTCGGCTGACGTCGATCAGCTTCCAGTCGTTCACGAACTTCACCTCGATCACCTACGCGGGCATGTCTCTCGTCGGCGGCGTCGGACACCTGCTCGGAGCCTTCGTCGGGGGAATGATGGCCACGGCTGGCTTCAACCAACAAGTCCTCGAGTCGACCTGGGGCAATGTCGGCGCCTACCTCCAGCTGATCACCGGCATTGCCATCCTCCTCGTCGTGCTGTACAACCCCGACGGCGTCGCCGCCGAATGGGCCAGAACGTTCCGGTACATGAAACGAACGAAGAAGTTCGGAGAGTCGTACTTCATCAAGTTGTCCGACGTGTCCGAGCCGGTCGACGAGAACCATAACCAGAGCGTCGCTCCGAAGACCCTCAAGGTCAAAGACCTCACCGTGCAGTACGGCACCGTCACCGCCGTCGACCAGGTGGGATTCACGCTCGTGCCGGGTCGCGTCACCGGACTGATCGGACCCAACGGTGCAGGAAAGACATCGCTGATCGACGCGCTCACGGGGTTCACCCGTTCGGGCGGAACCGTCACGATCGGTGATGTGGACATCTCCAAGCTCGGCGCGTCGGCCCGGGTCAAGACGGGCATGGCGCGCTCGTTTCAGTCGCTTGAGCTGTTCGAGGACACGACCGTGTTCGAGAACCTAAGCGTGGCCGCCGACCCGAAGGACCTCCGCTCCTACCTTCGCGACCTCGTGTGGCCGGTCATTCCCAAGTTCGGACCGGAGGTCGTCCGAGCGATCGAGGAGTTCGAGCTCGACGAAGACCTCCACCGCGAGGTCAGCGACCTGTCGTATGGCAAACGGCGATTGCTGGCCATCGCCCGGGCGGTCGCCATGCACCCGAGCGTGTTGCTGCTCGATGAGCCGGCCGCCGGCCTGAGCTCGGTCGAAAGTGTTGAACTTGCTCGAGTCGTGCGTCGGCTCGCCGACGAATGGGGCATGGCCATTCTGGTCGTCGAGCACGACATGAACTTCGTCATGGGGGTGTGTGACCAAGTGGTGGTCCTCGACTTCGGAAAGAAGATCGCCGAGGGGACGCCGGCACAGGTGCGCAACGATCCGAAGGTCATCACGGCATACCTCGGCGACAAGACCGACGATGAACTCGACATCGTGGTCGATGACATGCGCACGGCCGCGACGGTCGTGGGCGGGCGGTGACGGTCATGAACAGCGACCACATGATCGATGCCACGAACCCCTTCGCGAGCGCCCACACCCCTCACCTGCTTGAGACTCGCATGCTCAAGGCGGGCTACCTCGGGCGCGAGGTCGTCTCGGGCGTGAACCTAATCGTTCGGCCCGGAGAGGTGGTCGCCTTGCTCGGCCCCAACGGCGCCGGCAAGACCACCACGCTGCTCACGCTCGCCGGCCAGCTCGCACCGGTCGACGGGATCGTGATGTTCAGCAACGTGCCGACGTTCACTCCGCTGTACCAGCGGGTGCGAGAGGGCGTCGGGCTCGTCACCGAGGAACGTCTGATCTTCACCAAGATGTCCACCCGCGACAACCTGCGGATCGGCGGGGGTGACGTCGGCCGCGCGCTCGCCCTGTTCCCTGAGCTCACGGCCCGTCTCTCCGTGCGCGCCGGTCTGCTCTCGGGTGGCGAGCAGCAGATGGTCGCGCTGGCCCGGGCGTTGAGCCGCGAACCCCGAATCCTCCTCGCCGACGAACTCTCACTTGGGCTCGCCCCGCTGATCGTCGACCGGCTGCTCGGTGCGGTTCGCAAGGCCGCCGATGAGCTCGGTATCGGAGCGCTGATCGTCGAGCAGCACGCCCGGAAGGCACTGAAGTACAGCGACCGCATGTACCTGATGTCGCGCGGCCACGTCCGGATGGAGATGACCTCGGCCGAGGCGCTTAGCCGGCTCGACGAGATCGAGGAGGCCTATCTCGCCGGGACGTCAGAGACCGAGGAGGACCACATCGAACGCAAGCGCCGCAAGGACATCCGCCGGGCGTGGGGCCGCCAACGCGTCCGTGAGCGGGAACTCCGCCGACTGACCGGTACGCAGGTGTCACTGCGCCACACGTCCGAGGACAACGATCTGCTCGATCGCGATCAGCAACGCCGGGACTGGCAGATGCGGGCGCGACGCGGCCGAACGTACTGAAGTACCGAAGCACCCACAACCACCACAACAACAGCCGTCAGAGGGGAACCACCATGGGTTACCGCACCGCCGAACTACCGCCGGTGGACATCGATCAGTTCGCCAGCATTCCGTTCCTAAAAAGGATGAAGTTGCTGCAATTGCACTGGGTGGAGGCCGGTTTCGGCACGCCGCGCCAGACGGCGATGTTCTACGTCTGGAAGATCTTCTTCTACGGGCTTTTCGGTCTGATCGTGGCCGGAGCGTTCACGCGCGGCCTCGAGTTCAACAACATCGGCGACTGGTGGCATCAGCCGATCCTGTACCAGAAGTTGATGATCTGGACGATCCTCCTCGAGGTCCTTGGCCTCGCTGCGACCTGTGGCCCGATGGCGTTCCACTTCGACCCGCTCATCGGCGGAAGCCTGTATTGGTGGCAGAACGACACGATCCGTATCCCTCCGTATCCGAACCACGTGCCGTTCACGAAGGGCAACCGACGTACCCCGTGGGACACCGGCCTCTACAAGCTGATCGTGTTCTGGCTCGTGATGATGTTGTTCTTGTCAGGCAGCCCGATGGCTGGCCTGCCGAGCACTGCATCAGGAGTGTTGCCGAGGTGGGCACTGCTCACGTATGCCGGACTGATCTGTTTGATGGCCCTACGCGACAAGTGCGTGTTCCTGTCGTCACGCGCCGAACAATACGTGCCCACCTTGTTGTGCTTCGGCCTCTTCACCAATTTCACGGACGCAATCATCGCCGCCAAGATCTTCATCGTCGTCGTGTGGATGGGGGCCGGAGTGTCCAAGCTGCAACACGGCTTTCCCTCAACGGTTGCGATCATGATTCAGAACACGCCGTGGAACACCTTCCGAAAGCTCCGGATGGCGACCGTACGCAACTTTCCGGACGACCTCCGCCCGTCGACGTTCACCCACCTCATCGCCCACGTCGGAGGGACCACCGCAGAGATCGTCATGCCGTTGACACTGCTGTTCTCGCCATGGCCCTGGTTGACGTGGATTGCGATCGTATCGATATGGATGTTTCACACATTCATCATCTCGACGATCCCGCTTGCCGTGCCACTTGAGTGGAACGTCTTTTTCATCTTCTGCGCCGGGTTTCTTTTCGGCAACTTCCCGGCCGGAAAGGGCTATGGCGTCGGCGACATGCACCCTGCCCTGCTCGCCGGCGTGGTGGTATTCGCCCTGTTCCCGATCGTGCTCGGCGCGATTTGGCCGCAGTATGTGTCGTTCCTAATTGGCCTCAAACAATACGCCGGGAACTGGGCGTCGACCACATGGTCGTTCAGCGACAGTGAGAAGGAAAATCGACTGAACGAGCGGATCGTGAAGGCCTCGGACAACCAGATCGACCAACTTGAGCCGCTATTTGGTAGGGAGATTTCGGAGATCTTCATGCAGAAGGCAATCGCTTTCCGGATGATGCACCCGATGGGCCGAGCACACATCACGCTGCATCTACGACACAACGCCGACATGGACAACCGGGTGCTCCGCGAGGGCGAGTTCATCAGTAACTCCCTCACCGGGTGGAACTTCGGCGACGGGCACTGTCACGATGAACGTTTGGTGGAAGCAGTGCAGCAGCGCTGCAGTTACGAGCCAGGTGAACTTGTGGTGGTGTTCACCGAGTCGCAGCCCATGTTCAGCAAGAAGGTCCAGTACCGTGTGATCGATGCCGCTCTCGGTGTGGTCGAGAAGGGTTGGTATAACAACGACGATGCCGCAAACGAACAACCTTGGCTTCCGAATGGGGGTATACCGCACGTCATCACGTGGACCCTGGAGGGTTACGAGGCACCGGGGGTGCCGCATCGCGGAACAGCTGGCCGGGCTGTCGCCAATGTCGGTGGACACGCCTGATCCGGCGACCTGTTGACACGGGCGATTGTTGTGGGCAGCGGTCCGAATGGGCTCGTCGCTGCGGCGCGTCTGGCGCGAGCCGGGCTCAAGGTGACCGTGCTGGAGGCGGCCGACACGATCGGTGGTGGAACACGCAGTTCGGAGTACCTCATGCCGGGATTGCTGCACGACCATTGTTCGGCGGCCCACCCGTTCGTCGTCGCCTCGCCAGTATTCAAGGAGCTGCAGCTCCCCGGTCTGACGTGGAAGGGTGCCGAGGTCGAATGCGCGCATCCGCTCGATGACGGTACCGCTGGAGCGTTGTTTCGTTCCTTCGAGCAGACGGACCGAGCGCTCGGCATCGATGGTCGTCGCTGGCGGCAGGTGTTCGAGCCAGTCGCGAAGCACTTCGATGAACTTTTCGAGGACGTCTCCCAGCCGATCCTCAGAGTGCCCCGGCACCCGGTGACGTTCGCCCGGTTCGGCCTCCGGGCTGCGTTGCCGGCAACCGTGCTGGGCGGCTTGTGGCGCGCGCCGCAGGCCCGGGCACTCTGGGCCGGGATGGCGGCACACGCGTTCTGGCGGCTCGATCGGCCGATGACGAGCGCGGTGGGTTTTGCCCTCGCCGCCGGAGCTCACGCCCATGGGTGGGTGGTCGCCGAGGGAGGGTCCCAAGCGATCGCCAACGCTCTGGCGGCCGACATCGCCCGCCACGGCGGCACACTGGAGACGGGCGTGTACGTGCGGTCGGTCACCGACTTGCCACAGCACGACGTGCTGATGCTCGACGTATCACCACAGGGTGCGCTGGGTATTCTCGGCGACCGGCTTCCGCCACGGGTCGCGGCTGCCTACCGTCGCTTCAAACACGGGCCGGGCGCGTTCAAGGTCGACTTCGCGATCGAAGACGGGGTGCCCTGGTCGGCCGAGGTCGCTCGCCGGGCCGGAACTGTCCATCTCGGCGGGATCGCTGCCGAGATCGCCGCCGCCGAACTGGCCGTACTAAAGGGAAGAATGCCCGAGCGGCCATTTGTGCTCGTCGGCCAGCAATACCTCGCCGACCCCGGCCGATCCGTCGGCAACGTGCACCCGCTGTGGACGTACGCCCATGTGCCGCACGGCTACACCGGCGACGCGACCGAGGCGATCATCGGCCAGATTGAACGGTTCGCTCCAGGCTTTCGCGACCGGGTGGTCGGCACGGCCGTGCGATCAACCACGGATATGGCTACGTACAACCCGAACTACGTGGGCGGCGACATCATCGGTGGGGCCGCCTCGCTCAACCAGATGCTGTTTCGTCCGCGGTTCGCGATCGACCCCTACGCCACCGGCATCCCCGGCACGTACCTCTGCTCGGCGGCCACTCCGCCCGGCGCAGGGGCGCACGGCATGTGCGGAGCCAACGCGTCTGCACGTGCGCTCGCCGAGCTCGGCTAACGCTCTCCGTCTCCCTCGTCGAAGCGTCGAAGGGCGCCAACCTCTTCACTTGTCGGAGCGCGCGTCACGGGACTTCATGGGACTCGTGCTCGGCTCGGTCAGCTCACAGGTCGGCGGTGCCGCCGGGCCGCATTGAATACGACGGCCGGAGGGGCCGACGCTCGATGTGTCGTGAGCGACCCACGGACCGCGCACTATTCCGACCAATCTGTGCACTTACTACTACCGTCGCGCTCCGCCGGCGACGAGAGCGCGTTGTGAGGACCCGCTTGGGCGAAGTGCGGGTCCCGGACTTCGCGTTCCGCGCCGGTGCGGTGACGATCCGGGTTTGCTAGGGCAATGCCTCTTTGAGCGATGCAGACCTCTCCTCAGCCAGTACCTCGTTCTGAAGTCCAGACCGCGAACCGAAATAGAGCCACACCCGAAGGCGGGCAGCCGGTTACGGAGCGAACCGAACCGGACCGTTGACACCCGTCCGAAGTCTGCTCCAGACCCTGAACCAGATCAACCATCACAGAGGCTGGCTACGAGCGGGTCTGGGTTGTCTATCCCCAAATGACAAGTGTGCGCCCGCACTCGGCCGCCGGGGGTGAAGCGCCCCGGGTCTGGTGGAGGCTCGAACCTTTGAGAAGGATGGAGTCATGCCGAAGAACGGGAAGTACCCCGATGAGTTGCGTGAGCGTGCGGTGCGGATGGTGTTGGACCATGCGCACGAGTACGGGTCGCGGTGGGAAGCGATCTGCTCGGTCGCTGAGAAGCTGGGCCCGAAGGCCGAGACTGTCAGGTTGTGGGTTCGCCGGGCGGAAACCGATAGCGGTCGCCGGCCCGGTGCGACCACCGACGAGCTGGTTGAGCTGAAACGGTTGAAGCGCGAGAACGCCGAGCTGCGTCGGGCCAACGACATCTTGAAGGCTGCTGCGCATTTCTTCGGGGCGGAGCTCGACCGCCAGTCCACGAAGTGATCGCGTTTATCGACGCGAACCGGCACCAGATGTCCGGGTCTTTGCGTTGGGGGATCGAGCCGATCTGTGCGGTGATGCAGATCGCCCCGTCGACGTACCACGCCGCGAAGAAGCGGCCGTTGTCAGCGCGGGCGGTTCGCGACGCGGAACTCAAACCGCTGGTACTGCGGGTGTGGGAACAGAACCTTGCCGTGTATGGCGCGGACAAGGTGTGGGACCAGTTGAACAAGGACGGTATCCGTGTCGCTCGCTGCACCATCGAACGGTTGATGGCCGACCTCGGGTTGCAGGGCTGCCGGCGTGGC
>JANMYF010000275.1:0-6034 GCA_031381685.1 Acidimicrobiia bacterium
GCCCTCGCGGACAAGCGCGTGGGTGGAGGGATCCAGCGACCCCGGGAGGGCCGGGTCCGGGATCTGCTTGACGCAGACGGCAACGTTCATGAACTGACTCCTGAGAAGGTGAGAGCCGCCCCGAAGCGGGAGCAAGGCGGACCGGTCACCTCGTATTCTGATCGGCCTCGACGTGCTTGTGAAAATTCGCACGAACTCATGTGTCGGGAGTCACTCGCCCCCCGCCACCCTCGTAGAGCTCCCGGAGCTTCGTGAAGATCCTGTTCATCGTCAATCCATCGGCATCAGGGGTCACCGCGCGCGGCCGTGTGGTGATCCAGAATGCGCTGGCGGCGAGCCACGACCTCACGGTGTCGGAGACGAAGCGTCGCGGTCACGCCACCCGTTTGGCCCAGGGAGCGGCCGCCACCGGGTTCGATGTCGTCGTGTCGTTCGGCGGCGACGGAACCGTCAACGAGGTGACGAACGGGCTCGTGCGTTCCCGAACCGCGCTGGCGGTGCTCCCCGGCGGCTCGACCAATGTGTTCTCCCGGACGTTGGGTCTGGTGAACGAACCGGTCGAAGCGACCAATCAGCTGCTGTCGGCGCTCGCCCGACGTTCGATCAAACGGGTCGGTCTGGGAAGCGTGAACGGCCGGTTCTTCTGCTTCCACGTCGGTATGGGGTACGACGCCGCCGTCGTCGAGCAGGTCGAGCGTCGAGGTCAGCTGAAGCGCTACCTCGGGCACCCGCTCTTCGCGTACGCCGCGATCGACACGTGGATCCGCCACTTCGACCGCAAATCACCTCCGTTTCGCGTTGAATTCGGAGACGAACACGTCGAAGGTTTCTTCGCGGTCTGCCTCAACACCGACCCATACACCTTTCTGGGATCACGGGCGCTTTCGCTCGCACCGGGGGCGACCCTCGACGATCCGCTGGCTTGTGTCGTCCTGAAGGAGTTCGGGCTTCGCTCAACGATGCGGGCGGTGGCCTCCGCGCTACGCGGCGGTGACCGGTTGCGCAAGCTGCCCGGCGTCGAAGTTCGCGAGAACCTCCGCTCGATGCGGGTCGTCGGAAATCGTCCGTTCCCGTGGCAGGTCGATGGCGACCACCTCGGCGACGCCGAGGAGCTGCACTTCCTCTGGGAGCCAGAGGTCATCGACCTCGTGCTCCCCTAGTGTCCTGACCGAGCGGTCAGCAGGCGGTAGCGACTCTGCGCTCAGTCCGCAGGCTTACGCCAGATGACAGAGATGTTCACCCCGAGAAGTTCCTCGTCGGTGAACTCCGCGAGTTCGCCCGCCGCACGAAGCCTCGTGAGTTCATCGCTCAGCACCGCCAGCCGATCCGGTTCGTGGAACTCCACCTCGACGTGTCCGTTCGGGACACCGGCATAGAGGTCACGGTACTGCTGGACCCGCCAGTAGTTCAGGTAGGTGTTCTCGGTCGTCTCCTCGCGACGGGCCGGCCGGAGGTGGGCCCAGAGCGAGATCTCATCCCGGTCGCCGGCGAACACCCGGATGTCGTGGGCACCGCTCTCCGATGTCCAGTAGTGCGCGCTGACGAATCCGACACCACGCGGACGAAGAACCCGCGCCATCTCGGCAAGCACGCTGGCCGGGTCAGGGAGGTGCTCGAACACGGAATACGAGTAGACGAGGTCGAAGGATGCGTCGGGAAACGTCATCTTCGCGGCGTCCATCTGCAGGACCGTCGGCGACGACACGGTTGTACCGAGTTGGCGCGCCATCTCGGCACTGAACTTCCGATCGATGCCGAGTGCCTTTCGTCCGAGCGTTTTGGCGACGCGTACGGGACCGTTCTCACGGAGGAGTTGGAGATACGCCCGCGGGGCGAACCCGGATGGAACAACGTCGAGATCGATACCGGTCACCCGGTTTCTCGCGCCGAACCCGACGAGCTCGCGAGGCGTCTGGCCGCAGCCGACCACGAGGACATCAAGGCTCCGGTGTTCGCTCCCGCCGAGCGCGACCGCCGAACGCTCCAGATCACGAAGGTGGGCGAGGGAGGCGGCGACATCGCCCTGCATGTCCTGTGTCCTTATGCGATACAGGCCACGAAGCTCGCGCACGACGGTACGAGCGTTCGAGGACAACGATGAGTAGGTCTTGGTCACAGCGATTCTCTCTTTCTCTGAGATCGCATCGGACCTCGACGTCGCCAACACTCAACGGTAGTGGTGCAGAGGCACCCAGGCTCCGATGCCCCGGCCGCCGTTCGGTCGAGCGCTCACCCCTCAGGTGTGTCCGCCGGCGTGAGAGTCTCGAGCACGAAAGGTTTCGACACCGACCGCCGGCACGTTGGTGATGAGCGCATCCACGCCCATCCGGGCGAGTGAACGCATCCGGTTGGGATCGTCGACCGTCCAGACATTCACGGCCAAGCCGACCTCGTGCGCCTGGTCGATCATCCGCCGCGTCACGCCGCGGTGGTAGGGATGGATCGCCGTGTGACCGGCTGCCGCAGTCCGGTGGATCATCGCCTTGAGTCGCAGCGGCGAGAGCGGCGGCATGGTGAAGAGGAAACCTGTGCGCAGTTCCGCGTTCGCGGCGCGAATAGCGTCGATCGTGGCACGGCGGAACGACGAGATGAGCATCGCGTCGGCATCGCCCCGGGATGCGAGAAGTGCGACGACCTCCGCGGCTACCTCGTCGTCCGGATCGAAATCGGGTTCGCGCTCGTCGTTCTTGATCTCGATGTTCACTTCCATGCCCGAGCACGCTTCGAGCGCCTCGACGAGGGTGGGGACGTAGGTCGGCAACGCGGACGCGTCGAGCTCGATGATGACGCCGACGCCGGCGACGAACGGATCATGGTGAATGACGAGCGCACCGTCTCGAGTTCTTCGGACGTCGAACTCGACCATCGATGCCCCCTGGCTCCGGGCCTCCACAAAGGCCTCGACGGTGTTCTCTCGGCAAGCCTTGGAGGCTCCCCGGTGGGCAACGATTGCTGGCGAGGTGGACACCCCGCGAACGTAGCGCCTCGCCTCCCCTGACCTCGCCTGGCCTTGCCTCGTTCGCGAATTCGGCCCGACCGAGGCCACGCTCTGGTGGCAGCGCGCCCGCGTGCCTTAGGGTCAGGATCCATGTTGACCGGTGTACGTGTTGTCGAGCTGGCGATCTGGGTGGCAGGACCAGGGGCGGGAGGAATTCTTTCCGACTGGGGCGCCGAGGTGATCAAGGTCGAGGGTCCGGCCGGCGACCCGATGCGCAACCTCTTCGGCAACCTGGGCATCGATCAGGCACGCGTGCCGCCGTACGAGCTCGACAACCGTGGCAAGCGGTGCGTCGTGCTCGACCTTCGCAGCGAGGAGGCTCGGACGCAGCTCCACGGGCTCCTCGCCGACGCTGACATTTTTCTGACGAACCTCCGGCCGGATGCGCTCGAGCGTCTCGGCCTCGACCACGAATCCGTACGAGCCCGCCATCCTTCTCTCATCTACGCATCGGTCACCGGCTACGGGCTGGCCGGCTCCGATCGCGATCGCGCCGGCTACGACATCGGGGCGTTCTGGGCACGGTCGTCGATCGCGCACTCGATGGTGCCGCCAGGTGAGTTGCCGCCCGCTTCCCGTTCCGGAATGGGTGACCACACGACGGCGATCTCGATGGTGTCAGGCATCTGCGCGGCGCTGTTCGATCGCACGCGTACCGGGGAAGGACGCCTCGTGCACACGTCGCTGCTGCGGACCGGTGTCTATGTGAACGGCTGGGACCTCGGCATCCGCGAGTACTTCGGCAGGATTCAGTCGACGAAGCACCGAACCGAGATGGGCGCGCCGATCATCAATTCCTACATGGCCGCCGATGGTCGGGGCTTCTGGCTGCTCGGGCTGGAACAGGACAGGCACTGGCCCACGCTGCTTCAGGCGTTGCGGCGCACCGAGTGGGCCGACGACGAACGATTCGCCTCCGCCGGTCGACGCGCCGCGAACGCCCGTGCCCTCATCGCGATGCTCGATATCGAGTTCGCCACGCTGCCGTACGCGACGTGGGTTGATCGATTCGACGAGTGCGACGTGTGGTTCGCACCGATCAATTCGCTGGCCGATGCCCTGGATGACGAGCAGATCGCCGCCGCGGGGGCGTGGGTGCAGATGCCGGTCGACGAGGCGGCAGGTGAGCGCGCCTACCGGCTCGCCGCCTCCCCGGTCGGCTTCAGCGACTGGGAGGAGCGACCGGGTCCGGTCGAGGCGCTCGGGGCTTCGACCGACGAGATCCTGGCCAGGTTGGCGTAGGCGGGTCGCGCCGTTCGGTACGGAGTGCGTCTCGGGACTACCTCAGGGTGGGGACCCTGGTCCCGCGCCAGACGACGAAAAGGAGGACGGCACCGCCGAGTCCGAACACGAAGCCCAGCGATGTTCCAAGGGTGTAGCTGCCGGTGCGATCCACGAGCCAAGCGCCGATCGTCGGGCCGAAGAGCGCACCAATTCCCGCCGCCGTGTAGTTGACGCCGGCCAGGCCACCCAGTTGCTCCGGACCGAACAGCTCGGCGAGGAGAATGGGACCGAGTGCGATGAGGCCGCCGTAGGCGACACCGAAGACGACGGCGAAGAGTGCCAACACGGTGTAGCTCGATTCGGCACCGAGCCACAGCAGTTGTGTGACGCCCATCGTGAGGATCGAGAGACCGTAGGTCGCAAGCGTGCCGACACGCCGGGCGAGAAGGGCAAGAACGTTGCGACCGACGACCGATGCGCCGCCAAGGAGGCTGAGCAGCGTGGCCGCGCGCACTTTGGCGATTCCGTGGTCCTCGGCGTAGGGGACAAGGTTCACGAAGACGTTGAACAACGTGATGGACGCAAGCACGAGCGCGAGGTACGCGAGGACGAAGGTACGTGTACGTAGCGCAGCGCTGAGCCTCATCGGCGGGGCGACGCCGAACGACGGCGGCGTCCGCACGAAGAGCGCGACGATCGCCAACAGGATCCCGGTGGCGATCGCAAACACGAGATAGGCGTCCCGCCATCCGTGAGCCTTGATCAGGCGGGCCGCAATCGGGGCGCCGAAGAGGCTCGACAAGCCGATCCCGGAGACGGCAATTCCGAGCGCCACGGGTCGCCGGTAGGTGAACCAGCCGCCCACGACCGCGACCAACGGGACATAGCAGCACGCCACGCCGACGCCGACGCCGATGCCATAGGACAGATACGCCTGCCAGAGTGCGTGCACGCGGGTGGTGACCACCATCCCGATCACCTGGACCGTCGCACCGAACGCGACCATGCGGCGCGGACCGACGCGATGCACCAGCGGCCCGGTCACGGCCCCGAGCGAGAAGTAGGCGAACGCGGTGATGGCGAAGACCAGCGCGGTGGCACCGCGACCGGCGTCGAACTCCTCCGCCATCGGCCGGACGAAGGTGCCGAACGAATAGGCCGTGGCGAACACCGTGAACATGGACAACGCGGCGAGCGCCATGTCGAGCCACGCTCGACCACCGTCGAGACGCGGTCCCGATACTTCCGTGGCGGGATCCGCTGTCCTGGCGACGGTGCTCACGACCGCACCCTACCGCCCACGCTCAGCCCCGCTTCGTCCGTTGAGGCTTCGCCGCGAGGACGCGAAGTGACCGCTCGAACTCCTGGGCAAGGATGAGCCTGGCTCCGTCGAGGGCAATCGGACGAATCGCATCGATGGCGGCGGCAAGTTCGTCGGGTCGACCCCGCCCGGCAAAGGACCGCCCCGTCTCGGACGCGAACAGCTCGACGAGTTCGTCGGCCGCTCGCGCCAGTCGGCGTCGGAGAAGTGCCGCAGCCTTCGCCCCGACATCGATGCTCACACCGGCATCGAGCATGCGAAGCGAGAGGTCGAGCAGGGCTCGGCTGGGAGCCACGAACGTTCCGTCCTCACGGCGATCGAGCAGCCCGGCATCGACGATCTCCCCGACGATGCGATGGGGATGATGACCGAGGAGACCGTGGACCTCGGCACGTGTCATGGCTGCGGCGTCATCGTCGGCCCACCTGGCCCGGAGCACGTCGTCGACCCCCAACCACTCGATGACGGACCGATGGTCCCGATTCCGTCCC
>JANMYF010000148.1:0-6553 GCA_031381685.1 Acidimicrobiia bacterium
TCCGCCGACGTTCCGATCGAGGCCGGCAGCTACGAGGTCAGCGCCTCTGTGCAGTTGGTCTACGACATCAGCTGAACTCCGCCGTTCCGGTCAGCGGCACGCCACCATGGTGCGGCAGAACACCTCCGAGCGACGATGGGAGGTGTTCTGCCCCCATATATGGGGGCAACCTCTCTCCCAACGGCACGGTCGGTTCGCTGACGGTGGCGCGGCGCCGGTAGGTTCTACAGCCCATGGATTTCCCGATGACGACGCGTCTGGCCCAACTCGAAGAGCGACGCCAGCAGGCCCTCAACGCCGGGTCGGAGCGTTCGGTCGAGCGCCAGCATGCCAAGGGCAAGCTGACCGCCCGCGAACGCATCGCCCTCTTCCTCGACCCCGACAGCTTCGTGGAGCTCGACATGCTTGCCCGGCATCGCGCCCACGGCATGGGTATCGAGGCCGACCGCCCCTACACCGACGGCGTGGTCACCGGATGGGGGGAGGTCAATGGCCGCAAGGTCGCCGTGTTCGCCCAGGACTTCACCGTGTTCGGCGGCGCGCTCGGTGAGGTGTTCGCGGAGAAGATCACCAAGATCATGGACCTGGCCGCCTCCGTCGGCGTGCCCGTCATCGGGTTGAACGACTCCGGCGGCGCCCGCATCCAAGAAGGCGTCGTGTCTCTTGCGGCATATGGCGCGATCTTCTTCCGCAACGTGAAGTCGTCCGGGGTGGTCCCCCAGATCAGCGTGATCATGGGTCCGTGCGCGGGCGGGGCGGTGTACTCGCCGGCAATGACCGATTTCATCTTCATGGTCGACCAGACCAGTCACATGTTCATCACCGGACCCGACGTGGTCAAGACCGTCACCGGCGAAGAGGTCACCCTCGAAGAGCTCGGAGGTGCCTCGACGCACGCCTCCAAATCGGGTGTGGCCACATTCGTATCGCCCGACGAGCAGTCGTGCCTCGAAGACGTCCGGTTCCTCCTGTCGTTCCTGCCGTCGAACAACCTCGAATCGCCGCCACACACACCCACAGACGACGACCCCGAACGGCGCTGCGACGCGTTGCTCACGATGCTCCCGGATTCGCCGAACCGCCCCTATGACATGAAGAAGGTCATTCGAGAGGTCGTCGACGATGGCGAGTTCTTCGAGTACTTCCCGAAGTGGGCCGGAAACATCGTCTGCGGCTTCGCCCGCCTCGACGGCAACCCGGTCGGCGTCGTCGGCAACCAGCCCATGGTCATGGCCGGCGTGCTTGACATCGATTCCTCGGAGAAGGCCGCGAGGTTCGTCCGCACGTGCGATGCGTTCAACATCCCTCTCGTCACCTTCGTCGACGTGCCCGGCTTCATGCCCGGCACCGACCAGGAGTACGGCGGCATCATCCGCCACGGCGCCAAGCTGCTCTACGCCTACTGCGAGGCGACCGTGCCGCGCATCAGCATCATCACCCGCAAGGCCTACGGCGGCGCCTACGTGGTCATGGACTCGAAATCGATCGGCTCCGACCTGTGCTTCGCGTGGCCATCGGCCGAACTCGCCGTGATGGGACCACAGGGAGCCGTCGGCATCGTCTACAAGCGTGAGCTCGATGCCGCTTCGGACCCGATCGCCCGACGGGCCGAGCTGGTGGATGAGTACACCGAGCTCTACGCGAACCCGTACGTGGCAGCGGAACGGGGCTACATCGACGACGTCATCGACCCCGCCGACACCCGCAAGATGCTCACGCGAGGGCTGGCGTTCCTTCGCACGAAGAAGGAAGAGCTGCCCAAGCGCAAGCACGGGAACGTGCCGCTGTGAGCGACCGCATCGCCATCGTCGGGGACGTTTCACCGGCCCCGACGGACGACGAACTCGCGGCGATCGTTGCCGCTCTGCAATGGACCTGGCCGAGACCGGTCGTGCTGGTCGACACCTCGTCCAGGGCTGTGTCCAGCACCAACTGGCGCTTCTCGGGCCGCTGGTGGAACAACCACCCACTCACCAGGCGCCCTCGTCCGTAGCGGCAGTGCGGGTTCGCTGCCCTGACGGGAGCAACCGGAGCGCGAACGGGCGCTAGGTCGATCGACCCGGCTCGGTAAATGTCCGGCGCCGAAGTGCCGATGGATGGCCCGTGCCGGACAGCCACAGTGACGGAAGAGCCGCCACACCCGCGCCCCCGCTCCGTTCCGAGCCGGCATCTCTGACACCGACGGGCCGCGAGCGCTCCCGTGCACCATGGATCTGGGTGCTGTCGGCCCTCGTCGCGGCGGCGGGACTGGCGCTGTTCGCCGTGACCGACGGGCCCCCGACGGAGCATCCTGCCTGGTCCAGCTGGAGCGGATGGGTGGGCATGGTTGCGCTGTTCGCGCTGGCCGAGGCGTTCGTCGTCCACATCCACCTGGGACGGTCAGCGCATTCGATCTCCCTCACCGACGGTGTCGTGGTGCTCTCGCTGCTCCACGTCGGCCACGGTCCGACGATCACGGCGGTGGTGGTCGGCGGGTGCCTGACCCTTCGCTTCCTCCGCCGGCAACCTCTCCTCAAGGTCGCCTTCAACGGCGCGACGTTCGTGCTCTGTTCCCAGCTCGCAGCACTCGTCCTCGATGTCGGACACGTCGCGTCGATGACGAACCTCCGCTCGATCGCCTTCGGCTTCGTCTCGTGCGTCGTGTTCTCCGTGAGCGGATCGGTGCTCGTCCTCGTCGTCGTCCGGGTCAGCGGGGAGACACTCCCCGCCTCCGAGCTGTTCCCGTCGCTGCTCGTCAGCGCGCTGGCGAGCTTGGCGACGGCTGCCGTGGGCATGGCCACGGCAGCCCTGGCGTCGACCACTCCGGTGGCAACCCCGCTGATGCTGGTCCCGTTCTTCATCGGCTACTCCTCGAACGTCGTGTACCAGCGTGAACGGCAGCGAAAGAGCGAGATGGAGTTCCTCCACCGGTCCACCGAGGCCCTGCGCCATGCCGAGGCAACCGAGCACACACTCGCCGCGCTGATCGGCAACGCCCAGCGAGACCTCCGGTTCTCCCATGTCGAGGTCGCCCTGAACGTCGGGGGAAACCGACGTCACGCGCAGAGCCCCCATCGGGCCGGTCAGGGCTCTTCACCCGGACTCCTCGACGCCGTGCCGATCCCGCCGGCGGGGACAGCCGACATGCGGAACGCGAGCGACCTCGGTGACGATGTCTTGAGCCGCGCCATCCTCGAGCGGGGTATGCGGTCGGGTCTCGTCGTCCCCGTCCACGTCCCGGAACTGGTTGACGGCGTCCTGCTCATCGGTTCGGAAGTCGAAGGGGTCGACGCATTCGACGCTCGGGATCTCCCGCTCGCCTTCGCGCTGGCCGCGCAGATCGGATCGCTCATCGAGAACGAGCGCCAGATGGCGTCGATATCGGAGTTGCGCAATCTCGAGCGTCGGCTCGTCCACGAGCTCCAGCACGACTCGCTCACGGGACTGCTCAATCGCTCGGCGTTCACCCGAGCGGTGCGTCAGGTCATCAACGCCAAGGGGGAGAACGGACAGCGATGGGCCGTGGCAATCATCGATCTCGACGACTTCAAGAACATCAACGACTCGTTCGGCCACAGCGCCGGCGACGCTGTGCTCGTCACCATCGGCCGTCGCATCCAGGCGTCGATGACCTCGACGGAATCGGTCGCCCGCCTCTCCGGTGACGAGTTCGCCGTGCTGTTCGATCCGAACGTCCGTCAAGAGACGCTGGACCAGCGGGGAAAGCGGCTCCTCGACGTGATCCGTGAGCCGATGCTGCTGGCGAACGGGATCGAGGTCGCTCCGCGGGCCACGGTGGGCATGGGCGTCGCGTCGGACGGTGACGATCTGGCCACGCTGCTCGACCGGGCCGATCAGGCCATGTACCGGGCAAAGGCCCGGGGCAAGAACGACGTCGAGGTCATCGACCCCCAACGCGCGGGTGTGAACGGTCGCAGCGCCGAGCTCGCCAACCACCTGGCCCAGCATGTGCCGCTCGACCAGTTTGCGATGGCGTACCAGCCAGTGATCGACACCGCCTGCGGTGAGATCGTGAGCATCGAAGGCCTCCTGCGATGGAACCATCCCGTGCACGGTGTACTCGGACCCGACGATTTCCTCGTGGGGTTGACCGACGGCGCGGCCGCAGAGATCATCGACGAGTTCGTGCTGCGCAGCATCGCCGACGCACTGGACCAGACCGAGCGTTTCCCGGACGTCACGGTCGCCATCAACCTCGGCCTCACCCAGCTGAGTCGAGACTCCTTCGCCGAGGTCGTTCGCCGCCAAATGGCGACTGACCACCTGACCCGACTGGTACTCGAGATCCCTGTTCGTGGGCTTCGACGTTCACCCGAGGCGGTGCTCCGCCGCGTCGGCACCCTTCGCGAGCTCGGCGTCGCGGTGTCGCTCGACGACTTCGAGCTCGACGACGTTCCGTTTCAGCTCCTCGCCGAGGTCCGGCCGTCGATCGTGAAGCTGGCTCGCACCACCGTCGGCGGTTTGTCGGACGCTGCCGTCATGCCTGTCGTGCGGGCGCTCGCCGAGCTCGGCGGGGTCTTCGGTTTCCGGGTCGTGGCCAAAGGTGTGGAAAGCAACCGCGACCTGATCGCCGCCCGAGCGCTCGGGTGCACGTGGATGCAGGGGCGAGGGTTACGCGCCCCGACGACGCTGGGTGCCCTGGTCGACGATCTGACGTGCGGCACCGCCGGTCTGGGCGTTCGCAGTGTCGGGCAGCCGCTCGAACACTGAACCGGTGATCCGGTGGGCCCATCCGCTACGGCCATAGACCCAGCGGAACGGTTCGACCGACCCATTTGGTCACGGAGAGTGGTTGCCGATGGATCGGTTGTGAAACGGACACGTCTCTGCTCCTTGGTGGCCCTGGCCGCGCTCGGTCTCGCCCCGGTCATCGTCGCCGCCGGACCTCAGCCCGCCGCCGCTGCCAATCGACCGCTCTCGGTCATCGTCACGGCCGATCGCGGCCAGGTCGGACTTGCCGTTGACGCCGTCGCCAAGGTCAAGGGAAAGGTCACCCGCCGCCTCGACATCGTCGGAGGGGTCGCGGCGACCGTCGATCAGCGCGATCTCGCCGGACTTCGTCGCGTTTCGGGCATCCGATCCGTCACGCCGAACGACGTCGTTCGGCCGCTGAGCCAGGCGTGGAACCCCTACACCGACGTGGGCGGCCCGAAGAACGTGAGCGAGATCATCGGCTCACCTGCGTATTGGAACTCCGGCATCACCGGCCGCGGCGTGGACGTCGCCCTGATCGACTCTGGTGTCCGCATCAGCGACGCGCTGCCGGCGAACCGGGTGTTGTTCGGGCCTGATCTCTCCTTCGAGTCGCAGGACCCGGCCAAACGCAACATCGACACCTACGGCCACGGCACGCACATGGCCGGACTGATCGCCGGACGGACGGCGGGCATGTCACTCAGCGACCCCACCACGGGCTTCGTCGGTGTAGCCCCCGACGCCCGCATCGTCAGCGTCAAAGTCGCCGACAAGGACGGCTCCTCCGATGTCTCGCAGGTCATCGCCGCAATCGACTGGGTGGTCGCCAACCGCAACAAGAACGGCCTGAACATCCGGGTGATGAACCTCTCCTACGGCACCGACTCCACCCAGGACGTCAGGATCGACCCGCTGTCGTTCGCCGTCGACCAGGCCTGGCGCCGGGGCATCGTCGTGGTCGCCGCCAGCGGTAACGCCGGCTGGGCCGACAAGCGCGGCACGATGACCAACCCGGCCCGAACCGGCACGATCATCGCCGTAGGCGCGCTGGGACAGACGGCCGCTTCCAATCCGCGCACCGGTGACGAGATCGCCAGCTTCTCTTCGAACGGCAGCAAGGACCGCCGTCCCGATTTCGTCGCCCCCGGCAAGAGCATCGTCAGCCTGCGGGCCCCCGGCTCGACGATCGACACCCAGTACGGCTCCACCGGCTACGTCAGCGAACAGCTCTTCCGCGGCAGCGGCACGTCGCAGGCCGCCGCCATCACCTCCGGCGCGGCCGCGCTCCTCATTCAGCAGAACCCCTCCATCACGCCCGACTCCGTGAAGCAGGCCCTGGTCGGAGCGACCGTGAAGTTGGCCAAGGTCAAGCGGGAGATGCAGGGCAAAGGTGCCCTCGACCTGCGACTGGCCCAGAGCTCCAAGTCCATCTGGGCGACCACGAACGCGCCGAAGCCAACCCTTACCGGAGGCGGGTCTCTCGACGCCGCCCGCGGTTCGTCACGCCTTGTGCACAACGGGGTCGAACTGAACGGCGACCGGGACATCTTCGGCAAGCCCTACAACGGCCCCGCGCAAGCCCAGGCCGAGTTCACGCTCACGGCGTGGGCCGGCGGTACCTGGTCGGGCTCGTCCTGGTCGGGCTCGTCCTGGTCCGGGTCTTCCTGGTCCGGGTCGTCCTGGTCCGGGTCGTCCTGGTCGGGTGCCACGTGGTCCGGGTCGACCTGGACCGGCAACGTCTGGTCGGACGCGTACTGGGGATAGAACTCGGCGTGGGGGCGCCGGGGGGGGGGCCGCCACCCCCGGCCCCAAGCGCGCCACGCACGGGGGGGGGGCGCGTCGCCCCGGCAGGGGGGGG
>JANMYF010000149.1:0-3657 GCA_031381685.1 Acidimicrobiia bacterium
TCCGCCGACGTTCCGATCGAGGCCGGCAGCTACGAGGTCAGCGCCTCTGTGCAGTTGGTCTACGACATCAGCTGAACTCCGCCGTTCCGGTCAGCGGCACGCCACCATGGTGCGGCAGAACACCTCCGAGCGACGATGGGACGCTCCTATGTGTTGTCAAGGGGTTTGTTCGAGGATTCTGAAGAGTTCACGGGTGATGTAGCGCTTGAGGCAGCGGCGGATGTCGCGGTCGGTTTTTCCCTGTGCGCGGCGGCCTTTGGCGTAGGTCTTGGTTCGTTCGTCGCATCGCAGACGGGTGACGGCGACGGTGTGGATTGCCGAGTTGAGTCGGCGGTCACCGAAGCGGTTCAGGCGATGTCTGGTCGTGAGGCCCGATGACGCGGGGATCGGCGCGGTCCCGGCGAGCATCGCGAACGCGGCCTCATTGCGGACACGTCCGGGTTGACCCCATGAGCACAACACGGTCGCTGCGACGATCGGTCCGACACCGACGATTTTCAGGAGTTCAGGTTTCACTGCTTCGACGTGTTCGGCGATCATGGTTTTGTGGTGGTCGGCCTCGGCTCGTAGCGCCGTGACGCGGCGTGCGAGGGCAGTCATCACGCCGCCGTAGGCGGTCGTGTGGGTGTCAGCAAAGACCCACTCAGTACCGGTGCACACAGCGATGACGCGACGTGTTGTGAGGCCGCGAAGCCGACTGGCGATGAGCTCGGGTGCGGTGGTGATCAAAGCGTGGAGTTGACGTTCCGCGTCGGTCGCGGCGTCGACCGCAGAATTCCGCACGGCCATCAACGCGGCGAGGAAATCTTTACTACCAGGCGTTTTCGGTTCCGGGAGCCGTCGCGCGGCAAGTGCTTCACGCGCCGCGCGGACGGCGTCGAGGTCGTCGTTCTTGGCGCCCATATGACGGTGCGGGCGTTTCGGTCGTTCAATCTCGACCACCCGGGCGTCGCGGGCGTGGAGCCATGCGAACAGGCTGCGACCCCAACTCCCGCATCCCTCGATCACCCAACACCACCGGGCCTGGTCGACCTCGGTAGCGGTCCCGATCGACTCGACTGCCGCCGCGAAACCGGCCGGGTCGGCCGGCACCGTGATCGTGTGGACGTGTGCGCCGGTCAACACGGCCAGCACTGCGAACGTGTGGGTGTCACGGTGCGTGTCGACACCGATGACAACATCGAAGTCCTCTGCCAAACTGCTCATGTGTTCCTCTTCTCGAGATGGGGAATGACGGATCCGTTCGGGAAGACAGCAGCGGCAACACTGTGATGGGACACACCCAAGATCCACCTTGGGTGGTCAAGCTCCTATAAGGCCAACGCTGTCCGACCGGACGGGTTCGACACTCGAACGTTCGACAAGTCCCAACCAAGGCACCCAACAGGGGCCAAGAGGTGCGTTTGGGTCACAACGACGAGCATCAAACCGATCCGATCACGGCCAACAACACCGCACAGCGATACTCACAGAGGTGTTCTGCCCCCATATATGGGGGCAACCTCTCTCCCGGCGCGACGTCAGTTGTCTCGGAGGGACTCTTTCCACGTTCGGAAGCGGGTGTGCAGGACACCGTCTGCGCCGACGCCTTCTCCACTGCCGTCGGGATAGAGCCGGTAGGTGACGAACTGGTTGGGGTCGTCGATGGCGTCGACGGGTATCGCGCCGTAGCGGGCGTCGGCGTGGACGGCGGGTCCGGCTCGCCAGAGCAGCCAGCGCGTGCCGATCCTGCGCTTGTAGGCGATCACTTCCGCCTCGATGCCCTCGTCGAGGGTGAGGAGGTGCCGCGGGCATTCGACCCAGAGGCGAGCGGAAAGGCGGCGATCGCGTTGCGGCGTCGCCGGTAGGTCGGAGGTATGGAACGGGGCGTCGGCAATCGGCCGCTGGTCGGCGGGCAGAGGGGCTGACGGAGAGACTTCGGTCACGGAAAGTGCTCCAGGCGCTCGTTCGCTGTCAGAGATGGGGGTCATCTCTGTTACGCATCAAAAAATTGACTGCTTGGTCTAGTCTCGCCTAGTCCGTCTCTCTACACTGCTTCGTGTTACGCCGTTGTTTCGACTCGGCAAAACCTCAGAGCCGATGGGACAAAACTGCGCCGCCACACGCAGTCACCACCGTCGTCCTGCGTGGCATCACCCCCTTCGAGCCACAGCGAAAGGTCGATCATGTTCACTGCCCGACACCATTGGAACGACCTCAAATGGCGTGACGACGCCACCTGCCGGGATCTTGACCCGGAGATCTTCTTCCCCATCGGCGTGACCGGTGCCGCCGTTGAGCAGATCGAGGCGGCGAAGCAATTCTGCCGGGCCTGCACTTCGCAGCAGGCCTGTCTGGAGTTCGCCATCACCACGAACCAGGAATACGGCGTCTGGGGAGCGACGACGGAGGACGAGCGGCGAGTGCTCCGGCGGGAATGGCGGGCGGAAGTCCGTCGTCAGCGTGTTGCCAGCTAGTTTCGGACGATAGGCGGACCGGGCGGAAGTCCGGCGTCACCAGCCACGGTCGACCCACGACTGCAGGCTCGGCCGTTCGGTGGCGATCGTGGTATCGATACCGTGACCGGGCAGCACGAGGGTGTCCGCCGGCAGAGTGAACAGCCGACGATCGATCGACTCGATGATCTTCGGGAAGCTGCTTCCCTCGAACCGGGTGGCCCCCGGCCCGCCGGGGAACAGGGTGTCGCCGGAGAACAACACCGGTGAGCCCTCGAGGTGGAAGCAGATGGATCCGGGCGTGTGTCCCGGCGTGGCGATCGTCCGAAGGCGAAGGCGGCCGACGGTAAGGACCTCATCGTCCTCGAGGATCTCGTCGTAGCTGGGAAGCATCGCGGCGTCGGCCTGGGTGACGGCAACCGAGTATCCGGCATCGCGTATCTGGGTGACGGCTTGAATGTGATCCCAGTGACCGTGCGTCTCCACGACCTTGCGCACGCCGAGCGAGCGGCAGAGATCAAGCAGCATCTCGTGCTCGTTCGCCGCGTCGATAAGCAACGCGTCGCCGGTCGCGCGACACCGGACGACGAACACGTTGTTGTCGTAGGGGCCGACGACGGTCTTGGTGATCTCGACCTGGGTGTCGCTGTAGTGCACGACAGGGGTGGTTGCCATTTCCACACGATACGCCGCCGCCACTCGGAAGTGCCCCCGTCGACATGGTGTTGCGGCCGCGTGCGGTCGGGATTGGGACGTGCCTGTGCTGGCTGGTTGTGACGGTCCTCGCCGGCCCGTTCGGTCTGGATTGGGACTTGACTCCGCGGTCGGATAAAAGTGTGTCCCACCAGATCATCTCGATGCGACGCATCCACTCGGAACCGCGCCCATCTATAGCAAGGGGTAGTACGTGAATTTCGCCTTCAGCGAAGAGCAGGATGAGCTCCGCAAGTCCGTCCGCCGAATTCCTCGGGGATCGCCAGGCCCTGGAGACCGAGCTGTTCGCCCATCTGCTTCCACACCGCAGGGTCGAAGCCCTCGGTCGTCTCCATCAGACGACGGACCTCCGTGACGGGCGACTTCTCGTCGAGGAACCGACGGACGGACTTGCGGAGCTCATCCTGCTCTTCGCTGAAGGCGAAATTCACGTACTACCCCTTGCTATAGATGGGCGCGGTTCCGAGTGGATGCGTCGCATCGAGATGATCTGGTGGGACACACTTTT
>JANMYF010000315.1:0-20790 GCA_031381685.1 Acidimicrobiia bacterium
TCGTGGGACCGCGAATGACCACCGAACGAGAGCTCAAGATGATCGCCGGCGGGGACACTGCGCTGCCCGACCTCACCGGGGTCTTCCCTGGGGTGGTCTGCGGACCGCCTTCGACGCAGGAGATGACCGCGGAGTACTACGACACGCCGACGTTGTCCCTCTCCCGATGGGGGGCCTCGCTGCGCTGGCGCGAAGAGCGTCCGAAAGCGATGTGGACGGTGAAGCTTCCGGCGAGTTCTGACGGGTCGGTGATGTCTCGCCACGAAGTCACGTTCGCCGGACCGCGGGCAAAGGTGCCGCTGCACGCCGCCGAACTGGTGCGGGTGTTCCGGCGTGGGCAGCCGCTGCAAACGGTGGCGACGCTGCGGACGACGCGCACCGAGATCTCGCTGCTCATCGACGGCGTTGCGATCGCAACCGTGTGCGACGACCTTGTCACCGGCACTCGAATCGGTGGTGAGTCGCTGTCGTTCCGGGAGATCGAGGTGGAACTCGTCCCGGTGGTCGAGGCGGACGCGTTGCTGCGTGCCGTCACCAGACGTCTTCGCAAAGCGGGCTGCGCGGTCGAGGAACCGGTCCTCGCAAAGGTGATCCGGGTTCTCGGCGACCCCGCGCAGGCGCCGGCCGATGTCGTCCGCGGCGAACTGAGATCGCGAGCTTCTGTGCGCGAGCTCGTGGCGAGCACGTTGTCGGGATCCCTGGATCAGCTCATCCGCCGGGACCCGTTGATTCGCGGTGGTACCGAACCGGAGGACCTGCATCAGTTCCGTGTGGCGGCTCGTCGTCTCCGTTCCGATCTCGGTACGTTCGCTCCGATTCTCGACTCGGCGTGGGCGAGACCGCTGCGCGACGAACTGCGTTGGCTCGGCAACGAAGCCGGTGCCGTTCGAGATGCCGATGTACTCCGACTTCGGCTTGAAGGCCGCTTTGCTGCGCTGCCCGCATCCGATACGGCGGTCTCGGATCTGTTGCTCGGCCGTTTGGAGCAGGCCCGGTTGCGGGCTCGGACGCGACTTCTCCACTCGATGTCGACCGATCGGTACGACTCGTTGATCGATGCGCTCATTTCGGCGGCGCGGGAACCCCGTTTCGGGGCGGATGACCCCAAGGCCGCGTCGCGTCAGGCTCGACGGGTCGTTGTCGAGTTGGTCGGCAAGCGATGGCGACGACTCAAGCAGGCAGCTGACAGTCTCGATGTGGATTCGCCCGACGAAGATCTCCACGAGGCCCGCATCCTGGCCAAGCGGTGCCGCTACGCCGCGGAAGCGGCAGCGAAGGTGTTCGGGCGCGATGCCCGAGGCTTCTCGCGTGCGATCGCGGAGCTACAGGAAGTTCTCGGCGATCACCAAGACACCGTCGTCGCCGAGGCATGGCTTCACGCCGCGGCAAAGGCGGTGCCATCGACCGGCGTGCTCGCCGGCCTGGGCATCGCCGAGGAACGCGCCGAGCGGCTCGAACACCGTCGGAACTTTTCGTCGGTGTGGGCAACTGCCCGGGACCCGGAGCTACGCGCCTGGCTCAAGTAGATCACCGGCGACGAACAAACGGGACGTCGGTCGAGTGCCTCCTGGAAGCGTCAGCGGTCCTGAGGAGTCAGGCGTCAGGACTTGTACGGTGTGCGGGCTTTCTTCCATGCCGTCGGACGGGGACGGTCATTCTGCGGGACGACGAGTGAACCGACGAAGTCGCCGTTGGCGTACACCCGGTCGATGTCACGCTTGACCTCGGCGAGATCGTTGCCCGACACCACGCCGTTGCTCGTGGCCCGGTAGAACTGCACCGTGACGCGGATGGGGAAGCGCTCGTCGCGTTCGAGACGGTTGCCGTTGAACTCCCGCACCGGCCCGAGCTTGTCGCCGTGGCCGATGACCGCTGTCTCCACGTCGCTGGCGGCGCGTTTGGCTTTGCTCGGTGACATCGGTGCAGCGGCAACGGCGTCGTTCGTTGCCCCCGAAGCACTGGCTCCCGGCGAGTACTCCTCGCTCTCGGGGTAGGGCTCCGTGTACTGGCTGTGCACGAGCGGAACCTGGATGACCATGACCATGTCGGAGCCGGCGTCGAGGGCGCCGGCATCGCCCTTTCGTGAGCGTCCGGACTCGATGCGCGCCTTCACCGCGCTGCGTCGCTCGCCGGTGAAGGTTGTCTCCTGGCCGTGGTCGTTGAAGAAGAGTTGCTGCCCCCATTGCTGATACGACTGATCACCCGACCAGTTCTCGACGACCGTCATCGACGTGCCTTCGCGGGTGGCGAGGAGCACGAGTACCGCCGGGTTCGACAGTGACGATTGGTAGTTGTAGATCACCGGGGTGAACTCCGCCTTGCCCTCGCGGGGGAGGGGGAGGAACACGTGCTGTGCCGATACGAGTGCGTGGGTGTCGCGTCGCGCGGTGAGGTCGTTGTCGCCGATCACCTCGCCCGGCATGCTCACGAACGAACGGATGTTGGCGAGCACCTCACGCAGTGGCACGCTCGTGAGGGTGGATCGCCGGTGCTGGTTGCCGACTTTGATCCAGAGGTCGTCCATGCGGATGTCGGCGGTGGTGTCACTGAAGTTGGGATAGCGGATGACCGGCAGGAGATGGGTCTGCACGTTGCCCCGGCCGAGTGGCTCGCGGACCTGCAGGGTGAGATCGGAGATGTTCGGTCCGACCGAGGATCCGACCGCGCGGCCGGTGTCTTCCCACATCACGTTGAGCACGTCGAGTCCGTAGCGCGCCGCCTGGTTCGTGAGGTCCACATCGAAGGGCATGTCGACAACGGCGTCGATGACCTCGCGGAACCCCGGGACCGGCGGGCGGGGAGGCACGTAGGGAGCCCCGGGAGTCGTTGGTGACGGCCCGTCGAAGGGCTTGGGTGCGGGCACGATGCCCCAGCCACCCGCAGACGACGCCGAGGCCAGCGAGGGAAGCGCCGCAGCTCCGACCGCGACGCCCGCGGCTCCGAGGGCGAGGCCCCGAAGAAGGGAGCGCCGCGATACTGCCCGGTCGACCTCGGTCTGGGCGGGGTTGGCGCTGGTCTCGTCGTTCATGTCCTGCTCCTTGTCGTAGGCGGGCGAAGCCGTTTCGTGCTTGTTCCGACGACGTCGCCACCGTCGGTGGTTCCCGTGACCGCAAGAAATTTGGCGGCGTTTCACTCGCAGGTAGCCTCGGTGGGCGATGGGGAGAGCGGGTGAGCGGCGTCGGCGGACCGCACGAACCCTGGTGATCACGGTGTCGCTGGTGGCGGCGATGGCCGTCCCGTCTGCTGTTGCGCCGTCGGCGTCGAGCGCGGCCAAGCGGCCGTCCTCGACGAAAGCTCCGACGTCGCTTCCCGGCAACGCCGGCGAAACAGCTCCGACGTCGATCGACATCGATGCCCTCACCAAGACGACCAAGCTCACGAAGAACGCGCCCCGCGCCGACGCGCGCAGGGGTCGGGCAAACAGCATCACGCTCACCGGGCCGCGTGGTCTGCAACGTGATCTGCTCGTAGCCGCGCGTATCGCCGCCAATCGATTCGGCACGGCCAACACCGTGATCGACCAGGCGACACTCGAGCTCGTCGGGGTCGAGCGGGGCCCTCGCATCGTGCAGATCTCCAAGTTCCCGTTCTCGATCCCCCTCTCGACGCTCTCGCTGGGCCCGGTGGCGGCGCGTTCGCTGTTCGGTGACACGACGGCCACATCGATCCGAAACGACGAGGCGGTGTTGAGCAGAACCTCGGCGCGCTTACGAAGTGCGCGCGTCGGCGATGTGCTCGTGCTGCGGCACTGGGACCGCCCGAAGACGCTCGTGCGTCTCCGCATCGGTGCCATCGTGCCCGATGCCGACGCCGGCAATGCGGAAGCAGTGATCTCGCGCCTGAGCGCCCAACAGCTCGGTTTCAGTCGGCCCTCACGACTGGCTGCCTGGGGTGACATCGCCAAGGTCGATAAGGCATGGACCAAGCTCGTCCCCGAGTCCTATCTCCGGCGTTCCGCAACTCCGCCGACGGTCGACAGCGTGCTCAGCCAGGCCGAGCTGAAACTGACGTATGGAGAATTCATGGTCCGCCGTGACCGGGGTCGGCTCGAGAGCGACCCCGCGTGGGTGAAGAAGAACGTCGTCAAACACACCTATCCGATCATCGGGACTGTGGCCTGCCATCGGGCGATGGTTGAGCCGCTCGAACGGGTCATGACCGAACTGGTCGCGGCCGGTCTGCAGGAGCTCATCGACGTACCGGACACGAAGCGTGCCGGCGGCTGTTTCAGCGCCCGTGAGGTGCGCACGACCACCGGAACGAGCGGACGGAATCTTTCCCGCCATGCCTGGGCGGCGGCGATCGATATTAACCCGAGCGCCAATGGCTTCGGCGCGAAGCCCAACTTGGACGCCCGCCTGATCTACGTGTTCCGACGCAACGGGTTCGCCTGGGGTGGCACCTGGAGCATCCCCGATGGCATGCACTTCGAGCTCGTCGGGCCTCCTCGGATCGTCGGTGGCGTATTGCCGTCGTCGACGACCACAACGTCGACGACCACCACGACCACCACATCACCGTCGACCACCACGACCACGACCACGACCACGACCATCTTCGGCGCCACGACGTCGTCGGTGGCCGCCACCACGACATCGACGTCGACGCCGACCTCGACCCGACCGGGCCGTCCGGGAACGGTGGCGTCCTCGACCTCGACCACCCGAAGTGCCTCGACGACGACGACGGTGTCACCGACCTCGTCGACGGTTCCCGCCACTGGCTCGACCACGACTACGGTGCAGCCGCCATTCGCACCCGAGCCGCCGGCGCAGGAGCCGTCAGCCGGCGACCCTGTCTGACCATCCGCCGTTCGGAGCCTTCGATGTCATCAACCTCCCTCTGGCGACTGCTGGTCGTCGTCGTGATAAGCGGGCTTACGATCGTTCGTTTGCGGAGCAATCCCATCCCGCGCCGTGAGCTGCTTCGGCGTCTGCCGCGGTGCATTGCCGGGTTGGCCTGCTTCGGGGTGGGGATCGGGCTGTTCTTCGCGTCGCGTCTCGGCACCGGACCGTGGGATGTGCTCCACGCCGGTCTGGCCGAGCGCTTCCATCTGCCCGTGGGTGTGGTCATCAACCTGGTCGGGCTGGCGATCCTGCCGCTGTGGTTGCCGCTGAAGGAACCGATCGGCCTCGGCACGGCGCTGAACGCCTTGGAGATCGGCTTCGTGCTCGACCTGGTGCGTCCCCACCTTCCGACCACGGATCTCCTCGCCGGGCGCGTCGCGCTCGCCGTACTCGGCGTCGTGGTCATTGCGCTCGGCTCCGGGCTCTACCTCGGTTCCGGGCTTGGTTCGGGCCCACGCGACGGCCTCATGATGGGCCTCAACCGCCTCGGCCTGTCGATCGGCGCGGCGCGGACGCTCGTGGAGCTCTCGACCTTGCTCGTCGGCTGGCTCCTCGGCGGCAACCTCGGCGTCGGCACCGTCATCTTCCTCGTCGGCATCGGCCCCCTCGTCCACATCTTCCTCCCCCGCCTTGTCCTCCCACCCCTCCCACAACGCCGCGCGCTGGCCGGTTAGGAGAGAGGTTGCCCCCATATATGGGGGTCAAACACCTCCGAACGACGTTCGGAGGTGTTTGACCGCATTTCTCCGCCCGGCCGGCGCACCGGCATGACCGAGGAGTGCAACGGGGCTCCCGTCGTGGGGTCGAGTTCGCCCGAACCGTCAGGGTTCATTCCTTCTTCGGGTCACTCGTTGTCGTGGTCGAGGCGAGCGGCGGACCCTTGGGGTTCTTGGTGTCGCTCACCGTGGTCGTCGTGATCTCGATGATTGGCGGCGTGGTGTCCGCTGGCGCCGGGGTGGTCGGGACGGTCTCGGCCGACGGCGAGGTCGTCGAAGGCGCAGGCTTGGTCTCCGGCGGCGGCGCCGAGGTGGTTGGATCCCCCTCCTTCTTCGGGTTCGGCGTCGTGGTCGGCGTCGTGGTCGGCGGACCGGTGGTCGGCGGTGTCGACGGAGGTGCGGCGCCGACCGTCGTCGAGGTATGAGACGTCGTCGCTGACGGTGTCCCGATGGAAACGGGCGGATCGGTGGAGGTCGTCGTGGCTGCCGGGGGCGAACCCTCGACGTTCGCCGCCGAAAAACCGGACTGACTCGCAACCCCATCGGTCGCCCGGTCCGGGAGTGGTGTCGCCTCGGCAGGGATGGGGAGGCCACGCGACATGTCGAGCGTATCGATGGCGGTGTCGGCGGCGCCGGTCCCTCGCGGAGTGATCTCCGCTGCAACGGCACTTCCGTCGGCAAGGGCGAGTGCCGGAGGCGATGTCGTCGACACCGACACGACCGACTGCTCCCGCACGGTACCGGTGGTCCACTCGAGCGGAGCCACGGGGCCGGCGAAACCGAAGGTCAACGCTGCTGTCGCCGCCCCCGACGTGACGACGACCGGGATGGTCGGGGCGGCTCCGAGAATCGCGGCCACGATCGGGGAACTCCCCAGCGACGCGAAGGGACCCGCCGCCTTCGAGACTCGCCCGACCGACGCGCTGAGCATGGCCCGGACGACTGCCGGGTCGTACTGGGTTCCCGAGTTCTTCGTGAGTTCGGCCCGGGCCGCCGACATCGGAAGTGGCCGTTTGTAGGAACGGGCGGCCGACATCACGGCGAACGCGTCGGCAACGGCGACGATGCGAGCGCTCAGCGAGATCTCCTCGCCGCGCAGTCCCACGGGGTAGCCCTGCCCGTCCCATCGCTCATGGTGTTGGCCCGCCGCATGGACGGCATCGCCCAACCATTCGGCCAGCGGCGCCAACATCCGCGCTCCCTCGGCCGGATGCTTCTGAAGAAGCGCCCACTCTTCGTCGGACGGCCGTCCTACCTTGTTCAAGATCTCAGGCGGAACACTGAGCTTGCCCATGTCGTGGAGCAGTGCTCCCCATCGGAGCTTGGCGCGGAACTCAGCGTCGAGCCCCATTTCTTCGGCGAGAATCTCCGAGAACGCGCGGACCCGCTCGGAATGACCTCGGGTCCCACGATCGTGACGATGCAGCGACGAGATCATGGCGAGCGCGGTCGAGAGGGCGTTGGACACGTCGATCGGCAGGCCGTTCTCGACGGTCTGGGCGGCGTCCTTGCGAAGTCGCTCGATGTTGCCAGAGCGCAGAGCTGTCGCGAAACGCGACGGTGCCTGATCCGGGAACGCCAGACTGAATTGCAGCAGGAACGAAAGGGGTGTGAGCCGGCGTGTCCAGCGGTCGGTGACGTGAAGGCCGAGCTGCGAGGCGGCGACGACGGCGGCCAGCCACGGGACCCAACCGGTACCCGACGGACGCGGGAGCAGACGGGCAACGACAGCGCCGACAAGCGCACCGGCGAGGATCGGTCCGCCACGTACGACGACAGCGAGGGCGTGGGCCGCCCAAGGGCGTCACTGCCAGGTCGAAGGGTTCGACATCTGCCGGTAGTCGCCCTGGGTGGGGCCCGGTGGCGGAGCGGTTGCACCGTCGTCGTGCATCTGGCATTCATCGACACCGGAGCGGGCCCGCTGGAGGGCGAAAGGCGGCCTCCGCAACGCCCGTGTCCTTAGGATCTGGGGACGAGGCGTCGATATCCATTCGTACCCAAGCATCGAGGAGCCGGAAATGTCCTTGTTCACGCAGAATCGATCGCGTTGGTTCCGAGCGCTCGCCGCGACAGTCGCCGGGGGGACGGTGCTCGCCCTCGCATCGCAGCAGCAGCCCGCTCCGGCCATTCCCCTCCCGACCATCCCGATCATCACCATGCCGCTCGGCACGATCGTGCTGCCCACGCTGGTCCCTATCGCCGTACAGGACATCTCGGTCGGTATCACTGACAACGTCAGTGCGATCGATCAGGGAAGCGCGGTCGTCACCGTCATCACGATCACGAACAAGTGGAACGTTGCGGCCACAGGCATCAACGTCCTCTACTCGCCGCCGCTCAGCCACACCGGCAGCATCTGGGCCTGCACGGTCAGCCCGGGTGACTCGTGCGGCGGGTCGACGAGCGGAACCGGAGCGATCAGCCGATCGATCAATCTCGGCGCCGGGAAGTCGGCGGTCTTCACGGTCAGCGCCGCGGTTGTCCCGACGGCGACCGGTACGATCAACAACACCGTGACGATCGTGCCGCCGGTGAGCTTCGGCGACAATAACTCGGCGAACAACCAGGCCGCCGACACCACGTCGATCAACCCGCCGGCCACCACGACGACCGTCGCATCGACCACGACGACCGCCGTCGCGACGACGATCGCCGCGACCACCTCGACGGTCCTCGCCACGGCGGCCCCAACCGTCGCCACGACGGCCTCCCCTCCCGCAACCGCGGGGCCTGCGAGCGCCGATGCGTTCCAGACGCCGACCGGCGGGATCAAGTGTCAACTCGTGTCCAACCTCACTGCGGGCACCCAGTCGGTGCGGTGCACGGCGCTCGGTTCGACGGCCAAGCTCCCGAAGCGTCCTGCATCGTGTGACTTCGACTGGGAAGACATCGCTGTCAGCGCTACGGGGAAGTCGTTCACCGTGTGTGCGGGCGATTCGATCGAGGGCAACTTCCCGGTGCTCGCCTACGGCGCCACGTGGAAGCGCGGCGTGTTCACGTGCACGTCAGCCAAGTCCGGCGTGACCTGCCGTAACCCAAGCCGGCGGGGGTTTCGCATCAGCAAGACGAAGCGCAGCTACCTCTAAGCAGTTCTGGTCTCGACCGCCGTCGGGCGGTCACGCGTCCCGCATCGGTTCGGCCTCCGAAGGCCGGACCGATGTTCGCGTCCGAGCGACGACGACGTCGAGGTGACAGGACGGGCGCTGGCGCGAAACGCCCGACGGGTGGCATCGAAAGGCGTTGGGACGAGCGCGGCGAATTGCTCGGAAACGAACGAGGGACCCTAGGGTGACGGGCATGGATTTCGGTCGCTACACGCTGTTTCCCATCAAGAACGTCCACCCGCTCCCACACGCTCTCATGGGTCCAGGCGCGCACGAGATGGTTGGACCCACCGCGGTGTCGCTCGGCATGAAGAAGGTGCTGCTCATGAGCACCGGTCTGCGGGGTACGGGCATCGTCGAGGAGATCGCCGCCCAGGTGCGCCACGCCGGGCTGGCCGTCGAGGTGTTCGACCGCGTCGAGTCCAACCCGAAGGACGCCAACGTCATGGACGCCCACGCGGTGTACGCCGAGACGGGGTGCGACTCGTTCATCAGCGTCGGCGGCGGCTCCAGCCACGACTGCACCAAGGCCACGCGCCTGGTCGCCGCTCACGACGGACGTCTCGTCACCGAGTTCAAGGGTCCGCTGGACCTCGGCCACACCACGCTGCCCAAGCACATTGCCGTGTGCACCACGGCCGGCACCGGTTCCGAAACCAGCTTCGCCTTCGTCGTCACCGACACCTCGACCGACCCGAACAAGCCGGAGAAGTTCAACACCTTTGCGCATGCGCTTTCGCCGACGGTAGCGATCGACGATCCGGTCCTGTACTACTCCCTGCCTTCTGATCTCACGGCGTTCTGCGGCTTCGACGTGCTCGCCCACGCCGTCGGCGCGTACGTGTCGATCCTCGACAACCTCGTGTCACATGGACCTGCGCTGCAGGCGATCGAACTGCTCGCCGAAAATCTCCGTCTGGCGGTGGGCAACGGCTACGACTCGGTCGCCCGGGAGAAGATGATGTACGCGTCGTACATCGCGGGTCAGGCGTTCAACTCCGCTGGCCTCGACGCCGTGCACTCCATCAGCCACGCGGTGAGCGCGTATTACGACACTCATCACGGCCTCGGGCTCTCCATCGCGCTGCCTCGGGTGTGGGAGTACAACCTGCCGACGGCGTACAAGAAGTTCGCACGCGTCGCCCGGGCGATGGGTGTCGCAACACCGAGGATGTCCGAAGTGCAGGCCGCCGACGCTGCCCTCGAAGCGGCCCTGCGGCTGGCAAAGGATGTCGGGGCTCCGGAGAACTTCACGTCGCTCAACACCGCGCCGCCGTATTCGAAGAGCCGAATCGGCATGGGCCGTTATGCGAACTCGGCCACCATCGCCGGCGATGCTGCGGACTGCCACCGCCTCGCCGAGCACGCGGTGGGCGACGTGTGCACCTTCACCAACCCTCGCCAGGTGTCCGTCGACGGGTTCACGAAGCTCATCGACGATTGCATGAACGGGTCGTGGTGACCCGCCACTGGTCGACTCCCGACGAACTCCGCGCCGCGCTCGACGAGCACGGCTACCTCGCCGACCCGGTCACGGCGACCACCGTCTTTCTCGCCCTGCGCCTCGGACGGCCGATCCTGTGTGAGGGCCCTCCGGGCACGGGCAAGACCCATCTCGCCCGATGCATGGCGGCACTGACCGGTCGCCGTCTGCTGCGTCTGCAATGCCACGAGGAGCTCGACGAGCGTCGCTCGGTCTACGACTGGGCGTCGGCCCGCCAGCTCCTCGCGGTGCAACTGATCCGCAGTCGCGTCGACACGGCCGTCGGTGCGTCGCACTCGTGGGAAGAGGCGCTCGAGGCAACCCGTGGCGCTCACGACCTGTTGTTTTCCGAGGAGTTCCTGGTGGAGCGCCCGCTTCTCGCCGCGGTCCGGTCCCACGAGCCCACGGTGCTCCTCGTCGACGAGATCGATCGGTCGGGCGAGGCGTTCGAGGCCCTCTTGCTGGAGCTGCTCGGCGAGGATCAGCTGACCATCCCCGAGCTCGGCACCCTGCACCGACGGGCGCCGATGCTGGCGATTCTCACGTCGAACGGCAGCCGCGAGCTCTCCGACGCGCTGCGTCGGCGGTGTCTGCACCTGCAGTTCTCGTACCCCGACCGTGATCGAGAGCTGGCGATGATCGCCCGCTTCGTCCCAGGGCTCGACGAACGCCTGGCCGAGTCGATCGTCGCTGCGGTGCGAGCGCTCCGGGCGAGCGACGCGCTGACGAGGCCGCCCGGCGTCAGTGAAACCCTCGACTGGGCGCGCTGCCTCGAAGCGCTCGGTACGACCGAGCTCGATGCCGGCGTCGTCGCGTCAACGCTCAGCGCGCTGGTGAAGCGCAACGAGGACGCGGTCGCCGCCGAGCGTCTGATCGGTGCCGTCGTCGGAGCTGCCCAGCGGCCGGGTGGGGGAGCGGCCACGGCGACTCCCCAGGCTGCCCGACCGTCGGAAACGCCATCGGCGAGCGGTCTCGGCTCGGCCGCCGACCGTTGGGCGGCAGCCCGAAGCGGCTCGCGCCCGGGCTGATCGACGATGGCGGCGCCCGCTCCGGTGACGTCCGAAGTGTCATCGGCCCAGCTCACCAGGGCTGTGAGGGCACTTGCCACGGAGCTCCGCCGGGCCGGTGCTCCCGTGTCTCCTGACGAGATCGCGCTCACCATGGAGGCGCTCGCGTTGGTCGACCTTGGCGACGGCGCAGCGATCGCTGACGTGATCCAGGCCTGCCTGGTCAAGCATCGGGCCGGTCTCCTCGGTACGCCGGTGACCGAGATGGTCGAGCGCTGGGTCGGAGAGGACGATGCCCAGATACTCGAGCCCGAAGCGGGAGACGATCCCTTCGTCGTCGATCCGAACGAGGCATCGACCACTTCGACGTCGTCGGCAGAGAGCGACACGCGTGATCCGTCGGTGGCGAACCGTCAGAGCGATCCCTCGGCGAACGACCCGCGCCAGGCCGACGTCCGGGCTGTGGACCCATCGAGGCGCACGTCCGGCGCTGAGGTCGTCGCGGCGGACGATGGGTCAACGATGGAGGGCCTGCCTGGCGATGTGGTCATGGTCGAGCTGCCCTCCGACCATGCGTCGGCGCTTGCCGCGTCGGCGGACGACGCCGAGGTGCCAGGCGATGCATCAGCCGCGTCGCCGAACACTTCAGGCGCGGTCCGCCGCACCGGTCGCTCCGACGATGTTCCGGCGATCCTGAAGCTGCCATTCGAGCCCCGCGAGTGCCGCGACGCGGCGGTCGTGGCGTCGGCCATCCTCAACGCCCGCCTTCGTGGCCCCGGCCCGTTGCGGCGAGCCTCCGACGATGGCCCGGTCGACCTGACCGAGACGCTCCGGGCGGCGCTGCGACACCCGTTCGGCGGATTGCGTCCGACAGGGGTCACCAGGCGGACGCAGACCGGACGGCTGCTGGTGCTCCTCGACGTGAGCCGATCGGTACGTCCGTCCACACGTTTCACGTTGGGGGTCGCGCACGCGCTGGCCCAGCATCGCCGTACTCGGGTCGTGGCCTTCGTCGCGGATGCCGACGATGCCACATCGATGCTCCGCCGTCTGTCCATCGATGACGCGATCGCCGCCCTCGTCACCGGTGCGGTCGTCGACACCGATGTCGACAGCGACTACCCGGCGGCTTTCGCACGTATCGTCGCCCGCTTCGGGTCGCGGGTGGATCGGTGGACCACGGTGCTGATCATCGGCGATGGTCGAAGTGTCGTGCCCGATCGTTTGGGGCGGGGGCCGGCGTCGCTTCGACGTCTTGTGCGTCGTCGGGCGACGATATGGTGGTGGTCACCCGAGCCCGAGGCGGCGTGGGCGTTGGGAGCGGGGGAGATGGCGGCCTACGTCGAGGTCGTGGACGACGCGTACACAGTGCGCAGCTCCTCCGATGCCTTGGCCGCCGTTGAGCAGGCCACCCGCACCCGGACGTGACGTCGGCCGACCATGCGGAGCGGTGGCCGGTCTGTGCGCGCCGCCCGACGCTCGCTACGGTGGTCCCATGAGCAAGCACATCCGCTATGAGGTCTCCGGCAGCGTGGGCACGATCACCATCGACCGTCCCGAGAAGCGCAACGCCATCACCTACGCGATGTTGAACGACCTCATCAATACCTTCCGCGAAGCCGGTGCCGACGACCGGTCGCGGGTCATCATCCTCACCGGAGTGCCCGGCTCGTTCTGTGCGGGCACCGATCTCGCCGACCTGGCGACGATTCCCGGGGCGGAGCGCGGTCTACGCGGTGAGTCCGGCGCCCATGATGTCTGGTGGCCTGCTGTCGCGTGCCCGAAGCCGGTGATCGCGGCGATCGACGGACCCGCCGTCGGGATGGGTGCGGAGTACAGCTCGCATTGTGATGTGCGCATAGGAACTCCGAACGCGCGGTTTGCCTGGAACTTCGCCCACCGAGGTCTCGTCCCCGACACCGGTGCAGGGTCGTGGCTGCTTCCGCGGTTGATCGGTGTGCAGCCGGCGCTGCGGCTGCTCTACTCCGGGGACATGATCGGCTCCGAAGAGGCGCTGGGACTGGGCTTCCTCAGCGCGATCGTCCCGTCCGAAGGTCTGGCCGCCGCTGCGCAGGCCGAGGCCGAACGGTTCCTGCAGGGCTCACCGATGTCGCTCCGACTCATCAAGGAGTTGGTCTACGAAGGGTTCGGGCGAGACCTCCCTGCGCACATGGCAGCCCACACCACGGCGTTGGCCGGGTGTTTCAAGAGCGATGATCACCGTGAGGGAGTCGCTGCGTTCCTCGAGCGGCGACCCGCATCGTTCACCGGCCGGTAGCGCTTCGCGGCCCTTTCGCCCTGAGGAATTTTGCGGCTGTCCACCTCCCAGCGTCGATCGGAGGTGTTCTGCCCCCATATATGGGGGCAACCTCTCTCCCAACACACACAGGTCGCTCGTGTTGCGAGCAGTCGAGCGGAGCGAGCGGCGCAGCGCCGGGCGGATACAGGGGCAATCTCTCTCCCAACCCACGTCTGGTGAGTAGGTTGGCGGGCATTCGTGAGACGCCCGCTGCCGACAACTCTGGACCGGGTGCGGGCGCGCACATCGGACTCGTGCTGGGCGCCGGGGGAGTGGCGGGCGGCGCGTTCCATGCCGGTGTCCTGTCGGCGCTACACGAGGTCACCGGCTGGGACCCGCGGACGGCCGAGGTGATCGTCGGGACATCGGCCGGAAGCATCGCCGGGGCGTCGCTGCGTGCCGGTCTGTCAGCGCCGGACTTGTTGGCCCGGTCGCTCGGCCGTCCGCTCTCGCCGGCAGGGGCCCGGCTGATGTCGGCGGTCGGTCCGCCGATGCGGCCGCCCTCGTTTCGCGGGACCCGCCCGAGTCTGCCGTCGGCCGGCGAGCTTGCCGCGACGTTGGCCCGGGCGGCGGCGCGTCCCTTCGCCGCCCGTCCGGCGGCGCTCTTCGCCGGACTGCTTCCCGAGGGACAGGTGGCGAGCCAGTTCATCGCCGATGCCATGGCGATGCTGCACCCCCACGGCTGGCCGGCCAAGCCGTTGTGGGTCTGCGCGGTCCGTCGCTCCGACGGTGTGCTCGAGGTCTTCGGGCGCGACAAGCGCCCTCGACTGGCCGATGCGGTCGCCGCCTCCTGTGCGATACCGGGATTCTTCCGGCCGATGGAGATCGACGGTGAGCAGTACATCGACGGGGGCGTCCATTCACCAACGAATGCCGACCTCTTGGCCGAGGGCTCGTTGGCTCTCGACCTGGTGCTCGTGAGTTCGCCGATGTCGTACACGGGCAGCCGTATGCGCATGGCGCAACCGTCGCGTCGGTGGTCTCGTCTTCTCCTCGACGGGGAGGCGCTCCGGCTGCGGCGGCGCCGCACCCCGGTGATCGCGTTCCAGCCGACGGCCGATGACGTCGCGGTGATGGGCCTCAATGCCATGGACCCCGACCGGCGGGCCCAGATCGCCGACCAGATTCATGCATCAACGCTGAGACGCCTCGAACGCGCCGACGTGCGCGAACGACTGGCCGCCCTCCGCGGCTGAATCTGGGTTTGTCGGGTGTCGTACGCGGGCGTACGAGGTACGTGCTCCCGCGACAACCAGAGGCAACGGCGAAGTCAGACGCGGGCCTCGTACACGATGTTGAACGGTGACTCGTGGGCCCTGCGGAAGTTTGCGTACCCGGCCTCCTTGAACACCTCGCGCATAGCACCCTCGCCTGATTGTCCGCCCATGCCCCGAGCGCCGGGTTGGGAAAGTGAGCTCGGCGTGCACAGGAACGTCGAAGCTGCGTAGAAGAACGCAGCCGCGGGGTTGCCGGCGAGGTTTGCGGCGCGTCCGTCGAGGGCAAACGGCTCGACGAGGAGGACCGTGCCCCCGGGTGCGAGCTGATCACGTGCATGCCGGGCTATGGCGACCGGGTCACCCATGTCGTGCAGGCAGTCAAAGAAGCAGATCAGGTCGAACGAGCCCGCGAACGTTGTCGACTCGGCGACGTCGAAAACGATTCGATCACTCAGACCAAGCGCCGTTGCGTTGTCTCGTGCTGCGATCACCGAGGGCATGTGGAAGTCGAATCCATGGACCTTCGATGTGGGAAACGCCTGGGCAAGAACAGTGCAGGAATGCCCGAACCCGCACCCGACATCGGCAACGCTCCCGCCCGCGGACAGTTTCTCGGAGACGCCGGTCATCGCCGGAATCCATTCGGCGACGAGATTGGTCCGGTAGCCGGGACGGAAGAACCGGGCAACGCCCGTATAGAGGCTTTCGTGGTGATCGCCCCATGCGAGCCCACCGTCGCCACGGAACGCTGCGACCATCTTGGGAAGGTCGACGTACATCGATTCGAGTGCGCCGACGCCGCCGGCGAGGAATGCCGGCGAGTCCTCCTCTGCCAGTACTAGCGCGGCCTCTGAAGAAAGGTCGTAGGTATCGGCGGACGCGTCGAAGGTGACAAGTCCGGCCGCGGCCTGGGAGTCGAGCCACTCGCGTACCAGTCGGGGGTTGCAGTTCGACTTCTCGGCGAGCTGGTCGGCGGACATCGGTCCGCTGCCGTTCATGGCCCGGTAGAGGCCGAGCCGCTCGCCGAGCGCGACAGCTGCGGAGACTGCTGCTCCGGTCATGAGGCCAACGAGATGGCCTACGAGTCCTTCGACTTTCGTGAAGTCGACCTCAGTGGAAGTAACCGTCGGCATGGTGTTCCCATCCTTTCGTCGGCCGCGTGTCTCGCGGCCTGTCCAGTGACGGGATCGGCGAGAAGGGCCTCCACGGCACGGACGCGGTGTTTGGTATACACCGTCCGAATCTTGGCCGCCAGGAGTTTCTGAGCAACCGGTTGGGCACCTCGCTGCGGCAGGGTGCGCAACGTGCCGGATAAGCCAGCGGCCGGGTCGGAGGTCTACCATGCGAGCACGGCCGCACGAGCTTGCTAACGAGGTGAACTAGATGGCTGCAGCGCAGGTGTCCAATGGTTCCGTCACTACCGAGCGGATCAGAAACGTTGTGCTTGTCGGGCAGTCGGGGTCGGGGAAGACCTCGGTCGCCGAAGCCCTGCTGAACCGGGCCCGGGTGACCACTCGGTTGGGTCGCGTCGACGATGGCACATCGACGTGCGACTTCGAGCCGGAGGAGCAGAAGCGCAAGATGTCGCTGTCGCTGGCGATGGCGCCGTTCGAGTGGAAGGCCGACGACGGGAACCTGTATCGCATCAACCTGATCGACGCACCTGGTTATCCGGACTTCGTCGGTGATGCGGAGGCGGCGCTTCGCGTCGCCGATCTTGCGGTGATCGTCGTGAGTGCGGTCGAAGGTATCGAGGTGCAGACGGAGTCCATGTGGCGACGTTGCGCAGAGCTCGGCATGCCGCGACTGGTGTTCGTCAACAAAGAGGACAAAGAGCGCGCGGACTTTCATCGCGTGCTCGACGACCTTCGCGCGAAGTTCGGTTCGGGCATCGCGCCGTTGGAGCTTCCGCTGGGCGAGCAGTCGCGACTGCACGGTGTCGCCGACGTGTTGCACGAGGAGGCCCACGAATACGACCGCGACGGAACGGGCCATGTCGAGCCGCTGCCCTCGGACATCGTCGAGGAAGAGCACGCCCTGCACGACCAGTTGGTGGAGGAGATCGTCTCCGGCGACGACGAACAGCTCGAGCGCTACCTGAGCGGCGACACGCCGTCGGTCGATCAACTCGAACGCACGCTTGCCGCCGAGGTCCGCGCCAACATCGAGTTCCCGGTCCTGCTCGGATCGGCGCTGACCGGCGTCGGCATCGACCGGCTCGCCGACTTCATCTGTCTTCTCGGGCCCTCGCCGCTCGACCGGGGTGGGGTGGTTGTGACGGCCGGTCCTTCGGAGATCACCATCGAAGCGAACCCGAAGGGCGATCCTCTGGCCCTCGTGTTCAAAACCATCTCTGATCCCTACGTCGGGCAGTTGTCGGTGTTCAAGGTGCTGTCGGGCACCATCCGCCAGGACGATCATCTGGTGAACTCGTCCACGGGAACCGACGAACGACTCCACGGGCTGTTCCAGTTGCGAGGCAAGGAGCAGACGCCGGTCGCCCAGGTGGTTGCCGGCGACATCGCCGCGGTCGCCAAGCTGACCAACACGGCCACCGGGCACACCCTCGCGCCGAAGGGCATGCCGGTCACATGCGCGCCTCTGGTGACGCCGCCGGCCGTGATGTCGATGGCGATCAAGGCCCGGACCCAGGCCGACGACGACAAGTTGGGCGTGGCGATCCAACGTCTGCAGGCCGAGGACCCGACGCTCTCGCTGACCCGCAACGCCGAGACCCATCAGCAGTTGCTCTCCGGAACCGGCGAGACGCACCTCGCCGTCACCCTCGAACGACTGTCCCGCAAGTTCGGACTCAACGTGGACACCGAGGACGTCAAGGTTCCGTACCGCGAGACGATCAACGGCAAGGCCGAGGCGGAAGGCAAGGTCAAGAAGCAGTCCGGGGGTCACGGCCAATACGCCGTCGCGAACCTTCGCGTGGCGCCGCTTCCGCGTGGTGAGCACTTCGTGTTCGTCGACAAGATCGTCGGCGGGGCGATTCCTCGGAACTATGTCGCTGCCGTGCACAAGGGCATCGAGGAAGCGATGGTCAACGGCGGTGTCCACGGGTTCCCGGTGGTCGACGTCCACGTTGAGTGCTTCGACGGCAAGTTCCACGCCGTGGATTCGTCGGAGATGGCGTTCAAGACGGCGGCGGCGATCGGGTTCAAGGAGGCGATTGCCAGCGCTGGGTCGACGGTGTTGGAGCCGGTGTCGAAGCTGCACGTCCGAGTGCCCATGGCGTTGCAGGGCGACGTGCTCAGCGACATCACGACGCGACGCGGCCGGGTGCACGGCACCGTGACGACCGACAACGGGGAGCAGGAGATCATGGCCTTCGTGCCCACCGCGGAGTTGCTCCGCTATGCCGTTGACCTGCGATCGATGACGCGCGGACGTGGGTCGTTCCATGCCGAGCACGACCACTACGACGTGCTGCCGTCGAACCTGATCAACCGGGCCAAAGCGACCCGCTGACTTTGCCTGTGGCACTGCGGAGTTCGGGGTTTGGGTTGCTCTGGGAGCTACTCAGACTGCGAACTCTCGACTCGGAAGTGCGTCAGACCGACACGGCCTCGACGATCGACATCGGACTCTGGGTCGGGATGATCTGCTGAAGCTGAAAGCCGGCGCCAGAAAGCAGAGACTCGTACTCGCTCCTCGTGCGCTCCCTGCCGCCATGGTTGAGCACCATCATGTTGATGTCCATCATGAACCCTGGATGCGGCGAACACTCGTCGGGGAGTACTGACTCGATGATGAGCAGCTTCGCCGACCCATCGACGCCGACTGACTCGCGACACCGTCGAAGGATGGCGGAGCAGTCATGGTCGTCACAATCATGGAGGACGGTCTTGAGTATGAGGAGATCGGCGCCACCCGGTACCGACTCGAAGAAGTTGCCCCCGACGACGTCGCTTCGGGATCGAAGCCCGTCGCGGTCGAGCGGAGTGGTGTCACCAACGACTTCGGGAGTGTCGAAGAGGATGCCCCGAGCCTGCGGTGCTTGCCGGAGTACTGCAGCAAGGAGAGCTCCCTGCCCGCCGCCGACGTCCATGACGGTGTGGGCGTGCGAGAAGTCGTACGCGGCCAGGATGGCGCTGTTGGCAGCGTTTGAGGTTTGGGTCATCCAGGCGGCGAACGCGGCATTGTCGGCGGGCGTGTCGCGGAGGTGGTCGAAGAAGGTCTGCCCGTGCACTCGTTCGAAGGGCACCTGGCCGGTTCGGACTCCGTCGGCCAACTGGGTCCAACCCATGAAGTGGAACGGCTGGTTCACCAACACTCCGAGAGCCCGAACGGAGTTGGGCGAATCGGATCGGAGTGTGTCGCCCAGAGGGGTGTTGGCGAACCTTCCGTCCGGGTCGGCACGAAACACGCCGAGACTTGCCGTTGCCCGCATCAACCGACGAACCCAGGGCTCGTAGGCGTCGAGCTTCTCGGCGGCCTCCATTCGGGTCAGGGCTTCGCCACCCAGGGCATCGGGGATCCCGAGTTGCGCGACGGCCGCCAGCACCGCGAGGGCAGTGTGGCCATGATCATTGCCATCACTTGGACATGTGGCGGCGGACCTGGCGGTGCTGCGCCGTTCGTCATGTTGAACCCCTTTCGGTATGTTCACCGGAACCATGGCCAATCGCCAAGATCGACGCGTTCATCGCTCGAACTAGGCGGCGACAGCGATCGGTCGGTCATCCTCCGGTCGGCTTGTTGTGCCCGTAGTTCACCACATCCACGCCGCGCTCGTCGTGCTGAAGAGTTCGGGGTTTGGGTTGCTCTCAGAGCTACCCAAACGCCGAACTCTGGGTGGTGCGGGCGGGTCTCGGGCAGAATCCAGCGATGACCCACGTCTGGCAAGCAGAGATCGACGAGTTGGCCCATCGAAAGGCTCTCGCTGCGGAGATGGGAGGAGCCGAGCGCGTCGCCCGTCAGAAGGCGGCCGGCAAACTGACCGTGCGAGAGCGCTTCGACCTGTTCTGTGACCCGGGCACGTTCTCCGAGATCGGTGCGGTGGCCGGGGTCGGGACCTACGACGACGATGGCAACCTCGTCGGCTTCACGCCGTCGAACGTGGTCGCCGGGGTCGCCGAGGTCGACGGACGTCCGGTCGTCGTCTCCGGCGACGACTTCACGGTTCGGGGCGGCTCGGCCGAAGCGACCATCCCGGCGAAACGCGATTTCGCCGAGCAGATCGCCATCGAGCTTGCCCTTCCCCACATCCGTCTCGTCGATGGGATGGGCGGGGGAGGGTCGGTGAAGTCGATCGAGATCAAAGGGCGAACGCTGATCCCGGCCATCAACGGCTGGGAGAAGGTCGTCGCCCACCTCGGGGTCGCGCCGTCGGTCGCCCTGGCCCTCGGATCGGTGGCGGGCATCGGGGCGGCGCGAGTCGCCACGAGCCACTACTCGGTCATCGTTGCCGACACCGCCCAGATGATGATCGCCGGCCCGGCATTGGTCGATCAGGCGTCGCTCGGTGACGTGACGAAGGAAGAGCTCGGCCATGCCCGCATCCACACGTCGAACGGTGCGATCGACGACGTGGCCCAGTCCGAGGAGGAGGCCTTCGCCGCAGCGCGCCGCTTCCTCAGCTACCTCCCCAGCAATGTCGACGAGCTACCGCCGCGGACCGCGCCGACCGACGATCCAAACCGGCGTGACGACTCGCTGGCATCGGTGGTGCCGCGAGATCCGCGCAAGGTCTACAAGATGCGCACGATCATCAACTCGATTGTCGACCGTGTCGGTCCGGATGCTGACGACAGCTCGTTCTTCGAGATCGGGAAGGGGTGGGGCAAGTCGATCATCACCGGCTTCGCCCGGCTCGACGGGTGGCCGGTCGCGATCTTCGCCGAGGACCCCTACGTCTACGCGGGTGCGTGGACCGCGGATGCGTCACGCAAGGTCACCCGGTTCATCGATGTCGCCTCCACGTTCCACCTCCCGTTGGTCCACCTCGAGGACTGTCCCGGTTTCCTGATCGGCAAGCAGTCCGAGGAAGCAGCGACGATCCGATTCGGATCCGCCGCTCTTGCCGCGCTCGGACAGTCGACGAGCCCGTTCTGCTGCGTGGTGATCCGCAAGGCGTTCGGCGTTGCCGGCGCCGCGAACAAGGTCCCC
>JANMYF010000370.1:0-56134 GCA_031381685.1 Acidimicrobiia bacterium
CCGAGCTTTGCGTTCTTTCCTGCAAGCACGACGTTCTGCATGCTCGACGGGTCGATGCTGCGGGCGATCTGGGCCAGCGTGAGCATGTCGGTCGGCTTCAGGTTGGTGTCGGTGTTGGCCTGGAGGATGCGGATCCACTTCACCAGCCCGGGCGCGTCGCTCACCTCTTCACGAAGCTTGGCGAGCGAGTAGAGCAGGAGCGAGCCCTGGTTGAACGACCGGGTGAAGTCGCCGTTGGCCACGCCCTTGCGGTTGCGGGAGAACGCCAGGGCAGCCTGGCCGTTCATGGCGAACCAACCCTTCTGGAACGTCGCTCCGGAGACGGTGTCGTTCATGGCCGGATCGACGAGCACGTTCACACCGCCGATCTCATCGACCATCTTCACGAAGCCGCCGAAGCCGGTGATGATGTAGTCCTCGACCTTGAGACCGGACAGCCGGTTGATGGCATCGACGAGCTCCTTGGGTCCGCCAGTCGAGAGGGTCTCGGTGAGCTTGCGCTCCCCTTTGGCCGTCGGGACGATCGAGTCCCTCGGGAAGCCGACGAGGATGCCCTTGTTGAACGCCGGATTCCACAGCAGCAGGTGGATCGAGTCGGCGCGGGTTCGACTGACCGGCTGACCATCTCGAGCGTCGGATCCGACGATGAGGAGCTTCAGGATCTTGTTGCTCGGCACGATCTTCGTGGTGGCGGCCTCGAAGCTCTTTTCGCCGACCAGACTGGCGTCACCCGAGGGCACGTCCCAGAAGAACGGTGCCGCCGGCTTCGGGGGTCGCCCGTTCGGGGACCGCAACACCTTGTTGGGCTTCTTCGCCTTCGTCGTCTTCGTCGTCTTCTTCGTCGTCTTCGTCGCGGCGAGCACCGGACCAACAGTGAGTGCTGCGGTGAGCGATGCCGCGAGCAGCGCGAAGCCGAGACGACGTGATGTGGTGAGGGGTCGTGTCATGAAGATTCTCCTATGGAGCCGATCCCGATTCGGGATTGCCGATCGTTGGTATCGGGCATGCACCGGCGGATACGTGTGCCCCGGTGTCGGAACCATCAAACCCTAGGCGTGTGAGGATCCCATGACGGGGACCTGAGGGGCTTGGGACACCTGTCGGGTCGATTCTTCTCTCATGAGAACGCTTGCTGCGCCACGAGGAGTTAGCCGGATCGCAACCTTGCTGGCGCACGTCGCGGCGGAGGAGCGTTTAACCTGCCGGGTCGTGAGCGCAGCCTTCCACGCTAATGGTCTCGATGCCTGGCGGATCCGTCCCCAGCACCCTTTCAAGCTTGCGGCAATCGATCCCGCCTCGACCCCCGACGCCCCGGGCGACCGCTCCGCAACGGACGCAGCATCCAATGAACTGCGGAAACGACTCAGGGTGGTCCAGGACCGATTCATGGCGGAGCAGGAGCGCAGCGTCCTGGTCGTCCTGCAGGCCATGGATGGCGGGGGCAAGGACGGCACGGTGAAGAGCCTGTACCTGGGCATGCATCCGGTAGGCGCCGAGGTGACGAGTTGGGGGGTTCCGACAGAACACGAGCTGGCGCACGACTTCCTGTGGCGGATCCACCAACGAATGCCGGCGAAGGGCAAGATCGGCATCTTCAACCGTTCCCACTACGAAGATGTTCTCGCCGTCCGGGTCCGCAAGCTCAAACCGCCGAGCGTCTGGCAGCACCGCTACACGATCATCAACAGCTTCGAAGAAGGGCTCGAGGCCGAGGGCACGACAGTCGTCAAGGTCATGCTCCACATTTCCCGTCAGGAGCAGGCGAACCGTCTCCAGGCCCGCGTCGATCGTCTCGACAAGCGCTGGAAGTTCCGCCTCGGCGACCTCGAGGATCGTGAGCTGTGGCCGAGCTACCAGCGGGCCTATGACGACGCGATCGAGAAGACGTCCACCACACATGCGCCGTGGTTCGTCGTGCCGGCGGACAAGAAGTGGTATCGCGACTTCGCGGTCCTGACCATCCTTACGTCGGTCCTCGACACGCTCAAGCCGGCCTATCCGCCGCGCCACGACCTTGACGGAGTCGTCGTGCCCGGGGCGGTTCGACCGGCTGTGACCCAGAAGCCGCCCAAGAAACCGAAAGCACCGAAGGCCGCCATCTCCTGGGTAGCGCCGAACGACTCGAACGGAGGAGATACGGAATGAACGCAGCCGAACTCGCCAGCTCCACGGCGGCGCCGATCAACGCAATCGGGGCGAAGTTCATGTTGATCCCGGAGACGAACGAGATCGGCGCCGAACTCGGCTTCTCCCACCCGTTCGCGTTCTACACAGCGGGGCGGGGCGGCGTCCTGGGCGACGTCGATGCCGACGTCATCATCTCCGCGTTCGGGTTCTTCGCGCCGAGCCTGATCCGCAAGTTCTGGGATTCGTCCAAGGCCGTCATGTCGCCGCGACAGGCCGGGTCGGCGTTCGCCGGCGCTGCTCAGACGTGGGGTCGACGTCATCTCATCGGCCTCGACGGCCTGGAGAGGGTCTGCGAACTGGGCGAGAGGATCATCGAGGCCGCGGACTGTTCGGCGCTCGCTCTGTTCGCCGGTTGGCGATCCGAGCCCCTGGCCGCCGACGCCCCCGCTCGCGCCTATCAGGTCCTCCATGTGCTCCGCGAGCACCGCGGCAGCGCGCACATCGTTGCCGTCCTGGCGGCAGGGCTCACGCCGTTCCAGGCGCACTTCGGCAAGCTCGGCGAGGCGGGGCTGAAGAACTTCGGCTGGCGCGATTGGCGCACCGATCTTCTCGACATCGCCGGGATGGAGAACCGTCTCGCCCAGGCCGAGGAGCTGACTACCGAGCTCATCACTCCGGCATTCAGTGCGCTCTCCGCCGCCGAAGCGACCGAGTTCGCTGCGCTGGTCGCGGCCGTTCACGAACACACATCAGCGGCGTGAGCTACGCCTGACCGGACCAGGGTCAGCCGGCGGCGCGCTTGCGCGGATCGGCGGGTGCCGCCCTCGCCTCGAGCACAGCGTCGCTGATGCGGCCGAGGGTGGCAACGAGATCGTCGAGCCCGGAGCCGATCGCCTCGATCAGGCGCGCCTGGCCGAGGTCGGTCGCCGACTCGATGGCATCGCGCGCAGCGCGTCCGGCTGTCGTGAGCGTCCCGCCATCGGCCATCCAACCTCGCCCGGTCAGGCTTTCGACCGCTGACGCCAACGACGCTGCGTCGAAGCCGCGGGTGGAGGAGTACTCACCCACCGGGTAGCCCAGCCAGACCTCCGTGAGCACGTTCATCTCGGCCATGTCGAGCCCGGCGACGGCGCACGCTGCGAGGTGCGTGTCCCCGCGGTGCTCGCGGACCAGTTCGGCGGCACGCCACAGCCGACCGTACGAGTCGTCCGGTACGGCGAGCGCCTGCAGCGCGCCGAACAGGTGCCGCGGCCCGGGCTCGATGGTCGAGACCGCAGCGAGCAGCGTCGCGCCCGCCGTGGAGATCACGTTCTCGTCGATTCCCGACGTCGCATGGCGCAGCCCCGCCGCGGCACCGGAGGAGCGGCTGGCCAGCACGGCGGCGCGCGACGAAATGCTCCGGCCGTGCTCATAGACCGGGCCGACCAGGGCACCGTTGAACACCCCGAACGCCGAGATGACCACCGGTGTGGCAACGTCTGCTCCGAGAGCAGCCGCCCGCCCCCACACATAGCCGTCGAAGAAGTCATGGCCCAGCGCGAGCGCCGCCTCGGCCGCCGAACGAGACCACCAACCGATCGTGGCGATCGGCTCGATGGCGTCGCGCAATCGTCGAGCCGGGGAGGAGGGCGGCATGACCGCAGTCGGTTCGGCCCCCGTCGGTGTGAGGAAGATCCCGGCGATCATGTCGTAGTCCATGCGCCCATCTTGACGGCTCATCGCAGGCTCGGAGAATGCACGCGAATTGCCTGGTGCCACGCCCGGCGGCGCAGAAGCCACACAGCGCGCCGATCACGAAGCCCGGCGGGTGACCTCCCTGTGCATGGTCGCCTTGCGTCATCGGCCCGATGCAAACCGAAGGAGCCTTCAAGCCGATCCGATCCGATCCGACCGACATGGCGAACATCGAGCCCTTGCGTTCAGCAACCAACCATCGGGTTTGGCGATCCCCTGTGTCGTGATGGGAACGACGGGCACCTGCGAAGGCCCTGCGCTCGCGGCCATGATCGTGGGCATGAAGATCACCGGTATCGAGACCTTCGTCGTTGGCAACCCGCCGCCGCGCTTCGGCGGCCGATACTGGATCTTCCTGAAGCTGACGACCGACAGCGGAGTGACCGGGGTCGGCGAGGTCTACGCCGCGACGTTCTCCCCCGCCATCGTCGCCGACATGATCGTCGACGTTGCCGAGCGTCATCTGATCGACCACGACCCGTTCCGGATCGAGACGATGTGGCGAAGCGTCTACGGCCGGGGATACACGATGCGACCGGATCTCAGCCTGGTAAGCGTGCTCAGCGGGTTGGAGATGGCGTGCTGGGACATCATCGGCAAGGAGTGCAACAAGCCGGTCTACGAACTTCTCGGCGGACGCGTCCACGAGAAGCTTCGTACGTACACGTACCTTTACCCGCCAGCCGGCGTCGACGCCCATCCCGACGATCCCGTGTACTCCGACCCCGACGTCTGCGCCGCTGCTGCGGTCCGGGCGATGGAGCAGGGCTTCACCGCGGTCAAGTTCGACCCCGTCGGAGGCTACGGCGTGTTCGATCCCCGCCAGCCGTCGCTTGAAGCGATGGACCGGTGCGAAGCGATGGTGCGTGCCGTTCGCCGCGCCGTCGGGCCCAAGGTCGACATCCTCTTCGGCACCCACGGTCAGTTCACCGCGGCCGGCGCGATCCGCCTGGCCCGCCGGCTCGAGTCCTACGATCCGCTCTGGTTCGAAGAACCCACACCACCCGAGATGCCCGAGGAGATGGCCAAGGTCGCCCGACAGACCACCATCCCCATCTCCACCGGCGAGCGCCTGACCACCAAGTACGAATTCGCCCGCGTGCTGCAGACCGGCGCCGCCTCGATCCTCCAGCTCAACCTCGCCCGCTGTGGCGGACTGCTCGAAGGGAAGAAGATCGCGTCGATGGCCGAAGCCCACTACGCCCAGATCGCCCCGCACCTCTACAACGGCCCCATCGGCGGCGCGGCAAACATCGCGCTGAGCGCATGCTCGCCGAACTTCTTGATCCTTGAAGGCATCCAGAACTGGACCGGCTTCCACGCCGAGATCCTCCGCACGCCGGTGAAGTGGGAGAACGGATACGTGATCCCGTCGTCCGAACCGGGCCTCGGGGTGGACCTCGACGTCGACGTGGCCCGGGCGAACCCCTACGTCGGCACCGAGCTCATGCTCGAACCGGCGCCACAACCGCTGGGCTAGGGAACCTGGGGAGTTGTCGCGCCGGGTCGCTCCTGGAGCGACCGAGCGCGACACGTCGGTGACGAACGTGGCTAGCGGAGCTCGATCAGGTCGAGCATCTTCTCGTCGTAGTGCAGCAGCGCGCCCTCGGGCATCATCAGCACACCGTTCGGAGCGAGCTGAGTGACGAACTCGGTGTCGTGGCTGACGAGGATCACCGTGCCGGTGTAGTTCTGCAGGGCCGCCAGGACGGCCTCGCGTGATGGCGGGTCAAGGTTGTTCGTGGGCTCGTCGAGGAGCAGGACGTTGCTGCGACCGATCATCAGGCGGGCGAGCGACAGCTTGGTCTTCTCGCCACCGGACAGCGTCTCGGCATCCTGGTCGGCCACGTCGCCGACGAGACCGAAGTGTCCGAGCAGGGCGCGCAGGATCGGGTCAGGAACCGTCGGCCCGGCCTCACGCAACAGCGCGAGAACGCTGCGGCCGCCCCGAAGGTCCTCGTGTTCCTGGGCGTAGAAGCCGAGCTTGACGTTGGCGCCGAGAACGATCTCGCCGGCATCCTTCTCGTAGACCCCGGCGATCGTGCGGAGCAGCGTGGTCTTGCCGGCACCGTTGAGGCCGAGGACAAGAAAGCGATCACCACGCGACACTGTGAAGTTGACCTTGGCGAAGATCACCGTGTCGTCGAATGCCTTGGCCAGGTCTTCGACTCGCAGTGCCATGTCGCCGGCGCGGACCGGCTCGGGGAAGCGCACCTTCATCTTGCGGCGCTTCACGACCATCGCGTCGGACGGGCGCCCCTTGTTCATCTGCTCGATCCGCTTCAGCAGCGCATTGCGCTTCTGGACGTGGGTGGCGTTGGCGCCGCGGAACTTGTCGATCGTCTTCTCGAGGCGCGTCACTTCCTTGTCGAAGTTCGCCTGCTCACGATCGCGCTGTGACTCCCGTTCCTCGCGCTGGGCGAGAAACTGAGTGTACGTACCTTTGTACTCATCGATACGAGCGTTCTCTAGCGCGATCACGCGATCGATGGCGGAGTCCATCAGCTCGATGTCGTGGCTGACCACGAGGATCGTCGACTTCGAGCTCTTCAGGAACTCCATGACCCAGTTCTTGGCATCGACGTCGAGGTGGTTCGTCGGTTCGTCGAGCACCAGCAGATCGCCACCGGCCAACAGCAGACGCGCTAACTCGAGGCGACGACGCTGACCACCGGAGAGCATCCCGACCTCTCGCAGCAGCGCGTCCTCGTCGAGCCCGACGCCGGCCGCCATCCGCTCGGCGTCCGATTCGAGCTGGTAACCGCCGAGCGTGCGGAACCGCTCCTCGAGGTTGGTGAACTTCCGAACGGCCTTGTCGAGGACCTCGTCGGCGCCGTCGATGCCCGCACCCATGTCGATGCCGGCTTTCTCGATCCGCTGCTGCCAGTCCTCCATCTGCACCTGCATCTGGCGCAACGGTGAGCCGTCGAGGAGATGATCGAAGACCAACTTGCCGGCGTCCTCGGGACGCGCCGACACGTCCTGGCGGAGCCAGCCGCGGTGCTCAGGGAGCGTCACGGTGCCCCCGTTGGGCTTGCGTTCACCGGCGATGGTGCGGAGCATCGTGGTCTTGCCGGCGCCGTTCGGCCCGACGAGCGCGACCTTCTCCCCTGCGCCGAGGCGGAACGATGCGCCGTTCAGCAGGACCCGGTGGCCGAGGTCGATACGGAGATTGGTTACCTCAAGCACGGTGCCAACAACCTTGCGAACCGTACGCAGGGGTCGTGATGGCGACCGGATCCGGATCGACGACGAATCGGTCGACCGGGAGACTGGAGATGGTGGCGACCGCAAGCACAGCCCATCAAGGTTACGGGGTCGTGGCTGTACGGCCGCGCACCGCGGCGGCAATGTGCCCGACGTCGCTCGTCCGGCCGCAGCAGACCAGACTGAAGGACATGGTTTCGTCGTTCGTCCCGCGGGTTCGTTGATGCGACGGTCAACGCTGTTCAACCTGGACGCCCTCTTCGAGCTGATCGTCGGATTCGTGCTGGTGTTCAACCCGCTGCTCGGCCCCGTCCTCCCCGCACCGGGCTGGCTGGTGGCCCTCGTGGGCGTCGGTCTGCTCGTCGCCGCGTGTGTCATCGGGCGGGCCGGCATGGGAAAGGGTGCTCTGGTCAGCCGCATTCGTCCGTTCGGAGCAGCGAACATTGCGACCGGTCTCGCGGCCGGAGTGTGGGCAGTTGTTGCGTGCGACGCCGGTGGGCGCATCCTCGTCCTCATCATCGCCGCCGGCCTCGTCGCCCTCGGTGCGGCCCAGTTCGCGGCCGGGGGCCGCGACGAGGCGCCCGGACGCATCGGTCGCACCAACACCACCCGGGCAACGGCCGACGAGCTCTCTCGAGCCCTCCACCAGAAGTCGTCCGAGTGAGCCGGTTCCGAGCCGTCGGCACACACGCGACGTGTCGCGGATCACAGCAGAGCATCAAAGCGAGCAGGGTGCAACGCACCGACCGGCCCTAGCCTGGACGTTCGTGTCCTCCGGTCCGCCGTCCAGCCCCACCATCGACCTCTCCGAGGGTCTTCCGACGGGTGACGCCAAGACCAAGGCGGTTCGTGACATGTTCGACACGATCAGCCCTCGGTACGACCTCGTCAACCGGGTGATGACGTTCCGGCTCGACGTGGCGTGGCGCCGTCGCACCATCGACTCACTCGGTCTCCCCGCCGGCTCCCGGATCCTCGACCTGGCGGCCGGTACCGGCGACTTCTGCCGGGACCTCACCGCCCGTGGATTCGACGCCATCGGCATGGATCTGTCGTTCGGCATGCTGCACCACGCCCGCACGTCCAGCCCCCTCGTGCAGTGCGACGCCCTGCACCTCCCGGTGCCGTCGGGAGCCGTCGACGGGGTCACCTGTGGCTTTGCTCTCCGGAACTTCACCGACCTCGGCGCGTTCTTCGACGAGACAGCGCGCGTCGTGCGGCCCGGCGGACGTATCGCGTTCCTCGACGCGGCGTCTCCGGAGAACCCGCTTCTCCGCTTCGGTCACGGGATCTATTTCGGACGAATCGTGCCGTTGATCGGCAGCGCGCTGAGCGACAGCACCGCCTACCGATACCTTCCGAAGTCGCTCGCGTACCTGCCCGACCCACCGGTCATGCTCGATCGTCTCCGCTCCGCCGGGTTCTCCGGTGTCCAGCGTCGGCTCCTGCTCGGCGGCGCCGCGCAGCTCATCGTGGGGACCAGACAGGGATGAACACCGAGACACGCTCCGCCGGCGAGATCACCCCGCCGGTCGTACGCACACCTACGGTCACAGGACCACAGGACGCGTCGCAGTGGACCGCCGTCACGCGTCCGCTGCCTGAGGAGATGGCCAAGGAGCTCGATCTGCTGGCCTTTGCCGGTGACGAAGGCATGCTCTTCATGCGCGACGGTGTCGGGTTGGCGGCCCGTGGCAGCGCCTTTCGCATCCCGGTCCCGGGGGGCGCTGCGGCGGTCGGCCACGTCCGCGCGATCCTCGGCGCGGTCGTCGCCGACGATCCGATGCACCGAGCCGCCTCTGGACCCGTGGCCATCGGCGCACTCGCGTTCCTTCCCCATGACCCGGGGTACCTCACGGTGCCTGAACTTCTGGTGGCGAAGTCGAGCGATGGCACCGCGTGGATGACCCGGGTGCACGCCACCGAGGTCGACGCCGCGCAAGGCGTCGAGCACGGCTCGCGGCTCGAATCGTCGGAGATGGTCGGCCCAACGAGCGCGGCATGGTCGCCGCACGGCTTCGACCTGCACTCGACGGTCACCCATGAGCAGTGGTGCGATCGCATCGCCACCGCCGTCGCCGCCATCAACGAGGGACCCCTCGAGAAGGTCGTGCTCGCCCGCGCCGTCGATGTCGAGGCCACCGGACCGCTCATCATCGGCGAGATCCTCGGCCGCCTCCGGGCACTGTTCCCGAGCTGCATGGTGTTCCACGTCGAAGGGTTCCTCGGCGCCAGCCCCGAGCTCCTCGTGAGTCGCAAGGGTTCAGCCGTTCGGGCCCATCCGCTGGCCGGAACGATCGCCCGGTCCGGCGATCCCGAGACCGATGCCCGATTGGCGGCGAGCCTGCTGGCGTCGTCGAAGGATCGATGGGAACACTCGCTCGTCATCGACGCGATGGCGGCGCTGCTCCGGCCTCTCTGCGACGAACTCGACGTGCCCCGGACCCCGACGGTGCTGTCGCTACGCAACGTCTCTCACCTCGCGACGCTCATCACTGGCTCGCTGCGCGCCGATCAGGTCCACGACCGAACGTCGCCCACCGCCCTTGAACTCGCCGGGCTCCTGCACCCAACTCCCGCGGTCGGCGGAGTCCCCGTCGAACTCGCCCTGGCCACGATCAGCGAGCTCGAGCCGGTGCCGCGCGGCCGCTACGCCGGTCCGGTCGGCTGGGTCGACGCCGCCGGCAACGGTGAGTGGGCCGTCGGACTGCGTTCTGCACAGGTGAGCGGTAATCGGGCCCGGATGCACGCGGGCGGTGGCATCGTGGCCGACTCCGATCCCCTGGCCGAGCTCACCGAGACCCAGCTCAAGCTGCAGGCTCTGCTCGCCGCCGTCGTGCGCCCATAGAGCATGCCGTGACCGAAGAGCCGTCGGCACTTGCGCCGCTCGCCGAGTCGCTGCGGACCTACGCGCGGGGCGAGGTGGCGTCGTTCCACATGCCCGGGCACAAGCAGCATCCACCTTCGGTTCTCGCCGAGTCGACGCTCGGCTCGGAGATCTGGCATCACGACGTGAGCGAGATGGGCGGCTTCGATTACCTGCACGCGCCCTCGGCGGCGATGGCCGCGGCCCAGGACGCAGCGGCGGCGACATTCGGTGCCGGACGAACGTTCTTCCTCGTCGGCGGATCGACCGTGGGCAACCTGGCGGCGTTCGTTGCCCACGCCGGCGATGGCGACCACGTCGCCGTCCTGCGCGGCTCGCATCGCAGTGTCTACGCCGGGATCGTGCTCAGCGGCGCCGTGCCGCACTACCTGCCGGTGGCCCACGATGCCGACGAGGACGGGTGGTTTCTCGCCGATCCCGCGGCGAATGCCGAGCTGCCGGACCGTCTCGCCATCGTGCACGTGACGCGTCCCAACTACTACGGCATGGCGTGCGACCTTGCTCCGTATCGGACGCTGGCCGACCTCACCGGCGCCGTGCTCGTGGTCGACGAGGCGCACGGCTCACACTTCGGCTTTCACCCCGCATTCCCCTTGTCGGCTTTGGCCGAGGGTGCGGACATCGTCATCCAGTCGACCCACAAGACGCTGCGTGCGCTCACCCAGGCATCCATGCTCCACGTTCGCGACGGTTTCGATGCCGCGCGTCTGGAACGGGCCCTGCCGATGCTCCAGTCGTCTTCTCCGTCGGCGTTGCTCACGGTGTCGCTCGACATGGCCCGGGCCGAACTCGACCAGTCGGCCGGCGATCTCTTTGCCGGGCTCGATGCGCTCGCCGCATCGGCCCGAAGAGCCATCAGCGCTCTGGACGGGTTCCGTGTCGTCGACCTGCGGCGTGATGGGGTTTCGGCCGACCCGGCCAAATTGGTTATCGACGTATCTGGTCGCGGATGGAGCGGCTTCGCGGCGTCGAAGTGGCTCCGCGAGAACGCCCGGATCTGGATCGAGCTCGCCGACTTCCGCCGAATCGTCTGTTCACTTACCTTTGGCGACACCGAGACGTCTCTCAAGCTTCTCCTCTCGGCGCTCGGTCGACTCCACGCGGCGCAGGCCCCTTCGCGCCCGTCCTCGGCCCTCAGCGCGTTGCCGATCCCAACGCAGAGCGTTGCCCCACGGATCGCGCTCAGCGCCGAGGTCGACACCGTCTCCGCCGACGACGCTCGTGATCGTACGTGCGCGGAGTACCTGATCCCCTACCCGCCGGGTATTCCCCTGGTCGTGCCGGGCGAGCAACTGACCCATGAGGTGCTCGCCGCTCTTCAGGCGTTCCGAGCGGCCGGATCGACCATCGTCGGACCTCATGACACGACGGGCTCGACCATCCGGGTGACCCGCTGACCATCTCCCTGACACAAGGCGCTAAGCGCGCTGGTGATTCCAGAGGCGAAGCACCCGGCGCCCCTTGCGGCCTTCGACCAGAGCGACCGACGCTGTGCCGTTGTCGAGTCCCTCGGCGGTGTCGACCGGCCAACCGACGGCCCGGCTCACCAGCGCCCGGCTGAGATGTCCGTGGCAGACGACGACCACAGCACGATCTTCCGTCAAGGCCTTCCCCTCCGCCTCCGCATCAAGGTCGCCGAGGAAGGCATCGCACCGCGATGCGACGTCGGCCGGCGACTCGCCGTCCGGACACCCGTCGCGCCACAGCTTCCACGACGGGTCTCGGGCAAGGATCTCGTCGGCGAGCAGTCCTTCGTAGGCGCCGTAGTCGAACTCGGCCAGCCGATCGTCGATCACCGGCGAGACGCCGAATGTCGACAGCGCAAGCTCGGCGGTAGCCAGTGCACGCCGGCGAGGACTCGAGAAGACAAGACCGACACTTCGCCCGTCGAGGACTTCGACGATCACCGCGGCAGCAGCGCGGGCCTGCTCTCGGCCCAGATCAGTGAGATCCAGATCCGTACGGCCCGTGTGGCGGCCGAGCCGTGACCACTCGGTCTCTCCATGGCGCACGACGATCAGGGGACCGAGAAAGGTGGACACGAGGGGATCACCGTACCGGCAGGGGTGGCGGTCAGCGTCTGACGCGGTTGGGGCGCCGTCGCGGCGACGAGCGGCCGAGTCTCGTCAGAGCAGCCACTGCACCATCTGGACGACCCGCCAACCGAGATAGATCGCCACGCAGACCACCGCCACCTTGAAATGCCAAGGGGCTTTCGGGGCCTCGCCCTCGGTCTCCCCCGGAGCCGGCACGCCGAGGGATCGGGCTTCCATGCGAAGGGCGCCCCGGGTAGCCAAGACGGTCTTGCACTGCGGGCAGGCACCGTACTTCTCCATGGCGTTCGGCGCCCAGTACTTCGCACAGGCGTCACACCAGGGCATGACTCATCCCTCCGAGAGCCGGGGCCCGGCTGCGGCAACCCGGGACGGCACCGACCGGCCGACGATCGACGCCGTGAGCTTCGACGCCGCGAGCAGACGGCCAAGGTCGATTCCGGTGGCCACGCCAAGATCGTCGCACAGGTACACGAGGTCCTCGGTCGCCAGGTTCCCCGCCGCCCCGGCGGCGAACGGCGAGCCGCCCAGCCCGCCGACCGACGTATCGAAGCGACGCACGCCGAGCTGCATCGCCGCGTACGCATTGACCAGGCCGGTCCCTCGTGTCTCATGCAGGTGCACGCCCACCCCGGCGCGGGCCGAGGCACTCAGCGCGCATACAACGTCGCTGACCCGCCGCGGGGTCGCCATGCCCGTGGTGTCGGCGAGGGTCACGCACGTCGCTCCGACGCCAAGTACCCGGTCCGCCAGACGGGCCACCTCGGCAACACCGATCTCGCCTTCGTAGGGGGACCCGAAGGAACACGACAGAACCACATCGATCGGCACCGAGCCGGCGACGAATGACGCGATCGACTCGACGGACGAAACCGCTTCGTCGATCGTCATCTTCGTGTTCTTCTCCGAATACGCCGGGCTCGCCGAGATCGTCACCGACAACTCGTCGACCCCGGCGTCCATCGCCATCTGCGCACCGCGAAGATTCGGCACCAGCGCGGTACGCCGGATCCCATCGCGCACCCCGACCCCGCTGACGACCTCGGCCGCGCCGGCCATCGACGGCACCGCCTTGGGCGAGACGAACGAGCACAGTTCGATGCGCGTCACGCCGGCGTCGATGAGCGCGTCGATGAGGCGGACGCGATCTGCGACATCGACGGGGGCCTCCGCCTGCAGACCGTCACGCGGACCGACGTCGCGGATCTGGACCGATTCCGGTAGCGACATCGGCATCATGGCTCAGACCGGTGGGACGCCATGACGTTTCTCGACCGTGACCCTCGGCTTGTTGACCGCACGCGAGAGACGAGCCCGGAGGTCGGCACGCAACGCTTCGGGCTCGACGATGGCATCGATGACCAACTCCGATGCCAACCGCAGGAGGTCGACGTCTTGCTCGTACTCGGCCCGCTTCGCCATCACGAACGCCTCACGTTCCGAAGAGTCCTCGATCTCGGCGATCTTGTTCGCGTACACCGCGTTCACCGCCGGCTCGGGCCCCATCACCGCGATCTTCGCCATCGGGAGGGCGATGGTCGCCTCCGGCTCGAACGCCGGACCACACATCGCGTACAGCCCCGCCCCGTAGGCCTTGCGGACGATCACGCACACCTTGGGCACCGTGGCCTCGGAGATCGCCGTGATCATCTTCGCCCCGTGACGGATGATTCCGACCCGTTCGACCGCGGTGCCGACCATGAAGCCCGGAACATCGGACAGGAACACCAGCGGGATGTTGAACGCATCGCACAACCACACGAAGCGCGCCGCCTTGTCGGCGGAATCGTGGAACAGCACACCGCCCTTCTGCATCGGGTTGTTCGCGACGAAGCCCGTCACGGCGCCGCCGAGGCGCCCGAATCCGATCACCAGCTCCTTCGCGAACAGCGGCTTGGCCTCCATCCACGATCCTTCATCGACAAGCGCGCGTATGACCTTGCGCATGTCGTAGGCCTTTCGGTCCTCGAGCGGGATCATCGACGACGTGAGCGGGGTGACCGGTTCGACGTTCGCGACCGACGCAGGACGGGCGCGCCAGTTGTCGGGCATGTACGAGAACCACTGCTTGGCGATGGCGATGGCCTCGGCATCGTCCTTGGCGAGGAAGTCGCCACACCCGCTCGTGGTCACGTGCATACGGGCGCCACCCATTTCTTCGAGCGTGGTGATCTCTCCCGTCACCATCTCGACCATCCGGGGCGAACCGAGGTACATCGAGGCGTTGCCCTCGACCATCACGACGACGTCGCAGAACGACGGTATGTACGCGCCACCGGCGGCCGACGGACCGAAGAGGCAGCAGATCTGCGGGACCTTTCCCGACAGCATCACTTCGTTGTAGAAGATGCGCCCCGCCCCGCGGCGGCCAGGGAACAGCTCGACCTGATCGGTGATGCGGGCGCCGGCGGAGTCGACGAGATAGAAGACCGGGAACTCGTTGGCCAGTGCGTGCTCGGTGAGCCGGATCATCTTCTCGACGGTGCGAGCGCCCCACGAGCCGGCCTTCACCGTCGGATCGTTCGCCAGGACGCAGACGACTCGGCCTTCGATCGTGGCCGTCCCGGTCACAACGCCGTCAGCGGGAAGGTCTCCGGTAGGCGCGCTGGCGTTGGCGAGCAGCCCATCCTCCACGAACGAGCCTTCGTCGACGAGGAGCGCGATGCGGTCCCGGACGAAGAGCTTGTTCTGGCGGGCGAGTTTGGGTCCCTCCTTGGCGAGGTTGCCCTGCAGGGCGCGGGCCGAAGCGGCAGCGAGATCAGTCACCGCTTCAGTTTCGCATCAGTCCTTCTTGTCGACGGCGTCCTTGGCATCAGCGGCCGCGGACTTGGCATTGTCGCCGATCTGGCCGGCCATTCCCGACATCTGCGCCTTGAGCTCATCCATCTTGCCGCCGCCCTCAATGAACTTCAGGTAGCCGCCGAACGCGACACCGGCACCGGCGATAACGGCGAGGAACAGACCGAAGGCCCGCGAGATGGGACCGTCTTCCCCGATGAGGAGCTTGAGGAAGGGGAACAGGAAGGTGCACGCACCGCCGGCGAGGAACAGCGCCGGGATCTGCGGCGGCAACTTGACGGCACTGAACAACCGCAGTCCGATCCAGACCATCATGCCGAGAGTGAGGAAGAACGGCAGCCCGGCCCACAGGAAGCCGACGTCCCATCCGTTGGCAGAGGCCGAGAAGCCAAAGGCTTTAACCTCGAACCACGGCAGGAACGTGGAGATGAGGAACAGCAGTCCGGCACCCCCGAGAACCTTGTCGCCGTTGCTGAGCTTGCTGAAATCCATCGTGACCGACCTCCGTCGAAGTTGAACAGGAAACGCGTGGCTACGCGACGGTAGTCGGTGGATCGGTTGGGAGAGAGGTTGCCCCCAGATATTGGGGCCAAACGCCTCCTAACGCCGTTAGGAGGCGTTTGGCAGCATCCCGTCGACGCCGCCCCGTCCGCGCCGCCCTCGCCGCCCTCTCCGGTCCGCCCTCGCCGCCCGCTCCGTCCGCTCCGTCCGCTCTGCCCTCGCCGCCCGCTCCGCCCTCGCCGTCCGCACCGCCTGCGGCCCGGCGACAGATCTCACGAACATCGACGTCCCGACAACGGCTCGCCATCTCCACGTTGACCCCACCGCTCGACGCCGCCCTGAGCCCGGTGGAGCAATACGCGCCGGAGCGCCGCCGTCGAGGGTGCCCCGGCCGATCGGCGCGCCAATACGCCGCACCGTCGACCATCCTCGAACGCCCGGCGATTTCGCGCACGGACATCGACATCATGGCGACATGGAAAGGATCAACTACCACGCCGACCGCCTCTTCAATGACCTGGCTGCAGCCCAGAACGGAGCCGTCGCCCGGTCGCAGCTCCTCGAGGCCGGTGTCGCGGCCCACACCGTGGACCGGCGCCTCGCCGCGGGAGTCTGGCGCACCGTCGCCCCAGCCGTCTTGACGGCGGCATCCGTCGAACCCACGTGGCGAACGCTGGCGACGGCGGCGCTGCTCGAAGCCCATCAGGACGCCGTTCTGGCCGGACGGACGGCGCTCGCCATGCACGGACTCGACGTCGCCCTTCACCCCGATCAACCTCCGACGTTGCTGGTGCCGCACACCAAGACCCACGAGAGCGCCATTGCCGAGATCCGTCAGGTCAAGCACTGGCCGGACGACGAGATCGAGACTCTCCGGCCGGCCCTTACCGTTCGGGGCGCGTCGTTGGTGCGGGCCACCAGTCCTGCGCGTTCTCTCGTCGACCTCAGCGTGTGGACACCGCCGTCGCAGTGGGACCAGTTCGAGCGGATTCTCGACGCCGCCCATCGACGCCGGATCGCGTCGTACGACGACGTCCTGCGCAGCCTGGATCAGGCTCGACTGCTACGCCGACGAGGTCTGCGACGTCTCGCCGCGCTCATGGCGACGCGAGCCGGGCGACAGATGATCCACGCAGCGAGCGAACTCGAAGCCCTCGCCCGCCGTCGGTTCGAGCGCTACGGGGTCGGATCACTCGTTGAGTTCGAGGTGGCGCACCCTGCGTTTCCCGGGACGATCAGGCGCGCCGACGCCGTCTGTCGGCCGACCAAGGTGATCTTCGAGTTCGATAGCCGCGCCTTTCATCTCCGCGATGCCCAGTTCGCCATGGACCGCGCCCGTGACGCACGGTCGGCCGAGCTCGGCTGGACGACCGTGCGCCTGACGTGGACCGACTTCACCGTCAACGATGCCGCCACGCGGACGCGGGTGCGGCGCATGTGCGGGCTCGACGGCGGCCTCCGTCCGGCGGCGTAATCAGCCGAGCGCCGGATTCCCCCGTGCCCCCGGTGCGGACGTGCTCGCGAGGGGGCTCGGGTGCGGCTGAACACCTCCGAGCGGCATTGGGAGGTGTTCCGCCCCCATATCTGAGGGAATCTCTCTCCCAATGGCCGTTAGTTGATCCGGCGGGAGCGGCCCGCCCAGTACGGTTCGCGGAGATCCTTCTTGAGGACCTTGCCCGTCGGGTTGCGGGGCAGGACGTCGGTGAAGTCGACCGAGGTCGGGCACTTGTAGCCGGCCAGGAGACCCTTGGCGTGGGCGATGATCTCCGCCTCCGTCGCGGTCTGGTCCGGACGCAGCACCACGACCGCCTTCACCGTCTCGCCCCACTTGTCGCTCGGCACACCGATGACGGCGACCTCGGCGATCGCCGGGAACGAGGCCAACGCGTTCTCGACCTCGGCGGGGTACACGTTCTCGCCACCCGACACGATCATGTCCTTCACCCGGTCGGTCAGGAAGAGGAATCCCTCCGCGTCGAGGTAGCCGGCATCGCCCGTCTTCAACCAGCCGTCCTCGGTGATGGTCTTCGCCGTCTCGTCGGGATGGTTCCAGTACCCGACCATGTTCTGCGGGGAACGCGTCCACAGCTCACCCACTTCGCCGGGGCCCTTCGTCTCGCCCGTCTCCGTGTCGACGATCTTCATCTCGACCCACGGATAGGGCTTGCCGGCGCTGCGCAGGAGATGGGCGCGGGGGCCACCCGGATCGTGATCTTCGGGGGAGAGTTCGGTGATGGCCCCGGTCGTCTCGGTCATCCCGTACACCTGGATGTGCGGGCACTTGAGGGTCGCCATGGAACCGATCAGCACTTCGTTGGTGATCGGCGAGGCGCCGTAGACCACCGACCGCATCGACGAGAAGTCCCGGTCCGACGCACCGGGCGTCATTGCCATGAACGCGAGAAGCGCCGGGACGTAGAACGCATTCGTAGCCCGCTCCTTCTCCATCAGCTCGAGCAGCACGTTCGGCATCGGGTCGCGCACGAGCAGGGTCGTGGCGCCGATGTACATGCCGGCCACCGCCCAACCCGAACCGCCGATGTGGAACAGCGGCATGGTGGCCACGTTCTTCGACGTCTCGTCCATGCCCCACGGCCCGAGGACGTTGGCGACGAGCTGGAACAGGTTGTTGTTCGAGGTCATGACCCCCTTGGGCAGACCGGTCGTCCCCGAGGTGTACAGCTGGAACGCGATGTCGCCGGCAAGGGTCTCGGCCTTCGGATCCTCGGCGGGCCGGTTCGAGAGCCAGGTGTCGTAGCCGACCCACCGATCGTGAGTGCCCAGAGCGACGATGGTCTTCACCGACGTGAAGTCCCCCTCGATCGACTCGACGGTGGCGAAGAAGTCCGCTCCGACGAACAACACCTTCGCCTCGGAATCGTTCACCGTGTAGAGGATCTCGGCGGGGGCGAGTCGCCAGTTGACGGAGACATCGACGATGTTGGCCTTCGAGCAGCCGAAGAGCACCTCGAAGTACTCGACCGAGTTCTTCTCCAGGAATGCCACCCGCTCCTGTGACGCCACGCCGGCGGCGGTGAGCGCCTGGGCCACCTGGCTCGAACGGCCGTCCATCTCGGCCCACGTGACGGTCCGGTCGCCGAACTTGATCATGGTGTCGTTCGGCTTCTCGGCGGCGTAGTGCCGGACGATGTCGGCGGTGCAGCGGAATGAGGACGGATCCATTTCGAGACTCCTATCGGGGGGCTGACGGACGGTGATTGTACGGGCTTCCGCCGGAGACGGAACAGAAACGCCCGAATTTTTCTTCTGGTGTCCGGGAGGTTTGGCGAGAAGTCGCACCTAGCGCCCGCCAGCGTGTGAACTGGGGGCATGGCTCGCACCCCCAAAGACGGTCACGTCTTCGTCACCATCGAAATCCCCAGAGGCTCCCGCAACAAGTTCGAGATCGACCACGAGTCCGGTCACATCTTCCTCGACCGCCGGCTGTTCTCGGCCACCGTCTACCCCGCCGACTACGGCTTCATCCCCGACACCCTCGGCGAGGACGGCGATGCCCTCGACGCCCTCGTCCTCCTGGAGGACCCGACGTACCCGGGCGTATGGGTCGAGGCCCGACCGGTCGGCGTGATGTGGATGCAGGACGAAGCCGGACCCGACGCCAAGATCATCTGCGTGCCGCCCCGCGAACCGCGATGGCGCGGCGTGGAGGACCTTCGTGACCTGCCCGAAGAGCTCCTCGAGGAGATCAAGCACTTCTTCGACGTCTACAAGATGCTCGAGCCTGACAAGAAGTCCTCGACCGCTGGATTCGAGGGCGCCCGGGCCGCCTGGCGCGAGATCAACGCGTCACGCGAGCGGGTGCACGACCCCAACGCGAAGCGCAACTGGGTCATCGAGTAGACGATCCCGCGCCAGGGCGGTCCCCTCCCGGCCGGTTCCGGGCGCCTCCGTTTCGTCGTTTTCCGCAACGGCCCCGGCCGCGCCGCCGTGGACTCGCCGGCCCCGTGGACTGCGGCAGAACACCTCCCAACGGCGTTCGGAGGTGTTTTGCCCCCATATTTGGGGGCAACCTCTCTCCCAACGCGCCGACCGTGCCGATAGACGGGAATGGCTGTTTCGAAGGTCACTACGGTCGAGGTTGTCCGATCGCGCAGTGACGCGAACGCTGCGCCACCGGGGACGGACATCACGAGCCGGTTCGCCGTGCGGGGACCGTCGCCGGTCACCGTGGCGACCGACGCCGACGATGGGCTCGTTGACGCTCCCCTCGCCCCGGGCTGGGTCATCGACGGCGATCCGCGTCCACGGATGCGCATCACGGCGACCGCTCCCGGCGGAGCGATCAGCAGCGGCGTGTGGTGCTGCCAGCCGAGCCGTTTCACCTTCATCTACGACGTGGACGAATACGTCCACATCGTCGCCGGTCGGGTCACCGTGATCGCTGACACCCATGTGCACGAGTTGTCGGCGGGGAGCACCGCCCTGTTCCCTCGCGGCCTACGGACCGAATGGACCGTCCACGAGCCGATCCACAAGGTCTTCGTCCTCGGCAGCCGGCCACGATGGCAACGGGTGGTCCGCCGCGTCCGGTCCCGCCTTGCGTCGGCGATCGGGGCGACCAGCGCCTAGAAGTTCGTCTCCGTCGTATCGGGCCCACCGACCGCCCGGGGACCGGTGCCGGAGGTGCGGCACTGCTTGACGTCCCGATTCGATTCGCGCTCACCGCGGGTGCACATGGCGACCAGCCGTTCGAGCGCCGATGGGTCCCACGCGTTCAGGAAGTCTGCGTGCAGACGATTCACGCCGCCGGCGCTCGTGGCGAAGTCGGCTGGCGCGACCCGCCCCACCGTCGACACGACGACACGCAGCAGGGGGAGGGCGATCGGGTGCGTCGACGGACATTTCCCGCCGACGGGGGCGACGGCGTTGCCGGGTGCCTGGAGGCGAACGCCGTCCCAGCACTGCGGAAAGCGCAGACGAACCGTCGTCGACCCGGTACATGCGGGTGGAGACGCGCTCCAACCCGGCTCGTCGACGCCACGACCACACGAGAACGCGACGACATCAACGCCTGGCACGCTCCGAGACGACGGCGATCCGGCGATCAGCTGCAGCCCGGTCGGATACGCAACGATCGCGGACGGAACCAACGGACCGGCGCTGTAGTAGGCGCGCATACGAGGAGCCCATCCGGGACCTCGCAGTGTCGGTAGCCAGTAGGCCGCCTTGTCGCCCGACTCATTACAGGTCGTCAACGCGTCCGTCAGCGATGCGACGTCGGAGCCCGCGTCGGTGGACACGTTGCCGAAGAAGTCGTGACGGTGCGACGCCCCCGGGTGACCCGGATGGACGATCGGATCGTCGGTGGAGCTGTGCGAGCGCCCGCACGTCACGACGAACGCAACCGACGGGAACGGCGTCCGAACGGACGCCGCGACAACTCGCCCGGTCGGCGAAACGGCCGCGGCTCCCGGCGAAACCATGGCAACGATCCCGACGATCGACACGATCGATACCACCGACACGACCCACGTCGGCCGCTGAACATCAGTGATCAGACCACGGCGGAACCGACTCACCATCGACTCAGCCTCCGCGCTTGCGCACCCGCAGCTTCAGCGGGGTCGACCCGAAGTTGAACCGGTCGCGGATGCGTCGCTCGAGGTACCGCAGGAACTGCGGTGACAACTCACGGTTCGCGAACAGCGTGAACGTGGGCGGGTCGGTCGCGCCCTGTGATGCGTAGAGGATCCGGGCTTCGCGACCGGGATGCATCTGCTGCGCCTCCTGGACCAGTTCGTTCAGGGCCCGCGTCGGGACGCGCATGTGATAGCTGCGCACCGAATCACTGAGCAGCGGCAGCAGCTTGTGTACGCCGAAACCGGAAAGTGCACTTACTTTCAGCACCGGGGCGTAGGCGAGGAACTGCAGGCGGTCGGTGACGCTCACCTGGGCGGCCAGCTTCTGGTCCTCGTTGAGAAGGTCCCACTTGTTGAGCAGCACCACGATGGGGCAGCCCGACGCGTCGATCCGCTCGGCCAGCCGCTGGTCCTGATGGGTGACGCCCTCACGTGCATCGATCACCAGCACGGCCGCGTCGGCCTCGTCGATCGCCTGGAGCGCTCGCACGAGCGAGAAGTACTCGGTCCCCTCGTCGATCTTGCTGCGACGACGCATGCCGGCGGTGTCGATGAAGCAGATCTGACCTTCCGCCGTCTCGATGACGGTGTCGACGGTGTCACGCGTAGTGCCGGCCATGTCGTGGACGATCGAGCGTTCGTCGCCGATGAGCCGGTTGAACAGCGTCGACTTCCCGACGTTCGGCCGTCCGGCGATCACAACCTTGGGAGTCGCTCCCCCGCCGACCCCGATCGTGTCGAACCTCGCCTCGTCCGATGCCCGTTCGTGGTCGAACGGGGCATTCTCGTCCTCGACGACCGGCTGTACCTGACGCTTGGCGTCGGGAAGCTGGGCGAGCACTGCGTCGAGCACGTCGCCGGAGCCGTTACCGTGCAGCGCGCTGACCGGCCACGGATCACCGAGACCGAGACGGGCGAACTGCCAGATGTCAGGCATCCGGGTCTCGCCGTCGACCTTGTTGACGATGAGGAACACCGACCCCTTCGGCCTGCTCCGACGCAGAAGATCGGCGACCCGCTCGTCCTCCTCGGTCAACCCGACGGCCACGTCGACCACCATCAGGCACACGTCCGCATCCGCGATCGCCTTCTCCGCCGCTTCGCTGACCTTGTCGTCAAGCTCTGAGCCCGACGCCAGCCACCCGCCGGTGTCGGCGACGATGAAGGGCACGCCGTTCCACTCGGCCTCCACGTCCTTGCGGTCGCGGGTGACGCCCGGCTTCTCCTCGACGATCGCCTCGCGACGGCCGACGAAGCGGTTCAGCAGCGTCGACTTCCCGACGTTGGGGCGGCCGCAGATGACCACGACCGGCAACCCGCGGGGGTTGCTCGGCGAAATACGCGCCAGAGCGGCGGCCTTCGATCGACGTTCGGTCTGTTCACTCATACAACTCTCTGTTTCCAAATGGCCCGCCACAGGACAAGGCGTGCGTTTATGGCGAGCGCCGTGCGTTCGAGGCAAGGAGGAGGACGACGCGCTGGCTCAGCCCCAACGGCAAGGACGAGGACGCCGCATCGGGCGCACGGAGCCGACAGAAACGACGCAGTTGTCCTGTGGCGGGCCATGAGCACCGAGAGCGGTGCATTCGTCTGCGCGCGGACGAATCCGGACTCGGCAGTGTTCACGACGGCGCGCCGACCATCAGGGCCTCGCGAAGGGCAATGCCATTGGTGGGAACGATCTCGACGGGTCGGGGGAGGTCCTCGGGGCGGGTGCCGTCGAGGAATATGCCCTTCGACAGGCAGACATCGGGGAGCAGGTAGCGATGGCCGGCCGGCTCGGCCGCGAGCACTCGGGCGAGGTCGCTGCCGACCATCAGTCCGGCCACAGCGGTGTTGCCGCCGAAGAACTCGTTCACGACCGGAACGACGCGGACGTCGTCGCGTCCGATCTGCCGCAGAACCGGTGGAAGCATGCCGTTGAGCACCTTCGCTCCGTACTCGCCGCTAAGTATCGCGACCGGAGCATTGCGCCTCGGCGCGAAGACGATCCCACCCCGCTCACCGCCGACCGTGCGCGGCGCACGGTAGCCCTCGGCCGGCGCGCCCTCGACCCAGGCGAAGAACCCCGAGGCCACGTCGGTCGGCGCATCGGTGAGACCGAGCACCTCCCGCTCGAGCGTCCGGGTCATCCCGATGCCGTTCTCGTGCTGGCAGAAGTCTTCATAGGTCTCGGTCGCCGGGAACTCGACGTCGGCCATGAGGTAGTACTCATCCGCGGCGAACACCATGCGGCGTCCGATCGCCGACAGGAAGATCTCCTGCCACCGGGCCACCGTGTCGACGACGCGTCGCGCCTCGTCGACCGTATGCACACGTAGCGATGGTTCCTTGTTGAACTTCGAGATGCCGAGCGGCACGGCATGCAGCGACGCCAGCGACGAGTACTCGTCGAGCACCCCGCACATCGTGTCTTCGAGGACGTCGCCGTCGTTCACGCCTGGGCACACGACGAGTTGGCCGTGGACCTCGACACCGTTGTCGAGCAACGCCTTGAGCCAGCGCAGGCTCGTGGCCCCGCGGCGGTTGCGCAGCAACGACGACCGCACGTCGGGATCGGTGGCGTGGATGCTCACGTTCAGCGGCGACAAACCCTCCGTGATCACCCGTTCCAGATCGGCTTCCGTGAATCGGGTCAAGGTGGTGAAGTTCCCGTAGAGGAACGAGAGACGGAAGTCGTCGTCCTTCAGGTACAGGCTCGGCCGCATACCGGGCGGCAACTGGTAGATGAAGCAGAACGAACAGTGGTTGTCGCAAGTGCGCAGTTGGTCGAACAACGCCGATTGCACTTCGATGCCCAGAGCCTCGCCCTCGGCCTTGGCGATCTCGACGTCGAACTCGAGGCCGCCGCGGCGAACCACGAGGGATACCTCGGCCTCGTCGACCAGGAGCCGGTACTGGATCACGTCCCGCACGACCTGGCCGTTGACGGTCACCAGTTCGTCGCCGCAGACGATCCCCGCGCCCTCGGCCGCCGAGCCAGGAGCGACGCTGACGACCGACGGGAGGGAGACGCCGGTGGCGGTGCGCGTCGACTGGTCGCTTCGCTCGGCTACGTTCACCCCGTCCCCCTTCGGCATCGTCTGTCCGGTGACAGAACCCATCAAGCCTACCGGTCACCTCCGTTCTTCCGGTCGGGACGCCCCAACCGTGCCCACGGTCACGTCTCGTCGACGCCCGCACCGCCCGCACCTCCGTCGAACGACCGCAGAGAACCGCGTATGGCGTCGACCCCGATACCCTCGAACGGGTGAACACTTCGTCCACGCCGACCGGCGTCCCGATCGAGCATGCTGATGGCACCGGTGGCGTCGATCAGGTGCTCCTCGCCGCGCCGCGGGGGTTCTGCGCCGGCGTCGAGATGGCCATCAAAGCGCTCACCTGGCTGGTGCGGATGTTCGAGCCGCCGGTCTACTGCTACCACGAGATCGTCCACAACCGTCTGGTCGTCGATCGGTTCCGCGACCTCGGGGTGATCTTCGTCGACAGCCTTGGCGACGTTCCTGCCGGAGCTCCCCTGATGCTGAGCGCGCATGGTTCCCCGCCTGAAGTCGTGGCGGCCGCTCAGGCCAACGGCGGTTTCGTCGTGAACGCTGTCTGCCCGCTCGTGACCAAGGTCCACCACGAGGCGAAGGTGCGCGCCGGCAAGGGGTTCAACATCGTCTACGTCGGCCACGAAGGCCATGACGAAGCCGTCGGCACCATGGCCGTCGCCCCCCATGCCATGCACCTGGTCGAGAGTGTCGACGACGTCGCTGCTCTCGACATCGAAGGACCCGTCGCGCTGCTCGCGCAGACGACGCTCAGCCATCACGACTGGGCCGACGTGCTCGACGCCGCGACCACCCGCTTCCCCGAGATGTGGGTCCCTGGGCATTCCGACCTCTGTTACGCCACGACGAACCGTCAGGACGCGCTCACCGCGATGGCTCCACAGTGCGATGCGATCGTTGTCATCGGCTCGGCGAACTCCTCGAACACGGTTGCGCTCGCCAAGGTTGCGGTCGCCGCCGGCTGCCCCAGGGTGTTCCGAGTCAACAGCGCCTCGGAGCTCCCCGCGGACCTCTACGGCATCGTCGGGGTCACCGCCGGCGCGTCGGCTCCCGAGGAGCTCGTGAACGAGGTGATCGCCCACCTCGCACCGAAGCAGGGCGTGGCGCTCGTTCGCGTGACGGACGAGGACGAGTACTTCCCACCGCCGAAGGAACTGCGCGAGATGGTGCCGGCGATCGCTGCCGCGCTCGCGTTCGGCCTCGGAGCACCCCCGCCGGAGCGAAGCGCGCTTACCAACGACCGCAGCACCGCGGCCAGCGACGTGCTCGAGTCGTTGCGTTAGGCGGAGACCGCCTATTCGCCCTTGCGAGAGCGCGGCGGCTGTCCTTGCTCCGACCAGTAGCGCACGATCGTCGACTGACTCGCCGTTGCCATCAACGTGCCGTCTTCCGCCCACAGATGCACGAGTCCATGGCCGAACCCATGGTGGACGCCGTGCACCCGGATGTCGCAGAGCACCCAATCCGTGGGCACGAGGCGGATCACCCGCAGCGTGTTGTCCAACGAGTTCCCGCCGGCCCGGGCGCCGAGCGCCTGACCGATGCCGAACGGCACGAAGTCACCGAGAACCGCCAGGCCCGCCGCGGTGCTCGCACCGCCATCGGGAAGCCGGGCCCACATCGCCGACCGACCGTCGGGGACCGGCACCCCGTCGAGCTCCTCGAGGTCACGGCCTATGGCGATGCGCGATTCAAGGAGCGCATTGATGGAGTTCTCGATGCCGAAGCGGTGACGCCGTTCCTTGCACTCAGTGGGAGGCGGCACGTCGGGCTTCACGGCGAACGACCCTTCGGCGTCGGTCTCGCGGCTTCCCAGCGCGCCGTTGACGGTGAGGATCTCGGTGTTCCCATACTTGACGACGACCCTCGCCTGCGTGGTCGCCTTGCCGTGCACGGCCAGGGTCACGTCGAGGTCGAGCATCGAGCCGACCTTGGCGAACGACAGGTACTGGCCGGTCGCCCAGATCACCGGGCGGCCGGACACCGCCTCCATGGCCTCGATCGCCGCAGCGAGGCCGGCACCCCCGAAGAGGTTGCCGGCCCAGGTGCAGATGGACTGCTCGACCGGAAGGGTCCAGCGGAACTCGTTGTGGGTCCGCAGCAGCCCGAGGAACGGCAGCGTCCCCGGACCCGCGGCATCGGGCCCATCCGGGCCGACGTCGGCGGCGTCGTGCTTCACTTGCGGCGCAGCATCCCCATCAGCTTGGCCAGCATGCCACCGGCGCCACCGCTCGACGAGCCCTTGGATCCGCCGCCGGTGGCCATACGGGACAGGTCGTCCATGACCGAGCCATCCTTGTTCTGGTCGAGCATCGACGTGACCTTCGACAGCGGCGACGACCCTCCGGCGCCACCGGCATTGCCGCGGCCGAGCATCCCCCCGAGCCCACCGCCACCGCCACCGAGGAGCCCTCCGAGCAATCCCCCGAGGCCCCCTCCGCCACCGAGGAGACCGCCGAGCATGCCCGACAGACCCTGGGCCTGCACCCCGCCGGCGCCCTGGCCGGACTTGCCGAGCGCGCCGAGCACCATCGGAGCGAGCGCTCCGAGCAAACCGGCGGCCTGCCCCTTGTCGATGCCCGCCTGCGCCGCCACCTGTTCCTGCGCGGCGTCGGCATCGGCGCCGAACACGTGGCCGATGATCTTCGAGCCGGTCTGGTCATCGCCGCCGAACAGGCCGCCGATCCTGTCGCCGGCCGAGTCGAGGAACGAGCCGTCGTGGTCACGGTTCACCGCCGCGGCCAACGCCTCGGCTTTCGCCGGATCATCGGCGTTCGCCTTCAGCTTCCCGAGCAGCGCCGGGAGCGCCGCTCCGACTGCTTTCTGGGCGCCGGCTTCGTCGGTGCCGAGCTGGCCGGCAATCTTCGCCATCATGTCGCCGCCGAGGGCGCCGCCGAGGAGTTCTTCTAGTCCGCTCATGGGAGAGCCTTTCGTCGTGAGGACAAGGATCGTACTGCCACCTACCCGCCGTTCCCGCAGGTCAGCCACCTCGTCGCTTGGGTAACTCCCCTGATCGCACGCCCCTCGACCGAGGCCGACATCGCTCGCTCAGCGGGGCGGGGAGCCGTAGACCCGGGTCTGGGCGGCGTCGAAGAGCTCTTGCATCTCCGCCTGCAACTGCGCCGTGCACGCCCGCAACCCGCTCCGACCGGTCGTCGGTGGGGGGGCGATCGGACGCCCGACGATGAGGTGCACCTTCTTCGGACGGGGGAACTTGTGCGATCGGCCCATGGCGTCGGCCGAACCTCCGATTCCCACCGGGATGATCATGACCTGCGCCCGCGCCGCCAGCCAGGCGACGCCGTCGAAGAGCTCCTCGACGACCGGACCCTCCTTGCGGGTGCCCTCCGGGTAGACCACCAGGGGTTCACCGCCGCGCAGCGCATCCAGACAGAGCGTCATCGACTCCCGGTCCGCCGTCCCCCGCTGGACCTTGATGGCGCCGAGGCGCGTGAACAGCACCCCGATCGGACGGAACTTCCACATGGACACCTTGCCGAGGAGCCGCACGCGCCGCTTGGTGAGGAACGGGACCAGGAGCGTGTCGATGTTCGACCGGTGCACCGGCGCGATGATCACCGGACCGGTCTTCGGGATGTTCGCCAGCCCCTCCCACGTGGCGCGGAAATAGACGCGCACGATCACCAGCAGGATCGGGCGAAGCGTTGCCCACAGCCGACGTTCGAACCGTGACGGCCCGTCCTCGGCGACCTCGACCGACGTGCCCACCGATGACGTCGCGACCGCGAGCGGATGGGCGGAGACCGCCGCTGCGGGCTCCGCGGCGAAGGTGGCCGCCGCCGTCGGATCCGGCCGCTGGGTCGCGCCCGTGAATCCCTCCACGGCGATCGCCGCTGCCCGTTCGACAACTTCGTCGAGTGACAGGCCGGTCGAGTCGATCACCGTCGCTCTCGCGGCGATCGTGAGGGGCGCCACCTCCCTCGACGCATCGTTGTGATCGCGCCACGTGAGGTCGTCGAGCACTTCCTCGAACGTCCGCTCGGGCTGCTCGGCATGGCGACGACGGGCGCGCTCCGCCGGATCGGCCGTGAGGAACAGCTGCACCGGGGCATCGGGAAACACCACGGTGGCGATGTCACGACCTTCGAGCACGCCACCTCCCCGGGCGCGTGCCCACGCCCGCTGACGCTCCACCATCTCAGCGCGTACCTCGGCGACCGTTGCGAGCACGCTCGCCGCTCGCGCCACCTCCGGAGCGCGGATCTCCACGGAGACGTCAGCGCCGTCGAGCAGGACCACCTGCGAACCATCGGCCGCCGTGCGGACGTCGATCCGGACCTTTCGAGCCAGTTCGATGGCATGCGAGCGCAGGTCGCTTCCCTCCTCCCCGTGGAGCGCCGAGGCATCGTTGACTGGATACCCCGCACGGAGACAGGCCGCTCCGACGCAGCGGTACATCGCGCCCGTGTCGAGATACTCGAGGCCCAGCCGCTCGGCCAACCGCCGGGCGACCGTCGTCTTCCCCGCACCGAGAACGCCGTCGATGGCGACGACGCGCAGCACCTCGCTCACGTGGCCACCCCGAGGGAGCGCAGCCCCTCGACCACGTCGAAGAACTCCGGAAAGGTCTTCGCCACACATCCCGGATCGGCGATGGAAACCCCCGGCGCGGCGAGGCCGAGGACGGTGAAGCTCATGGCCATACGGTGGTCATCGTAGGTGTGCACGGTGGCCGGCTTGATCCGGCCCGGGTGGATCGTGAAGCCGTCGTCGTCTTCGGTCGCCTCGACACCGAGTCGTCGGAGTTCGGTGACCACCGCGCGAATGCGGTCGGTCTCCTTGCGGCGGATGAAGCCGATCCCGGTGATGCTGATCGGCCCGGTGGCCAACGGGGCAATGGCGGCGAGACTCTGCGCGGTGTCCGAGCAGTCCATCATGTCGACGGACCCGCCGCGCAGCGGGCCATTGGCGCGGACTTCGAGCGCGTCGTCGCTACGGACCACCGTGGCCCCGAGTTCACCGAGCACGTCGGCGAATCGGACGTCGCCCTGCTCCGCACCGGACCCCAGGCCGGGCACGCGAACCCTCCCCCCTGTGGCCACGGCGGCCGCGAAGAAGTACGACGCCGCACTCGCGTCCGGCTCGATGGCAAACGACCCGGGGGACGAATAACCCGTCGGAGAAACAACAAAGCGCTCATAGCTTTCGTTGAGCACCTGTGCCCCGAAGGCCCGCATCACCGAAAGAGACAGGTCGACGTAGGGGGTCGAGACGAGTTCCCCGGTCACCTCGATGATCATCTCCGACCGGGCGAGCGGGGCGGCGAGCAGGAGCCCGGAGAGGAACTGGCTCGACACGTCTCCCGGCACACGAACGACTCCCCCACCCAGACCTGACGCATGCACCCGAACAGGAAGGCGACCGGCCCGCCCGACCGCTTCGTGCCGCACCCCGAGCTGACCCAGCGCCGCGAACAGGTCGTCCATCGGCCGGGCGCGCATCTGTTCGTGGGCGTCGATGAAAAACGCCCCTTGGCCGGCCGCCAGGTACGGAACCGCAAAACGTGCGGTCGTCCCGGACCGCCGAACGTCGATCACGACTTCGCGGACATCACCGTCGGTTTCGACTCGCGGGGCCGAGCCCGAGCCGTGAACGACGGCCGTCGCGTTGGCCGCGTCGTGCTCCACCGTCACGCCCGTGGCACGAAGCACGTCGAGCATCGCGTCGGTGTCGTCGCTCGACAGCACCCCGCTCAACCGGGTCGTGCCTTTCGCCGCTGCGGCAACGAGCAACGCCCTGTTCGTGAGGCTCTTCGAACCGGGGACGACGACGTCCCCGTCGAGCGCAAACCCCAGCGGAACGATCGGGAACGGGTTGGGCAGACCCCGATACGAAGGCACCGATCAGCCCTCGCCCAACGGCGCCACCGACATGCGGAAACCGCGGGCGATGAGCCCGCCGCGGAGGAGATCGGACGCGTGCTTGGCGATCACCGCGATCAGCACACCACCGCCTTCGGACGAATGGCTGATCTCGATGTCGTAGATGTTGACGCCGAGCTGGCTGGCAAGTGTGGACACCTCGGCGATGAAGCCCGGCCGGTCAGGGATCGGCACCCGGATCTCCACGAGCTCCTCGGCGGGAGGTGCCCCGACCGGAAGGTTGATTCGGGCCTCGCGCGCTCGCTGAAGCAACCGACGGAGTTGCTCACGGTCGCCGTTCGAGACCACGTCGCGCATGCGAGCAAGATCGACGATGAGCTCGTCCATTCCCACGACGATCGCATCACGGTTCGTCTCGCAGATATCCAGCCAGATCGTGGGGTGTCCGGCGGCGATCCGGGTCATGTCGCGGAAGCCGCCGCCGGCCAGGCGAAGCAGTGTCGCGTGTTCCTCCGCTCCGTCGGCAGCAACCGACATGAGTGACGCCGCGGCGAGGTGGGGCACGTGGGAGACCGTCGCCACGAGACGATCGTGATGGGCCGGGTCGACCGACACCACCAGCGCCCCGAAGGACGCAACGATGGCGTGCAGGGTGGCGTAGGCATCGGCGTCGGTGTCGGCCGTGGGCGTGAGCACCCAGGTTCGGCCCTGGAACATGTCGGCGTCGGATCCGTCGATGCCATCGAGTTCGGAGCCGGCCATGGGATGGCCGCCGACGAAGCGCGGGTGGCCGAGAGCATTGACGATCGGGGACTTCACGCTCCCGAGGTCGGTCACGATTCCTCCGTGGGTGAGTGCCTCCCGCGCGAGACCGACGACGGCGAGCACGGGTGTGCACACGAACGTGACCTCTGCCCGAGGTTCGAAGCCTTCGGCGTCGAACGCCCCACGCTCGACACCGCGTTGGACGTGCTCGGACATCCGGTCGGAACCCCACACCCTCCAACCCTGCGCCCGCAGGGCCATACCCACCGACCCGCCCATGAGCCCGGCACCGACAACATTGGCGCGCCGAACGATACCGTCACCAACCGTTGATTCCACCCCGGACACGGCCGTTCACCCTACTGGTCAGCGCTCCGGCAGAACGGCCGACGCCGAACCATCCGGGCTCGCCGCTGCGTTCCTCAGCCTCGCCGGACGTGACGCCGGATGTAGTCGAACAGCGGATCGAACTGGGCCGAGTCGTCGGTGAACTCGGGGAAGTTGTACGCCATGTCGAACCACTGGTTGGCCTGGCGGACAACTCGCCCGATGGCGTAGGCCATGTGGTCCGTCTGAACACGGACCAACTGACCTGACCTAGTGGACTCCGTATAGGCCCGTGCCGCGGCCAGATCGAGCATGGACTCGATGTCGCCGGTCGTGCACCCTTGCAGTTCACCGGCCGTCCGGTCGACGTCGATGTCGTGGGAGATCTCGCGCCGACGCAACGACGACATCAGCAGGTGGCGGCGCGCCGCGCGGTCCGGCGGCCCGATGAGAACGGCGTCGTGGAGACGACCCGGTCGACGAAGCACCGCCTGGATCAGCCACGGAGCTGACGAGGTTGCGACCACGAACGTCTGGGTGCCCGGAATGGTGTCAAGCCCAAGGAGGAGATCGGTCAGGACCTTGCGCCCTTTCGCCGAGTAGCGGAGCCGCCGATGTGTCGCGAGCTCCACATTGGCGAGGAGCAACACGTTGGGACCCGCCGAGCGGCATTGCGCAAACGCCTCCTGGATCGCCGCAAGGTCAGGCTCACCCCAGGGGTCGACGACCGCAGCGAGATCGATCTCGATCACTGGCAGGGCGACTTCCCCCGCCGCGACGTAGGCAAAGAACCGCTTGCCCGACGACGGCGGACCGTACAGCAGGGCGCCCTCGGCGTCGACGGCACCGAGCCGCAACGCCGCCCGCCACGGGTCGACGAGGGAACGTTCGACCCGCCGACGATCCTCAACCATGCCGGCCACGTCGCCGAAGCCCAGCAGCGACACGACAGCCGAGGGTGTGAGGCCCGGCGCAGCGCGGAGTTCGGAACCGGTGACGACGTCGCCGCGCTGCACCGACCGCAGCGTCATTCCGAACGCGACAGCGGCTCGATGGTCGCCGCTCAGATCCGCCGCCATCGCCGCCAGACCCAGCAACGACGCGTCCCGTGGGGCTCCGGTCAGCAGGATCCGGGCATGCACCAAGGCGCCGCCAGGCTGTCCGGCTCCGAGGAGGATCTCCGCGAGTTGGCGTCGAAGGTCAGTGTTTGCCGCATCGGCGGCCACCATGGCCTCGAGTTGTGGCAGATCACGATCGTCGAGCACGCGTTCACCCTAGCAACCACTGTGCGTGACTGATAGGTGGTTCAGTCCAAACAGGTCGCGCTACCCAGGCCATGGTGCCCCTCAGACCCGATCATCGGGTCATCCCCGTGTCCTCCCGTAGCCCGACGCGAGCCACCTGCACGATCGAGTAGGACCCGTCACCGAGGACCACGCCCCGCCCCGGCCCGCCTCGAACGTTGAGGCGTCTCGGAAGCGGCGTGTGCCACAGGTCGCCGTCGATCTCGGGATTCGGACGAAGCGCCAGTCCGTGACGTGAGCGCCGCGCCGCTGCCGACCAGTGCCCGTAGGCCCCACGGAGCACGTCGGCCCGTCCCGCCAGCACGATGCGCAGGGATCCGGTGTCGTCGGCGAGCAACCGCGCCAGCTGTCCCTGCGGGTCGTCGATCCGTTCGACGTCATCGATGGTTACGAGGACTCGGTGACCGCGACGGCAGGCATCCCGCACGGATTCGATGAGCACCGCCACCTCTCGGTCCCGGCGCCAGGGCAGGACCTCGACGTCGGACTGACGGGCCTTGACGGCCGCCGCGATCGTGGCGAGCGCCGTGGACCGGCCACTGCGTGCGGACCCGCAGACGAGAAACGGTTCCCCCGCACGCAGATGAACCCGGACCACGCCCAGCGTGTCACCACCGAGACCGATGGGGACCACCCACGCCGACCCGTCCGGAGATGGGCCATGGCGCGAACCGTCATCGGCCTCGAGAACCTCGTCGAGCGACACATCCCCGGCGAGCACGTCGACACCCGGAGCCCGGCGCTCCTCCCCGACCACAGCCGCGGACAATGCCACGGCGTGATCATCCGTCTGCCATATCTGCACTTCGACACCCGGCCGACCGCCGATCAGCGCGCGTCCGGGGACACCGACGGCCAACGGCGAAAACCGCACGCCGGCCGCCGCGGCCTCGGTCGTATCCGCGGGGCACAGCACGATCCGGGTGGCGATGGACGGTGCGATCGCGTTCGGCAGCGAGGTCGCCCGATCGGTTCCGATGACGAAACGAATGCCGAGTGCGGCGCCCTCGACGATCAGCCGCACCAATGAATCTCCGAGCGTGAGCATGGCGATGTCGCCACCTGGCGTGCGGAGGGCCGACCAACCGTCGATCACGACGACGATGGGCGCGAACCCCTCGGCAGCGCTCGCCACCTCCCGTCGAATCGCGACTTCGGCTCCGAGGCGGGCGACAAGCCGCTCACGGCGTTCCTCTTCGTGTCCTCCGATGACCGCCCCGACTCTCGGGAACGCCGTCAGCGGCTCGAGCTCCCGACCGAGGAGGTCCAGAACGTAGATCTGCGTTGTTCGGTGGGCCGACGATGATGCAAGCGCACAGACGATCGCTCGAAGCGTCGTGGTGACCCCGCTTCCGAGCGAGCCCACCACAGCGATACCTCCTGTGCTGAGATCGGGAACGTACTCGCCCTGCCATTGCGCGGCGGCCTCATCGGCAAGACCGATCGAGGCCGCATCGCTCCATGGTCGGATCAACAGGGGAGGAAGGGCCTCCGGCCACGGTTGTCGTGGTGGCGCCGAACCGGCGAGGCGATGCACTTGGGTGATCAGGCTGACGCGACGCGCCAGTGGTGTCGTTTCGTCGGGGACGGAATCTGCCGGCCGGGGGAAGCGGACAAGCTCGCGGCCGTCGAAATCGAACACCGTCGTGACCATCCGCATGGCGTCGAGGCCGACGGCGGCTATCTGCACGGCCGTCACATCACCGGGACCGAAGCGGACGAGGGCGCGTCCCGGGCAGCGACGGTCGAGGAACGCCGCGTCGGGATGACCGATCACGTCCACGGAATCCGTCGGGTCCTGCACCCGCAGTGCGATGCGGATATTGGTGTTGGCGCGGATCGCATCGGTGACGGTGCCGGCGGGCCGTTGCGTCGCGAGAACGAGGTGGAGTCCGAGGGTGCGGCCGCGCTGTGCCAGCGACACCAGCGAGGGCACGAAGTTGGGAAGGTCACGCACGAGCGCGGCCAGTTCGTCGATGACCACCAGCAATCGCGGCATCGGTTCGTGCCCGACACGGGCCGCATACGAGACGAGATCCCGATCTCCCGTGCCCCTGAGCACCGATTCCCGACGACGTAGCTCGGCCTCCAGGCAGGTCAGCGCCCTCGCCGCAAGACCCGCATCGAGGTCGGTCACGAATCCAACGGTGTGAGGAAGCGATGCGCACTCGGCGAACGCGCTGCCGCCCTTATAGTCGATCAGCACGAACGTCACGAGGTCGGGTGGATAACGGGCGGCCAGGCCGGCGACCATCGTGCGCAACAGCTCGCTCTTCCCGGATCCGGTCGTTCCGGCGACCAAGGCGTGCGGTCCATCGACCACCAAGTCGATGTCGAAGCACCGTCGGCCATCGGTCCCCATCGGCGCGACGAGCGATGCCGAAGAACGCGAGGCCGGGAGGTCCGAATCGAGATCCGCCAACAGATCGTCGAAGGGCAGTGACGCGGGAAGTGAGGACGATGGCATCGTTGCTTCACTCCAGCGTGACAGCAGCGTTGCGACGCGCTCGAGACCTCGAGCAGACGCACCGTCAGCGATGACGTCGGTGCTCTCCCCACCGACCGAGCGTTGCACGGTGGCCAGCGGACCGCCCCCCATGTGCACCACCGTCGTCGCGTCCGACGGAACCTGCTCCAGTCGGTCGACGACGACGATCACCGCGCCGTCTCGGCAGGAATCCCGGAAATGGCGACGGTTCGCCGCGCCGGTCACACCACCACCGACGAACTGAACGAACACCGTGTGAGGCGCAGCGTCGACGTCGACCGGGTGCGGAAGCCATCGGCGCCACTCCTGCTGCGACTCCCCGGGAACGTCGTCGGTGAGGATCGCCAACGATGAAGGCCCGAATCCGGTCACGAGCGAAACGATCAACGCACGCGCGACATCTCTCGAGCGCTGACCGACCACAACGACGACCTCACGCGGGCCGACATCGACCGTGATTGCAGCTTCCGGTACCACCAGAGAATCGAGCAGCTCGGCAACGGCATCGGGCACCGGTCCGGCGGTGCTCAGCGGCGGGCGGAAGCGAACCGGCCCCACTCCCAAGCGCACCTGCCAGCCCAATCCGTCTCCCTCACCGCGCCTCCAGATGCGACTGCCGGCCCCGGCCGCCGCAGTGAGGAGTCGAGAGGCATCCGGGAAATCCACGCATCGCTTCGCGGTCCACTCGCGCTCGGCGGTCGTCAACCTCACCACGAACGCATCGAAGGCCGATGCGAAGTCGCGCTCACCCGTGCGTCGCTCGCGAGACGCCGCGCGGCGATCATCCAACACGTTCACCACCATGAACACCGGAGACAGCAGTGCGAACACCGCGAGCCGCGGATCAAGGAGCAGGGCCATCGCCAAGCCCGCGACGAGAGGCCCAAGGATCGCCCCCGGCCGCACTCGCAGCCTGATGCGAGTGCCAGGGCGAGCCACGGGGACGTCGAGTGGTGGAGGCGGGGTGTACCCGGCGGCGCTCCGATGGGTCAGCCAGGTTCCCGTCGACGGATCGAAGTCGTAGGCCCCGACGGGTTGAACCGCCTCGTGTTCGATGAACCGGCACACGACGGTCGTGGTCCCGAGTCGCACCGTCGTCTCTTTGCACTCGCGATCGTGCGACACGTGCGTGCCATTTCGTGAGCCAAGGTCACGCACGTCGAGAGAGTCGGCAAGGGCGAGGAATTCGGCGTGGCGCGCGGAGAGGGTGCCGTCGTCGATCGTCCACACCCCCGGCGGGTCGGTCTCCGTACTGGAGGAGCGCCGGCCAATGACGACGGACGAGCCCGGGCGAAGAGAGTGGGACTGCAGCATGTCGGGTCCGGCTGCGACGACGAGTGACCACTCTCGCGTTCCCTTCCCGGTGCAGGACGTCTCGAGGACTCCGTTCGAGACGTCGGCGAGCAGCCTGTCCGGCCCAGCCCACGCGCCACCGAGCGAGCGCACGACGGTTGCCGCAGTCACATCACCGGGCGCGGCGACGATGATCCGGCGTCCGTCGACCAGAAGCTTGCGCCGCACGCGGCCAGTTCGATCGGCGGCGTTCGGCGTAGACGGGAAGGTCGCTGCACAGGTCATGGAGCGACGGTAGAGAACGGGCGGCGGTCGTCGGTCGACTCGCGCGCCGATGCGCCGCCGGTCAGCGGATTGGTCAGCGAGTTGGTCGTCGCCGCGAGCCGCGCCACGCGGCCGGATTGTCCGGCACGGCCAGGCGACGTTCACGATTGCCGTCGGATGCTGCCGCGTCGACCCGCGGAGCGAGACCCGGCGCAGCAACGGGACGGGGACGTTTCTCTCCGGAAGCCTGGGCCAGCGACAAGATCTCCGGAGTCGTCAGACGTCGATACTCGCCGGGCGCCAGCGTCGGGTCCGCCAGCGGACCGATGCGGGTGCGCACCAGTCGCAGTACCGGATGGCCGACAGCCGCGAGCATTCGTCGTACCTGACGATTGCGCCCCTCGTGGATCGAAATTCGGACCATCCCGTCGGCGATCACGTTCACTTCAGCCGGCGCCGTCATGCCGTCTTCCAACTCGATGCCGTCACGAAGCGAACGGACCGCGCCCCGGTCCGGCGTCCCCTCGACCGAGACGAGGTACTCCTTCATGACCCCGTAGCTCGGGTGGGTGAGTCGATGGGTGAGATCACCGTCGTTCGTCAGCAGCAGCAGACCTTCGCTGTCCGCATCGAGGCGGCCGACGGAGAACACCCGGGGCTCGGCCGGAACGAGATCGACCACGATGGGGCGTCCCTGCGGGTCGTCCGCGGTGGTGACGACGCCACGCGGCTTGTTGAGCAGATACCAGACGGTGTCGGGCCGGACCGTCACCGGGACACCGTCGATGGCGATCGCTACTTCGTCCTCGTGCACCCGACGGCCGAGCACTGCGACGACGCCGTCGATGGTGACACGGCCTTCCGCGATCAGCGATTCACATTCGCGTCGGCTGGCCACACCGATGCGGGCTAGGACTTTCTGCAGCCGCTCGCCGTCGGCCGCCGGGTTGGTCCCGCCGGCGACACCGGGGAGGAAATCGAACATCTCGTCGATGCGCTGACGACGCGTCACGGCGTCGTCAACCGTGCCCGCCGCGTCCTCGCGTACGTCGTCGGTGTCTTCGGCGGGCGACTGCTGATCGTTCACGTTGCTGCTTTCAACCGTGCGGGCCTCGACGTTCGAAGCATCCGTTCCTCCGGCATCGGCCGGACCCTCTCGTTCGTGTTCGTGCCCGTTGCCGTTGCTCATTCGTCACCCGGGTCGAGTTCGCCCGGACCAGAGGATGACGTCGCTGACCCTGACGGCGAGAGCACAGCGTTCGCGTCGGTGCGCATGGTGCGACCGCTCGCGCCATCGACGCGCAGCGAGGCCTCGAGGACCTCCATCACATCGGCCCCCGGCACCAGATCGCCGAGTGGAGGCAGGTCCCGGAGCGAGTCGAGGCCGAGGTTCGAGAGGAAGAGCGCGGTGGTCCCGAACAGCAGCGCCTGACCGGGGCCCGGGTCGACGCCGATCTCGGCGACATATCCGCGCTGCACCAGCGTCTTCATCGTGCCATCCACGTTGACGCCACGGATCTGGGCGATCTGGGCCCGACTGATCGGCTGCTTGTAGGCCACGATCGCGAGGGTCTCCAGTGCCGCGCCAGTGAGGCGCGGGGCCTGATCGCCCACGACGAAGCGCTCGACGTAGGGAGCGAGATCCGGATGGCTCTGGAATCGATACCCTCCCGCAGCACGTACGAGCTGGAAACCACGGTGCTCGGCCTCGTAGGCCGCCGCCAACGCCGCACAGCTCTCCTCGACCACGCCCGGCGAGATCTCCAGCAGCTCGCCGAGGAGCTGCGGCGACACCGGTTCGTCGGCGACCATGAGGACGGCCTCGATCGCCCTCCTCACGTCATCGTGTTGGAGTTGTTCCTCGACCTCCGCCGCGTCGGGGCTCATCTGCTCGTTGTTCCTGTCAGCCGTCATAGTCATCCACCGTCATCATCGGGCCCGCGGCCAAACGTTCGTCCCGGGCGGCCGTGATCGACTCTTCGAGCTCCGCTTCGATCTCGGCAACCTCGTCGGCATCATCGCTGCTATCGAGCAGGGGCACGATCGCCTCGGCCGAATCGTCACTCGTGCCGTCCTCCCACGAACGGATGTCGATGATCGATCGATCGAGACCGTCAGGCTGCCAACAGACGTGGAGCTCACCGAAGCTCTGCGCCTGGTCGAGCTCGACCCACCCCTGCTTGTAGAGCTCCAGCACCGCGAGGAACCGCACGATCAGCTCGGCGGGCTCGGTCACACCGACCGTCAACATGCGGAACGTGGCCCGGCCGAGACCGGGCAGCACCTGGGCGAGCTCCGCGACCGCTTCGCCGACGGTGATGCGCACGGGCGTGATGTGATCGACCCTGACCGACGGAAGCTCTTTCGGAAAGGCGAGACGCGACACCACTCGGCGGAACGCCTCGCGGATCTGTTCGGGCGTCGATCCGGCCAGCGGATCCGCCGTGACCGACAAGAACCGCTCCTCGATGACGTTCGTCCGGGGAAACGAACGCGACGCGCTCTGTTCGAGACGGCGCAGAAATGCTGCGGCCCCGCGAAACGTCTGGTACTCCAACAACTTGGCCAGGAGAAGGTCTCGCTCTTCGAGCAGCGCGAGCTCCTCGTCGAGGTCGACGGCGGACCGTTCGGGCAGCAGTCGACGGAGCTTGAGCTCGACCAGTGTGGCGGCGATCAGGAGGAATTCCGTGGCCACATCGAGGTCGAGGCTCTCCATGACCGCGATCTCGTGGAGGAACGCGTCGACGATGCGCGACAGCGACACTTCGTAGAGGTCGACCTGCTCTTTGGTGATCAGATGCAGCAGGAGATCGAAGGGACCCTCGAACACCGGGGTGGAAACATCGACCGACACGGCGTAGCAGCCTACTGGAGCAGGGAAACCCCGGAATTGGCGCACCGGTGGCTCCTACAATCGTCCCCTTGATGAATCTCCTCGCCCCGATCGCCCCCCGCTCATGACTCGGGTCCTGTCGTGCATCCAACCGACCGGGGAGAAGCACCTCGGGAACTTCATCGGGGCCGTGATGCGATGGGTCGAGGACCAGAGCCCCGACAGCTTCCACGGCGTCGTCGATCTCCATGCGCTCACCGTCCGGCGGGACCCTGCCATGCTCCGGGCCAAGACCAGGGAAACGGCAATGCTGCTGGTCGCCGCCGGCATCGACCCCAACAGCAGCTGCATCTTCGTGCAGAGCCACGTGCCCGAACATGCCCAGCTCAGCTGGATCATGGAGTGCACCGTCGGCTACGGCGAGCTGTCCCGCATGACGCAGTTCAAGGACAAGGCGGCCAAGCAGAGTGACGACAGCGTGCTCGCCGGGCTGTTCACGTACCCCGCCCTGATGGCCGCCGACATCCTGCTCTACGATGCCGAACAGGTGCCCGTCGGAGACGATCAGCGTCAGCACATCGAGCTCACGCGTGATGCGGCGCAGCGGTTCAACCGTCTCTACGGCGACACGTTCGTGGTTCCGGTCGGCACGATGCCGGCCGTCGGGGCCCGGGTGATGGACCTCCAGGAGCCGACCAACAAGATGTCCTCGTCCTTCACCTCGCCCGGCGGGACCATCGGTGTTCTCGACGCCCCCAAGGACATCGAGAAGAAGATCAAGCGGGCAATGACCGACCTCGACGGGGAGGTGCGCTTCGATCCGCAGAACAAACCCGGCGTGTCGAACCTGCTCTCCATCCTCGCCGCGACCAGCGGCGAAAAGGACCCGGCTGCCCTGGCATCTCGCTACACCCAGTACGGCCCGCTCAAGGCCGACACCGCGGCGTCGCTGATCGAGTACCTCCGACCGACGCAGCAACGGTTCGCCGAGCTCAGTGCCGACCCCGCCGAGATCGACCGCATCCTTGCCGCAGGCGCGCAACGAGCGCAGTCGATTGCCTCGGTCACCCTGGACCGGGCCTTCAGAGCCGTCGGGCTCCGCTGATCGGCCGGCTCACCTCTGCACTCTCGCTCGGGGGTGCGCCTGCAGGAAGACGGAACGGAGGCGCTCGGCCGTGACCCGCGTGTAGCGCTGGGTCGTCGTCAGCGAGGCATGCCCGAGGAGTTCCTGGACCGTGCGAATGTCGGCGCCGTGCTCGATCATGTGGGTGGCGCACGAATGGCGGAACACGTGCGGGTGCACGACATCGGCCAGGCCCGCTTGTTCGGCGTGACCCTTCACCACGAGCCATGCGCCCTGACGGGTGAGACGTCCGCCCCGGGCATTGAGGAACACCGCCTCGGCATCCCCGCGTTTCGCCCACTGGCGCGGCTCCAACCGTGGTCTACCCGACGGCCCCAGGTACTCCACCAGTGCCCGCAAAGCGAACCCGGCGAGCGGGACGAGGCGCTCCTTCGAGCCTTTGCCGAGCACACGGGCCATGCCGTCGTCGAGGTCGAGTGCCGAGAGCTGCAAGCCGACCAGTTCGCTGATCCTCATGCCGGTGCCGTAGAGCACTTCCAGCATCGCCCGATCGCGGTACCCCACCCCGTCCACCCCGATGCAGGTATCGAGCACCCGGGTGATCTCCTCCTCGGACAAGGCCTTCGGCACGGCATCGGCGACCTTGGGCACCGACAGGTCCCGGCCCACCGACCCTTCGGCGAGGCCCTCCGACGTGCGCCACCGATGGAACGACCGGATCGTCACCGCGGCCCGCCGCAGCGAGGCGACAGCGAGGTCTCGAGACCGCAAGGCCTCGAGATGGCGGAGGATCGTGTCGTCGTCGGCCTCTTCGATCGTGATCCCGCGGTCCGTGAGCCAACCCGCATACCGGGCGAGATCTCGTCGATAGGCGACCAGGGTGTTCGAACTCCGTCCTCGCTCGAGTAGCAGCGAGGTGAGGAACGCCTCGACATCGGGGTGTGCAGTGGGCGAAGCCGTCGCCGTCGCCACCGTCTACTGTCCCCGGGCGACGAGCAAAGCGAACGCGTAGGCCGTCTTCCCGTCGATGATCTCACCGGCCTCGATCATCGCCAGCGCATCGCTGAGCCGCAGCCGGCTCACGACCATGTCGTGTTCTTCGGGTCCGTGTCGCTCGGTGTCGACGACCGTGAGATCGCGGGCGACGAAGATCGTCACCCGCTCGTCGGTCATACCCGGAGCAGGAACATACGTGCACAGATGATCAAGACGGCCGCACAGAAGACCGACTTCTTCACGCAACTCCCGACGAGCAGCCTCGTCGAGCGGCTCCCCCGGACGATCGAGGAGACCGGCCGGGATCTCGAGAAGACGGTCCATCACCGACGCCCGGAACTGGCTGACGACGGTGATCGTTCCATCGTCGTGCATCGGAACCACCGCGACCGCGCCGTTGTGACGGACGATCTGCCGACGGAACGCCACGCCGTTCGGTGACTCGAAGGTCTCGTCCGTGAGTCGGAAGACGGGCCCATCGTAGATCGGCGCCGTCGACACCAATCGGAAGTCGCCGCTACCGGCGGACACCGATCGTGGCATCACGCTGCCATCGCCGCTCACGCGACCGAAACGGAGGGACCCAGGTGATCGACCTCGATGAGGCGCGGCTGGCGTCCTTCGGCCCGCAGTACCGCGGCGGCAACAAGTTCGCGGAACAGCGGGTGTGGTCGCTGTGGGCGGGACAGGAACTCCGGATGGGCCTGGGTGCCGACCCAGTACGGATGATTGCCGAGCTCGATGAACTCGCACAAACGCCCATCGGGCGACATTCCCGAGAGGGTCAGCCCGCCTTCCATCAAGCGGCGGTGATACCGAGGGTTCACCTCGTAGCGGTGACGGTGCCGTTCGTAAACGACCTCACGACCGTATGCGCGCTGAACTTTCGTGCCGAGAACGAGAGCCGCCGGGTAAGTGCCGAGACGCATGGTGCCGCCCTTCTCCACCACCTCGCGCTGCTCGTCCATCAAGTCGATCACGCGGTCCGGGGACAGCGGATCGAACTCGCTGGAGTTCGCGTCGGGCAGATCGAGAACGTGGCGGGCGAAGTCGATCACCATGACCTGCAGACCGAGGCAGATGCCGAGGCACGGAATGTTCGATTCCCGCGACCACTGCGCCGCGGCGATCTTGCCGCCGATCCCCCGTTCACCGAAGCCACCCGGGATGACGATCCCATCGAGGTTGTTGAGCCGTCCGTCGCGGAGAAGATCCGGGACGTGCTCCGCCTGGATCAGTTCGATCTCCACATTCACGCCGTGGAACACGCCGGCATGTCGCAGCGACTCAACTACCGAGAGGTACGCGTCGATCAAGTTGACGTACTTGCCGATCAGGCCGATCCGAACCGAACCACGCAGCGAGCCCACCCGACGCACCAGCGCACGCCAGTCCTCGAGGTTGATGGGGTGTTCGTTCTGGTCGATACGCAAGATGTCGCACACATAGGAATCGAGTCCCTCGGCGTGAAGGTTCAACGGCACCTCGTAGAGCGATGACGCGTCGGTTGCGCTGATGACCGCTTCGGGCTCGACGTCGCAGAGCCCGCTGATCTTGCGCTTGATGTCATCGGGAATCGGACGGTCGCTGCGGCACACGATGACGTCCGGCTGGATGCCTCGGGCGCGGAGCTCGGTGACGGAGTGCTGTGTCGGCTTGGTCTTCTGCTCACCGGATGGTCCGATGAACGGCAGCAACGTGACATGCAGGTAGCAGACGTTGTCGCGGCCGACCTGTTTGCGCATCTGCCGGATCGCCTCGAGGAACGGCAGGATCTCGATGTCGCCGACGGTGCCGCCGACTTCAGTGATCACGACATCGACATCGTCGGTTGCCAGCGCCAGGATTCGCCGCTTGATCTCGTCGGTCACGTGCGGGATGACCTGGACGGTCTTGCCGAGGTAGTCACCGCGACGTTCCTTGGCGAGGATGGTCTGGTAGATCGAGCCCGACGTGGCGTTGCCGTTGCGGGGGAGATCGACGTCGATGAAGCGCTCATAGTGCCCCAGGTCGAGGTCAGTCTCACCGCCATCGGCGGTTACGAACACCTCACCGTGCTCGAACGGGTTCATGGTGCCCGGATCGACATTGAGGTAGGGGTCGAGCTTCTGCATCGTGACCCGCAGGCCCCGCTGCTTGAGCAGTCGGCCGAGCGACGCCGCCGTGATTCCCTTCCCCAGAGAACTTGCCACGCCGCCCGTCACGAAGATGTGCTTAGCCACGGGACAACACCCTACCCCGCCGATCGCCGCGACGGGAGGAGCCTGATCGGGAATTTCGGGTGACTACGCGCCGTGGGAACGGCGCTCGGGAAGCGTACCGAGACGATCGAACCAGCGCAGCGGGCGAACGCGGTCGATCACGGTGGTGAACGACACCTTTTCGCTGGCCAGGTTCAGTACGACCAGCACGACGAGAACAGCCACCCGGACCCCTTGCGGCGTCACCAGCACGCAGACACCCAGCATCGCTCCGATGGGATTCGCGCCGGTGTCGCCGAGCATGCTCCGTTCGCGAAGATCATCTCCGAGCATCGCGATGAGCACACCGACCAGCACCGCAAGCGCCAGCGTGGGACGAAAGCTCGCGGCGTAGAGGTACGAGGTCATGAAGGCGACCATCCCGGCGAGGAGAAGTGAACTCGTCAGCAGAGTGACCTTCAGACAGCGACCGGGAGCCCGGTCCAACAGATTCGCAAGGTTCGCCGCGAGCGCGATCACGGCTCCGTTGACCAACACCCAGACGAAGCCGCGGTCACCAGCAGTCGGGAAAGTGGCGGCGAGCGCCAACGCGACCACACCCCCGCCGAACAGTTTCAGTGCCCCGGTGCTCAGTCGACCCGTCCGCAACGTCGCAAGATGACCTCGGAAACCCCGCGCCGATCCCGTCGCCCCGAGATCGTCGACGAGCCCCAACAGGCTGAAGACGAGAACGGGAAAGCCGACGTAGGAGATCCCGACGAAAAAGTTCACCCAATCGTCGCTCCGCAGGGCGGCCGGCAGACGATCCCGGTACACGAACCACCCCGAGATCGACGATGTCGCGACCAACACCAGCCCGACGACCACGATGACGAGACCACTGCACACGCCCACCTCGGCGCCCCGGTAGTTCGTGCGCCGGAACACGGGCGCCTCCAGGATCGGACGCACCAGACGAACGGCGATCGCCCCGAGCACGAGGCCGGCGAGCATGCCGAGACCCAGAACCAGCGTTGCCACCAGCCGGGGTGGCCACCGCAGGATCACGTCGATCATTTCGTTACCACTTTCGCCTCCGTCACGGGTCCGCGACCGCGGACGTGATGACGCGCGCGTCATCATCGCGTTGCAGCGCGAGAAGTGTGACGAATGGACCGAGGTACACGAAGACGAGTGCCGTCACCACGGTGCCGGAGTCGTTTGCGGCGAACCCGAGCAAACCGCACAAAAGGGCCGCGACCACGCCGGCCCGAAGTGCCGTGCCCCGCGGGATGTCACGCTCCCAGCCACGCTGCACGACCAAGAAGAACAGCAGCACGATGGCGATGATCGGCACGATCCACGTCCAGAACGAACCGGTGAACACGCGGATGTTCGTCGCGATCTTGCGCGAGACCGTCGTCATGAACGTCGATGACCCGGGTTCGTCTCCGAGCATTGCCGCGACCAGGCGGCCGAGATGGGTGCGCGAATCGGCCGGACGCTGATAATCGAGTCCGGCGGCGGCCGCCAAAGCCGTCAGCGTGGCCACGCCGGCAAAGATCACCGGTTTGGCCCGCAACGCGCGGCCCGACATCACGTAGAGCAGCAGGCCGAAAACCGGAACGAGCGTCAGGATGCCGCCGACGTCGGACCCGAGGAACGGCGCTCCGTCGACCACGAGAACCACGCCGCAGACGAGACCCGCTCCGAAAAGGGCCTCGCGTGTCCTCGGGGCGTATTGCACATGGATGGCGGACCACAGGACGCTCGTTGACGCCAGCGCAGCGAAGGCGGCGTTGCCGATCCCGGTGAACCGGGCAGCGGTGTGCGGCGAGTATCCGAGGATGCTCGACTGCTGCAGTGCTGCGCCGGAAGACAGATCGATCACGTTTATGGCAACCGTGGCGAACAGGATCCACGAGAGCGGACTCAAGGGATGCCGCCTCGCCCGCCGGGCAAGAGCGACGATCGCCAGGTCGAGCGCGATCATCACCAGGGCCCCGAACGGGCCGAGCAACCAGGCATTCGGGAGCATCCGGAAGACGAACGTGGTGAGCGGCCACGCGGCAATGCCGAGGACGATCCAGGAGAGGACCCGTCGCATCGGGCCCACTGACCCACGAGACGAGAACAGCAGCATCGTGAGCAGATAGACGATGACCTGGAAGATCACGTAGCCCTTGGTCAACGGAAGATAGATCCGCTCGCGATAGCCGGCGAGATCGTTCATATCCCGGAGCCGTTCGATGCTGGCCGGTCGGTCGGTGGCGTGGAAGCGCAACGGGTGGCCGATCATGTCGACACTCGTCGGCTGACCCACCGGATCGATACCAAGCGCGCTGAGGATCGTCGGGGAGAGGTCGGTCAACGTGATGAGTCCGAGCCGCTTCGTCGATGGCGAATGCGCGTAGCCGGGCACCACCCCCGCACCCCACAACACCGTCGGCGTGAGCTCCCACGTGCCCGTCGGGGGACGCATCCCGGCGACGATCAACAGCACATCCGGCGGAAGCGCGCCGACAACCTTCGCGACCAACGCGTCGGTGCGACGAAGCGCATCAACGCGCAGTTCCTCGAACCGGTCCTCGGTCGTGAAACCCTTGAAGGCAAACGCCCGATCCATCTCCCCCGGGTCGACGACGGTGACGTCGCTCTCATCGACGGCTCGGGCGAACGCGTCGAGGAAGACGCGCTCGTCGACGGTCACACCGAACGGTTTGGTCACATCGGGCCGCAACAGACCGGTGACGGTGCCGTGGGTCACCGAGCCGCCGAGGTCGGCGAGCGCGACGGCCGTGGGCCGCTGGAGCGCGGCGTCGGGATCGCGGTCGACGAGACCGGTGTCGGACGAACCGACGACTGCAGTGGACTTGCCGGCGAGGCGCAGCGTCTCACCGAGCGCCGCCGGCAGCGTCGGCAGGTATCGCCCCTCGTTCTTGGCGATGGTCTCCGCCAAGCCGGCCACCACAACGGCACCTGCAGAAGGTCGTCCCGTGCGCAGCTCCGCCACCTCGGCCGCCGTGAGCAGACCCACAGCATCGGAAGACCCGTAGGCATCCGCCGCGGCGTCGGCGGCGCGGACCCGGCCACCGGCTCCGAGCGACGCATAGGACTCCACCGTGGAAGGCCGGCTCGACAGCGTGCGGACGCTCGTCGCCGCCACCGCTCCTTCCCGGACCAGACGGTCGAGCGTCGGGGTGTCACCCGACCCGAGATCGTCGAGTGACAGGCGTGCAAAGCCGAAGACCACAACCTTCTTCACCGTCGTGCCGGCGGGGACGCTTGACGGCTCGAACCCGCCCGACCGCAGCAGCGCGACAGCGAGAAAGGCGACCGTCGTGACCACCATCAGGCCGACGCGCATCGCGGGTGTCGTACGCCGGGACCACAGCGCGCGGATGATGTCGAGACCCTGGCGGCCGCGATGGGCGAACCCGGCCAGACTACGGCCCGTGTGGCGATGGTCGAAGTCCACCGCCACCTCGACCACCCTGGCCCCGGCCCGCACGGCATCGATCGTCATCGCCGTCTCCATGCCGAACCGGTCGGCCAGGGTCAACGAACGGAGCAGACCGGCCCGCACGGCGCGCTGTCCTGAGAGGGGGGCCGTTGCCTCGAAGCCGGCCGCGCGACGGATACCCGTGCCGGCAAGCTCCTTGATCCGACCGAACCCGCCGCGGGCGCCCGCCGCCACGGTCGGCACGCCGATGACGAGATCGGCCTCGTCGTGTTCCAGGGGCGACAGGAGCGCTTCGGCGATTCCGGCGGTGTCGCCGAGATCGGCGTCGATCAGCAGGTACGTCGACGCCTCGGGGCTCGCGGCGATGCCGGCCGAGACCGCACCACCCTTGCCACGGTTCACGCCGAGCCGAAGCACGGTGAACCGCGGATCATCGTTCGCGGCCTCGACGGCGACGAGCGACGTGTCATCGGCCGAGCCGTCGTCGATCACCACGATCCGATCGATCTCCGACAGCGCAGCGAGCGCCCGGACGGTTGCCGCGATCGAGTCCGCGCGATCCTTGGCCGGCACGAGCGCGACGACCGGATGAAGTGACGACACCGCTGACGTCATGGCGCGGGGATCAGCCGTTCTGCGTCGTCAGCCAACCCGTAGTGACCGACCCGCCCTCCGCCGAGATCCTCCAGCGCGTAGACCGTGCCGACCCGACCGGCTCGGCCGTCGACGTCGTCGATGGTCGACACCCGTGCGGCGAGGGCGGCGACCTTGCGCACCTGGCCCACAAGAGGATCCTCGTTCCGTCCCACGACGACAACGGGGGCCATGACCGCCAGCCGGCCGATCCAGGACGCGACGTCCGTGACCTCGACGGGCGACGATTCCCCGCGGAGGAACACGACTCGGGTGCCGATCGGAATGACGTCCGGGAAGCTGCCGTCGGACGTTGACCGCTGTTCGATCAGACCGGCGGCGACAAGAGGCTGCAGCGACTCCACGTCGAACGGGCGGCCGATCGCGCCAATGATGCGCTGACCCACGAGGAACCTCACGGTGTCGGGACGCGTCGAGGTGGCACCCACGGCGACCCGGGCGCGTTCGAGCACATCCGGCGCGGAGAGGTCGAGCGCCGGCCCGATCGCGAGAGTGCCGAGCACCCGGGCACCGGACGAACGCAGCGTGTTCGCCAGCTCGGCGGTGCGATCGTCGTCGATCGCCCCGTCGGTGACGAAGAGCACCGACTTCGCCAGCAACCGGTCGCTCACCATGCGGTCCTCGGACTGCTCGCCGAACGTCTCCAGCACCGCTTTGTCCTTCTTCAGGTCCGTGATTGCCGCAGCTCGATCCTGGAGGGTGCGGTCGAGCGACGCGATGCGCCGTTGCGACTGGGAGACGAGCCCCTGATCGACGACGGTGGCGCCGACGGCGATGCCGATGGCGAGAGCGAGGAAGACGGCCACCAGAGAAACGATGTGGAAGCGGAGGTTGATCACCGAGCTCCCCCACCCACGAGCACAGCAACAATGTGGAAGCGGAGGTTGATCACCGAGGCACCCCACGCACGAGCACAACAACGATGTGAAAGCGAAGGTTGATCACGGCATCGCTCCTGTCACCCACCGTACCGGCGACGCGCCGTCAGCCAGGGCACCGCGAAGGGCTGCCATCATCGGCGCCACTCCCGAAGGGAGATCCACAGCGAGTCCCAGAACAGCCGAAACGGCGGGGACAGCGCCACGATGAAGACCAACGCGACCATCGCCGTCAGAACCAGCAGCGTGATGTCGCGCTTGCGGGCCCGGTGCTCGTAGAGACGGTTCAACCCCTTGGCGTCCACCAGGATCGGTCCCACCTTCAGCCGGACGAGGAAGGTCGACGCCATGCCAGGGCGTCCTTTGTCGAGGAAGTCGACGAGGTTCACATGGGTGCCGACGGCGACGATCAGCTCCGCCCCGCGTTCGAACGCCAGGAGCATGGCGATGTCCTCACTCGTCCCCGACATGGCCCAGGTGCTGAACTCGACGCCCTCTTCACGAAGCCGTTCCGCCCCTGGGGCATTGCCGTTCGGATACGCGTGGACGACGAGCTCGGCGCCGCATCGGAGTCCGGCACTGGACACCGAGTCCATGTCGCCGATGATCACGGAGGGCTTGAGCCCGTTCGCCAGCACCGCGTCGGCGCCACCATCGACCGCGATGATCACCGGGTTCATGTCGGTGATGTAGGCGCGCAGCGCTCGAAGGTCTTCCTTGAACTGATCGCCGCGCACAACGATCAGCACATGGCGTCCCGTGAAGTTCGTATGCAGGTCGGGTAGCTCCGGAGAGTCCAGCAGCAAGAACTGCTCGGCCTGCATGTACGCAAGCGTGTTCTCGGCGAAGCGCGTCAATTCGACGCTGATCGTCGCCCTCGAGTCCTCCACCTGGCGGTCGAGCGTGCTCATGGTCTGACGTACACCTTCGCCCAGGATTTCGCCTCGGGCATTGCGGACGACGTTGCCGTGGATCGTGAGCACCTCGCCGTCTTCGACACGCGCGACGATGGCCGCACCGACGTTGTCGAGGATCGGTATCCCCGCCGCCGCCAGGAGCAGCGGGCCGACGTTCGGATAGCGGCCGGTGATCGATGCCGCCGCGTTCACCACCCCGCCGACGCGCGCCTCGACCAATCCCTCCGCCGCGACACGGTCGAGATCGGCATGGTCGATCACCGCGATCTGCCCCGGTTCGAGCGTCTTCGTGAGCTCCTTCGTCCGCCGACCGGGTCGACCAACGCCCGTGACGGTCGCCTGCAGTTGCGTCTCCAGCGATCGCGTGGCCATTCACCCTGCCCGCTTCGTCGGCGCGGCGGAACGCTTGCCCCGGGCACGCCCCGGATCGGCACCCCTGCGGGATCGCCGTGACGCCAGCAGCACCTCGGCATGCCGAAGGGCGGCCGGACTCGCCGGATCACCGGCCAGCATCCGCGCCACTTCGCCCACGCGCTCCGCCTCGCTGAGCTTGCTGACCGTGGTACGAGTCATCGCTCTCCCGCCGGCATCGGCCTCGACCGCCTTGCGGACATGGATCTGGGCGTCGGCCGACGCCGCCACCTGGGCGAGGTGGGTGACGACGAGCACCTGCCGACCCGCACCCAGCTCGGCCAGCGCGTCGCCGACAGAGAGCGCGGTCTCGCCACCGATCCCCGCGTCGACTTCGTCGAACACCAACGCCGACAGGACCGACGAGCCCAGGTTGCGCGCCCCAACTGCGCCGGCCTTGCCCCGGTTGATCAGCGCCAACTGCAGGGCAAGCATCACCCGGGCCAGCTCGCCGCCGGACGCCACCTTGGCCAGCGGCGCGAGATCACTTCCGGGGTTGGCGGAGAACTCGAACACCACCTTCGAGTCGTCGACGCCCAGGTCCGTGTCGGCGACGCCCGCGGCATCGCCCGCCTCGTCGTCGGTGAGCACCGCGACATGAAAGCGGGCGTTGCCGAGCGCGAGGCGACCCAGATGCTCACGAACCGATGCGGCGAACGGCTCGGCCGCCTCTCGTCGGAGTTTGGTGATCAGGTCGCGCGCCCGGCGTTCGGCCTTCGCCATCTGGCGGAGTTCCTCGTCGATGGTTGCCGCCCGCTCGTCATGGCGCTGCAACTCGTCGAGTCGCTGTCGGGTGTCGGCCTGGAATGCCAGCATGGCGGCAATGGACTCGCCGTACTTGCGACGCAGCTGGCGGAGCAGGTGACGCCGCTCCCGGAGCTCCGCAAGGCGGCCCGGATCGTCATCGAGCCGGGCGAGACGCGAGCGCAGCTCGTTGGCCACGTCGTCGAGGTCGGAAGCCGCGTTTCGGATTCGATCGGCCTCGGGGGCGAACGGGGTCTTGCCACCGAGCAGCTGGCGAACCGTGCCCAACAGGGTGAGGACTCCCTCGTCTCCCGCCAATGACTCGATCGCTCCGCTCAGGGCTTCACGATGGGCCTGGGCACCGGTCAGCAGGTCTTCTTCGCCCGCCAACCTCTCGTCCTCGTCCGGATCGCTCAGACCTGCCGCGTGGAGTTCGGCGAGCTGGAAGGAGAGCAGGTCGATCTCCCGAGCTCGGGCACGTTCGTCACCGCCGAGCGCCGCCCGGTCGAGGAGCAGCGTGCGCCGCTTCGAGCGCGCCTCACGGAGGTCGGAGTCGTCGATGCCGCCATAGGCATCGAGCGCGTCACGTTGCGAACCAGGCGCAAGGAGCGTCTGGTGCGCATGCTGGCCGTGGAGGTCGATCAGGCCACTTGCCCGTTCGGCGAGCACGCCCACCGGCACCGGCCTCCCGTCCACATAGGCCCGGGCGCGACCCATGCGCGGTACCACCCGGCTGAGGACGACCTCGGCGTCACCGACGACGAACCGTCCATCGACACGGGCCTCGTCCGCCCCGGAACGCACCAGGGTGGGGTCCGGCCGGGCGCCGAGCAGCAACTCGATGGCCTCGACGATGAGGGTCTTGCCGGCGCCGGTCTCCCCGGTGATCACCGTCATGCCGTCGCCGAGGAGAACCGACGCGTGATGAATCACACCAAGGTCGGCGACGACGAGCTCAGCGAGCACGACGACCTCGGCCTGACTTGCGACCCACCGGGGCGCCTGCGGCGGTGTCGCGATCCGTCTCGAAACGTTCACGCGCCGGCGTTCCCGGACCGGGGAGCTCGAACTTCGTCTTCAGGATGCCGTGGAAGTCACGCGGCCCGAACGTGACGAGACGCGCCGGACGGGGATGGGCCGAACAGGTCACAACCGCACCACCGGGAACGGCACCCTCGTCGCGGCCGTCGACGAAGAGCGTCGCGGTCCGTCCGTCGAGCACCTCCAGGCGCACCGTCTCGTCGGCGCTGAGCACGAGCGAACGGTCGAAGAGCATGTGCGGCGAGATCGGGACGACGACGAGTGCGCGCATGAGCGGCGACACGATCGGACCGCGTACCGAGAACGCGTACGCGGTGGAACCGGTAGGCGTCGCGACGATCACGCCGTCGGCCGAGTAGACGGCGAAGGGCACGTCGTTGAAGCTCACGCCCAGGCGAACCGTGTTTCCGGCGTTGCTCTTCTCCAGCACCGCGTCGTTCAACGCGGCGAAGCGTCGAACCGGATGGCGAGGCGCGGACACGACGATGTCGAGCATCATGCGCTCCTCGATCCCGTGGTCGCCACGCAGCACCCGTTGGACCACGACCTCGAGATCCGACAGCTGCTCCGACGCCAGGTACCCGAGGTGACCGACGTTCACGCCGACCACCGGGACGCCCTCGTCGCACACGAGATCGACGGTTCGCAGCATCGTGCCGTCGCCGCCCAGGCTGAACGCGTACGACAGCCCCTTGGCGAACTGCTCGTCGGGGACGGCCCACTCGTCGAGCCCGACCCGCACCGCGTCACTTGCCGGAACGCGGACCTCGACGCCGGAGGCTTCAAGCGACGCCGCCGTGGACGCGGCAACGCGGCGCGCCTCCGGCCGGGCGAGATGCGGCACGATACCGATGACGAGACGTTCCTTCCCACGACCCGCCGGCTTCCTCGCAGCCATCACTCGACGCTTCCCTCGTCGTCGGTCGAGGCGTCCGCTGGCACGCCCACACGCTCGTCGAGGCGCCCTGTCATCACCAGAGCACCGTCGATGGCGGCGTCGATCATCACCGACCGCTCCTCCGGGCCTCGGGACGCCTGGACCGAATCCATGACGAAGTGACCGAGGAATTCGACGTTGCCGTCGGCCCCGGTGATCGGTGACGTCATGACCGCAATCATGCCCGCTCCCAGCGCGGCGTAGGTGTCGCCGACCGACGCCAAGGCCCGCCGCCAGATGTCGGGATCCCGCACGACACCACGACCCCGCGCCACGTCGACGCGACCGGCCTCGAACTGCGGCTTGATGAGCAGCACCATCGCGCCGGTGACGTCGTGTGTCGCCGCGATCAACGAAGGCGCCACCGACCGTAGGGAAATGAACGAGAGGTCCGCGACCGTCAACGGCACCCGACGGTCTCCCAGCACCTCCGAGAGCGCGTCGGTGCGGACGTTGCAGCGCTCATGCACCTCAACCCTCCCGTCGGCGCGCATCCGCTCGTGCAGTTGTCCGATGCCCACATCGACGGCGATCACCGCCGACGCGCCGCGCTGGAGCAGGCAGTCGGTGAACCCACCGGTCGACGCTCCTGCGTCGAGCACAGTCCAGCCGGTCACGTCGATCCCGAATCGATCCAGTGCCCCCTCCAGCTTCAGTCCACCACGGCTGACGAAGCGCGGCCGGTCGGCCACGAGGACGATCGGATCTCCTTCGTCGACCTGACGCGCCGCTTTGTCGGCCACCGCGCCGCGTACGTGCACCTCGCCGCGGGCAATCGCCTCGGCCGCCTGCACGCGAGACGGCACGAGACCGCGCCGAACGAGCTCGGCATCAAGGCGTCGACGCATCGCTCAGCCCACCGGGCGGACGCGCCCGAGCTCGCCGTCGACCAGCGCGGCGAGATCGGCGGCGATCATGTCGGGCGTCGGGGTGACCGGCAGGTCTACCGACGACGTGACCCCGCTCAGCACCAGACCGAAGCGCGACCGCATGGTCGTCGCCATCAGCCCGTCGGTCGATGGCCGGTCGCCGACCATGAGCAGAGCCCTTCGTTCAGCCGCGGCGGGGTCGTCGCCCAGACCGAGGCGACGGAACACCAGACGGGCGGCCGGCTCGTGGGGTTTGCCACCGAACGTTGCGTCGACACCGGTGGCGTACGACACGGCGGCAACGAGAGAGCCGCCTCCCGGGAGCTCACCGTCGGCGGTCGGATAGGTGGGGTCGTCGTTCGTCCCGATCAGCCGCGCCCCGGCTCGCACCGCCTCGAACGCCTGGGTCAACCGGTCGAATGTGAAGTCACGATGCCACCCGACGACGACCACATCGACGCCCGGTTCGGCGTCGGTCACGCAACGGACGCCCCGGGCCTCGAGCGCTTCGACGACTCCCGGACCCCCGCACACCAGCGCGGTCTCGCCCGGTGCAACGAGCAGCGCAGAAGCCTGCGCTGACGAGCAGATCTCGTCCTCGGTCGCCGAAAGGCCCATCGCCGCCATCTTGGCGACGTAGCCGGCGATCCTGGCCGAACTGTTGTTGGTGAGAAACAGCACACGTTCACCGGACGAGCGCAGCCGGTCGATCGCCTCGATCGAACCTGGCACCGGGGTCTCTCCACGCCAGACGACTCCGTCGAGGTCCAAGATCCAGGGCACGACGCCCGACGCTACCAACGCTCCCACGAAACCCGGCAGTACCGTTGGTGGAAATGTCGCGCCTGGCCCGTCGGGGGCGTGCATTGGTCCCCTTGGAGGCGCAGTGTCCAGTCCATCGCCGATACCCCCGCCGCGTGGCCTGACCGGCGGTGGAGAGCGTTCTGCGGCGCAGTCGCTGGCCGCCTCGCAACCGGGTCTTGTCGCCGTGGGAGCCATGCTCGCCGTGCAGTGGACCAGCGAGGCCGCCGATGTCGTGCTCGACCATCGACTCGACGTCTACGGGGTCCGCCCCCACGTGCTCGTCGGCCTCCGGGGCATCGTCTTCGCTCCGTTCCTCCACAGCGGCTTTGGTCACCTCATCGGCAACACCCTTCCGTTTGCCGTTCTGGGTGGTTTGGTTGCGCTCGGCGGGCTCCGACAGTTCCTCTCCGTCACCCTCATCGTCGGCCTGGTGAGCGGACTCGGTATGTGGGTGTTCGGGTCGTCCAATGAAGTTCACATCGGGGCCAGCGGCCTCGTGTTCGGCTACCTCACGTACCTGCTCGTCCGGGGGGTGTTCGCGCGGAATGTTCGCCAGATCCTCCTCGGCATCGTCGTCGCGTTCTTCTATGGCGGGCTCCTGTGGGGGGTCCTGCCGACCGGGCAGGGCATCAGTTGGGAAGGTCATCTCTTCGGCGTCGTCGGGGGAGTCGCCGCGGCATGGGGTCTGCTGCAGGTGGCCAACGCCCGCGCGTCGCAGGAGCCTGACCGGCACTGACGGCAATGGCGGTGCTCCCAAGATGATGCCGTGACGACCGGGCGCGGGCCGGACCCTCCCTCCGCGAGCAACGACGTTCGGATTTCCCGTGCGCGCTTCCTACACTGGACAAGTGCCGGTCTTCTCCCCCTTCGTTTCGCTCCGCTACGCCGACCGTGAAGGGGCCGATCTGTTGATCGCTCCCCCGTACGACGTCCTGAGCGACGCCCAGCGCCTCCAACTCGAGGAGCGCCACCCCCACAACAGCGTTCGCATCGATTTCCCCCACGGGAAGACCGACCCGCACGCCTACACCGGTGTGGCCGAACGCCTCGCCGCGTGGACCGCCGAGAAGGTGCTGGTCAGCGACGCCACACCGACGTTCACCGTGTACCGGATGACCGCCGAGGTCGACGGCCGCACCACGACGACCACCGGAGTGCTCGGGGTCCTGACGCTCGAAGAACCGGGTACCGGCGACATCTTGCCGCATGAGCAGACCACTCCGAAGGACAAGGCCGACCGACTCACCCTGCTCCGGTCGGCGCGGGTGAACACCTCACCGATCTGGGGGCTCTCGCTGACCGAGGGGCTCGGCCGAGTGTGTGCAGAGGTCACCACGGCCACGCCGGACGTGTCCGCAGTCGACGACGGGGTGCTCCACGAAGCCTGGATCGTGAGCGATCCGGCCACGTTGAAGAGCATCAGCGATCTTGTCGCCGCCAGCCCGGTCGTGATCGCCGACGGCCATCACCGCTTCGAGACGGCGCTCACCTACCAGCGCGAACGCGACGCCAACGACACCGGGGCGGCGGCGATTCTCGCCTACATCGTCGAGTTGGCGCCGAAGGAGCTCGAGATCCGGTCGATCCACCGCCTGATCGACGCCCCTGCCGGTGTGTCGGTGCTGGACGTCCTCGCCCCGTTCTTCACCCTTGAGCAAACCGCTGATGTCGGCGCCGAACTCGCCGTGGTCGCGCGGCAGTCCGGCGCCCTCGGCGTGGTGTCGCCTCAGGGTCAGTGGCTCGCCCGGGTCAGGCCGGCGGCGTTCCCCGACGGGGTCGAACTCGATCAGGTCGCACTCGCCACCGCCATCGCATCGGCCGAAGGTGTGTCGGCGCGCTATCACCACGACGCGGCAACGATCATCGACGCCGTCAACGACGGCACTGCGGCCGCCGGCGTGTTCGTACGCCCGGTATCGATCGACCAGATCCGCGGCGTCGCCCAGACGCGCACACGCATGCCGCCGAAGGCCACGTTCTTCTGGCCCAAGCCGCGCACGGGCATCGTGTTCCGGCCGCTCGACGACCCGCGCTGACGCTACCTGCTGGTCGATCCGCCCAGCTCGTGGATGCCGTG
>JANMYF010000373.1:0-6626 GCA_031381685.1 Acidimicrobiia bacterium
GCGACGATGACGACGAGCTCAATCATGTTTGCGGAACGGTCGGGACCGAGGAGCGCGTAACGCGGTGGGTGCTCATCGTCGTTGTAGTCAACGCGGGCGAGTGCGTGGGCAAAGGCATGGTTGATGTCGGCGTCTGAGCCGGTGTCTGCTAGCTGTCCGGTGAATCTCGGGTGGAGGTATCGTATTACGAAGTCGCTGGAGGTCAAGGAAGACCACCCGATGGTCTTGCCGCCGATTGGTCGCTGACGATCGACTGACTCGCTCGCTCATCGTCGGCGCGCCCGCTGGCGCTGGCGAGGCGTTCGACATCGGGTGGTCGGGAATGGGACGGTGAAAACATGGGGCGATCGTTACGAAGAGCGTGTGACAAACCCGACTGGTCATGTGGCCCGACGCGACCAGGGTCACCGGACTCGAGCGGGTACCCTGCGCCTCCGTTGCCGTTTGTTGTTCATTCAGTCGCTTCCGGGGCGACCCAGGTACCAAGAACCCCGGCTGTGCGGCGCGTCGTCGGGGTACGGTTCCACATGGACGAAGTGCTGGCCGGTGGGGTCGCGAACGCCGGCGCTGTGCGGCGTCGAGGCGACGTCGTCATTCGTCCGCGAACACAGTATTCGCCGACGATTCACGCGTTCCTACGCGCGCTTCGTACCACCGGGTTCACCGGCGCGCCCGAGCCGCTCGGCCTGCGCGACACCGAGGAAGAGCTGCGGTTCGTGGACGGCGACGTGGCGCTGCCGCCGTATCCGTCGTGGGGGCAGAGCGACGATGCGTTGGCATCGTTGGCGCGGTTGCTTCGACGGTTCCATGATGCGTCGGCGCTCGTGTCGGCGCCGTGGCTCGACGGGTCGTGGAGCGATGCGTTCGGCGAACCGTCGCCGGCCGCCACCGTGATCTGTCACCTCGACGTGTGCCTGGAGAACGTGGTGTTCCGCAACGGTGTCGCGGTAGCGCTGCTCGACTTCGATTTCGCGGCACCGGGTGATCCGCTCGACGATCTCGCGTCGATGGCCCGCATGTGTGTGCCGGTCGACGATGGGGTGCGTCGGGAGCAGTTGGCGTGGACGTCGGTCGATGTGGGGCGACGGCTGCGTGTGGTGCTCGATGCCTACGGCTCGTCGGCGACGGATCGTCTGACGTTCATCGATCGGCTCGACCGGTCGATCGTGTTGGCGGAGCGGTTCGTGCGGACGAGGGTGGAGAGAGGCGAGTCGAACTTCGTGGCGATGTGGGAGTCGTTCGGGGGCGAGCAGCGCTTCACCCGCCGACGCGAGTGGTTCGATGGCTGCCGGGAGAAGCTGCATGCAGCCGTAGTCGCCGACGTTTGACCACACGACCCCGAGGAGATGGTCGCTGATTCGCCTCGCTGTCCATTCGTGATCGGAGCGCCTCCGATCATTTACGCACTTCCTTTGCGTCGGCGTCCGATCTCCTCTTGCAACCGACGAAGAGCGGGCACGGCGATGCGATCCTTGGGTCGATCGGCAGCTTCCTTCGCGCGGACGATGTCGGCCAACGAAGCAACCGTCGTTGTCGTGCCGACGACCTCGATCACGACGGCGCGTCGGCGGAGATCGGCGAAGCCACGTGTTCCGGCGGGAATGAATGCGATGTCGAGATCACCGAAGTCGGTCATGAGGTTCCACGTGTCCGCCTTGGCCAGCGACGCGGCGTCGTTGGGGAACGGCAGTCCATCCGGTACTGCGTCAGGCCGGATCCCTGCGTGCAGAGCGCGTAACGCATCCGAGAGCCGGGAAAGGTTCGCCGTTCCTCTGGCGGGTGTGATGTCGAGATCGGTGGTGACCATGTCCGATCCGTGAATGGCCGCGGCAAGGCCGCCAATAAGGACGTAGTCGACGCCGTGCTCGGCGAGCACCGCGAGAGTCTGCTCCGGTCGGAACTCGGTCATCGACGTTTCGCCGTGACGCGTCCCGTTGCTGCCATCGCATCGCGACCGGCCAATACAAAGCGCGCTGATGAAACGGCCCGCCGCCACCGCTCGTCGATGGTGAGATCGAGGCTGCCGCGGATCGTCGCCAACTCCACCGGATCGGGCTCGACCATCGACACCTCGAGGGTAAGGCCGCAGGCACGGACAATCTCGTCGACGCGGTCCCACGACGGACTGTTCTCACCGCGCTCCAACCGGGCGATGGCCGACTGGGTGGTGCCGACGCGACCAGCGAGCTCAGCCTGCGTGAGGCCAGCCCGTCGCCGCGCCGTCGTCAACACCTCGCTTGCAAGCATTACCAGGAATATAGCAGATTCGGACTTTCACCCGGGGTCCGTGCCTCCGTGACAACGCGGTGGGAAGGACACCGGAGACGCGTTCGAGCGGCGCGTTCGGCGAGTCGTCCCAGGCGTGGTTGTTCACTCAGTCGCTCCGGGAGCGACCCAGGTACCAACTATCCCGCAGGGCCGACGCCCTCACGCCTCAGCAGAGCCCTGCCACCAACGCGCGGTGACGGAGACGGCGAGCCACGCGCCGATTGCTCCGCCCGCCGAACCGGCGGCGAGGTCGCCCAACGTGTCGGCGTAGGTGTGAGGTGCAGATTACCGACGCCGGCCTGCATGATGTTGTACTCGGCGATCTCCCAAGCGATCGCTGCTAGTGCGCCGATGCCGGTGCCGGCGATCCACACGAGACCCCGCTGACGTTGACGGTCCCGTCGCGGTTGAGCGACATCGTCACGCCCCACACCAACACGAACCAGTTGAGGAAGTGCAGCACGTTGTCGAAGCTCGACCAACTGTCGAAGAGTCCGAACGCGTTGCCGAGGGTGTCGAGGAGGAAAGGCACGGTGAGGCCGATGTCGAGGCCGGGATCCCACCTTTGTCCCCGCCCCCAGAGCAGCGGCACGACCAGTGCGGGGACCACGTAGAGGGGCGGCCGGTAACCCATGCCTTTGCCCTCGAACCCGCCAACGTGAGGGAACACGGCGCCGACGACCATCAGCGAAACGAGGAGCACCTTGGCGCCGAGGAGGACAACGAGTGTTGGGCGGGGTGGCAGGGGTTCACGCGTCATGGGTAACCCCTTATACGGGGGTTGACGTTGATCCCGCCTGGGTGCTGGGCCGCAGCGTTCATGCTGACGAGCATGCCAGGGTCGGCTCGTCGGCCTTGGACGGATCGACGTCAGCCAAACCGACCTGGATACCCATCGCACGCGAGGAGCGATGTCACGACGCTGCGCCGGGCTTGCTCATTTCGTATCGCTCGGCGCAGTACGCGAAAAGCTTCCAGTGCCTCCGGGCCCTTGGCCGCACGAGTGGCCACATCAATGGACCCGAGCTGAACCTTTCGACCGTCGCGCTCCAATCGCTGCACGTACAGCTTGTGGGCGGAGAACCTCTTCCACGCTCGAACGACGATCAACGGTTCCGCCGGAGCGACCTTCTTGCCAAGGAGCGAATCGATGAACCGGCGAAGGACGCTTCGAGCCTCGGGGCTGAGCGGTTCATCGGTGTCGTTCCCCGCGAACGCGGCCATCAGCCGACTGAGCAACGCCTCTGACCCTGACGCCTCGCTGGTCACCCGACCGCTCACCAGATCGAGGAACCCGATCTGGCCACCCTGATCGTCGCAAACCTAGAGGCGTCGATACCCGTTCTTCGCCCAGTGGGCGAGGAATATGACTCGTTCGTCGGGCTTCGCGGCGTCGGATGCCGGCAGCGGCATCGCGCCGTCGCTGCGAGGAGGAAACCTCTGGATCATCCACGAGAGGGTCGCGTCGATGGAGCGAGGGTCCAACACTGGGGGTCGGTCACCAATGAAATCGACGAATCGCTCGAGGTTCACGAAGGCGACGCGATCCTTCCCGAGGACTCCAGGTCCTTCGTCGAGCTGAGCCTCGCCGACAAAGCACATCACCGGGATGACCGGCGGCCGAAGACGAAGGCCAGCCCCGTCGAGCAGCTCGCCCACATTGGCAGCAGCCAGACGAAGCTTCTCGACCTCCGTGTCACCTGCTCGGTCGTTTCGCATAAGCCGGAATCCGGCGATTCGAACTGACCCTGCCCAGTTCTTGGCATCGACGACGAACAGCCCAGGAGGTCCGATGAACAGGTGGTCGATGTTCGCCCTCGATCCCTCTATCGCCCGGTCGTCCAAGCGGTGGAACCCGGCTGCTGCGAGCTCAGCGCTCGCGGACGCGAGGCGGCTCTCGCCAACGGAACCCTTGTGCCAAGCGGCGGCGCGCACGTCCATGCGGTCGGCGCTCCTACGCATCCGTTCCGCCCGGGCCGCCTGGCGTTCAGCTTCTTTGGTAGCGGAATTTCCAGCTGACGCCTGAGCCCACCTCGATCAATCGCCTTGACTTGATCATCGTCATCTGCCCGTTGCGACTTGATGCCGGTGACCGGGCAACGCTCGCTTGATGAGGCGCGCTTCGAAGCCCGGCACACTGATGTGCCAGACAGGGTGTCGAAGTGGCCGCACGCGTTGCCAAGGGTGTCGAGGACAAACGCCGGACCGATGTCGAGCCCGCGATCCCTGCGCCAATCAGGACCCGCAGCCCACGCCCCCGAGCGTGCCAAACCAGTCATGGGTCGTTGACGTGTGTTGCTCCCCACCACCTCACCCGAGGTGGGCGAAGTACTCACGAAGCAACGGCCCGAACGACAGTCCCACCTCGGGCTCGGCGCCGTCGGGGGCGTCGTTGACCAAGCGGATCAGTTCGGCGTTCTCCCCGAACGTCCCGAGACCGCTCGCCGGGAAGAACCACGCGAACGGATGGATCGGCGACGCGTCGGAGTAGCGAGTGAGGCTCTCGTGCAGCATCCTCGCGACGACATCAACCCCGCGTTCGCTCGGCGGGACCGGCGCGGCGAGGGTCTCGTGGCGGTTGGGTACGGCCACGACGTAGCCGTCGGCCCGGGCGAGTCGATCGATCAGCGCCAGCACACCTGCATGGGCGAACATCGAATCGCCCGACTCCATGTACAGACCGTTGCGCTTGCCGAACACCCCGCGTTCGTCGGCGAGAGTGTTCTCGCGGGCGAGTGCGAATGCCTCGTCCGCCTCGACGCCCCATTGCTCCAGATGCTCGGCGATGACGCCCTGCCCGGCGCCGGGCCGTCGTAAGTACAGATACCACTCCGTGTCGGGCATCGCCGGCCGACGGACGATGAGGTCGAGGAGCTCTTGCATCGGGTCGTATGTGTGCATGGCTGCAGGGTTCACAGACCGGTGCAGCCGGAGTCGCAGGCTGCGCCGAACCACGTCGGGACTTACCGCCGACGGATCATCGACGTTGCTCATGCAGCCGATCGCATCGACGAAATTGGTGATGGCCGAGCGCCACGTGGAACGACTCTGCTGGGCGCACTCGGCGGCGAGGTTGCCGAGGAACAGCTCTCGGCCGAGTTGATCCACGAGCAGGGGAGCGGTGCCCGTGAACACCAGGCGTCGAGCAATCAGGCGCTCCTCGACGAGGCGGAGGAATTGCTTGGTGTCAGCCTTGGTGAGCCGCGGTGCCCAGGTGGACGGAGTGCCGGGTCGAATCGTCATGTGTTGCAGTCGAAAGCATCGCCACGTCCGGCGTCCACCGTGGGAAGCATCCGGAACCGATACGGCGCGTTCGAGCGTCCGGGCCCCGGCGAGTGCGGTCACCCCAACGACCCCGGCGCAGTGTTGCCGGGGACGGAGCGCCAATCGAGGGGTCCCGCTCCGGCTGACGGATCCGTCGAGGCGAGTGACTTGTTGCGCCGAGTCGCTCCAGGAGCGACCCAGCGCGACAACTTCGCTCCGAACCCCCCGTTCTGCTACACCTGACCTCAGACACGACACAGGGGAGTGCACGCGCATGGCGTCGTATCCGAAGCACCTCAACCACGAACTCTCGCCCATGGCCTGTCCGGTCGCGCTGGACGACGTGGACCTGTTCGGCGAGGGCGCGCAGGAGCACTGGTACGAGGCGTATGAGATCCTCCACCGCGACGCTCCGGTGCTGCGCATCGAGGGCGGTGGCTACAAGCCGGGGACGGATGCGTTCGTGCTCACCAAGCACGCCGACGTGACCCGCGTGGTGAAGGACCCGGAGCGGTTTCCACCGCTGACCCAGGTGCGCGTCGGCAGCTACGCGGAACAAGGCCTGACGGCGGAGGAGACGTACAAGACCTACCGCAGCTTGATGCAGGCATCGATGGTGTCGCTGCGCCCGACGCAGGAGCTCTACATCCGTCACCGCAAGGAGCTCACCGACCCGTGGGTCGGCACGGGCGCGTTACGTCATCGCGAGATGATTACCAAGCAAGCGAACGATCTGCTCGACGAGTGGATCGAGGACGGCGAAGTGGAGTTCATCAGCCGCTTCGCCCGCCCGCTGCCCCAGCGCGTGATGGCCACCGTGCTCGGCTTTCCCATGGCGGACATCCCGTTGCTCGCCGAGTGGGGCGACGCGGTCGTCACGCCGTTCGTCCACGGCACCGGGCTCAAGCACGAGATGACCCCGGAGCAGACGACCGAGATGCTCCGTCGCCTCGAAGGCTTCCAGGACTACATCTACGAGCACGTGCGGGCCAAGCGCGCCGACCCGCACGACGACATGGTTAGCTTCCTGTGCGACGTCCACTACGAGGCGCTCGACCGCAAGCTCACCGACTTGGAGATCGCCGGGATCGTCC
>JANMYF010000158.1:0-25090 GCA_031381685.1 Acidimicrobiia bacterium
CAGGAGCTGATCGGCCACGTCGATGTGATCGACACCGATGCCGCGCTTGCCCACTGGAAGGCGTCAGGCCTCGATCTCGCCCCTATCCTCGCCACGGTCGAGAACCGCTACGGATCGTCGTTGCACTGCACGGCGTCGCAGGACCACGGATTGGATCGCGCACTCGACAAGACGTTGATCGAACACTGCAGGCCGGCGCTCGAGGATGCCCGTCCGGTCAGCCTGGACATGCCGATCCGGAACGTCAACCGCACTGTCGGCACCATGCTCGGTGCCGAGGTGACACGTCGCTACGGCGGCGACGGTCTGCCCGACAACACCATCTCGGTGAGCTTCACCGGCTCGGCCGGGAACAGCTTCGGGGCGTTCGTGCCCAAGGGGATCACGCTTCGTGTCGAAGGCGACGCCAACGACTACGTCGGCAAAGGGCTGTCCGGTGGCCGGATCATCCTGCGCCCGTCCCAGGACGCGCCGATCGCGTTCCGGTCGCACGAGAACATCATCGCCGGCAACGTCATCCTCTACGGCGCCACCGCTGGCGAGTCGTACATCGCCGGCGTCGTCGGAGAGCGCTTCTGCGTCCGCAACTCGGGTGCAACTGCCGTCGTCGAAGGCGTGGGCGACCATGCCTGCGAATACATGACGGGTGGAACCGTCATCGTGCTCGGGGCCACCGGCCGCAACTTCGGGGCAGGCATGAGCGGTGGGGTTGCCTACGTCTATGACCCGACCGGCGCGTTCCCGGCCCTGGTCAATCGGGAGATGGTCGATCTCGACCCGCTCACCGACGACGACCGTGCAGTCATCGAACGACTCGTGCGCCGGCATTACGAGGAGACGGGTTCAGGCCTGGCTGACGCCGTGCTCGCCGAGTTCCACGAGGCGGTTCGCCATTTCGTGAAGGTCATGCCGCAGGACTTCAAGCGGGTGCTGCGGGCGCGGTCGTCGGCCGAGGCCAAGGGCGAAGACGTGAACGACGCCATCATGGCGGCGGCGCGGGCATGACCTCGCTGCTTGCTGCGTCGAGTTGTTCAGTGTACGTACGGATTGCTGGGAGGGTCTGATGGGTGAGATCGGTGGCTTCATGAAGCACGGGAGGGCCACGCCGACGCGTCGGCCTGTTCCGGTTCGTCTGCGCGACTGGAAAGAGGTCTACGAGCCCTTCCCCGACATCGCTCTGAAGACCCAGGCCGGGAGGTGCATGGATTGCGGCATCCCGTTCTGCCACAACGGCTGTCCGCTCGGGAATCTCATCCCAGAGTGGAACGATCTCGTCTACAAGAACGATTGGTCGGAAGCGATCGAGCGGCTGCACGCGACGAACAACTTCCCCGAGTTCACCGGCCGCCTGTGCCCGGCGCCGTGCGAGGGTGCGTGCGTGCTCGGGATCAACGACGATCCCGTCACGATCAAGACCGTCGAGAACACGATCATCGATCGGGCGTGGGACGAAGGGCGCGTCAAGCCGATCCTTGCCAAGGTCAAGACCGGTAAAAGGGTCGCAGTGATCGGTTCCGGGCCGGCTGGCCTTGCCGCCGCCCAGCAGCTCACCCGGGCCGGCCACGACGTCGTGGTGTTCGAACGCGCTGATCGCATCGGCGGGCTGCTGCGCTACGGCATCCCCGAGTTCAAGATGGAGAAGTGGGTTCTCGACCGTCGTCTCGAGCAGATGAAAGCCGAGGGCACCGTGTTCCGTACCGGCGTCCACGTCGGTCAGCCCGGTCACCCCAGCGCCGAGGAACTGCGCAGCACATTCGACTCGGTGGTCCTCGCCGGCGGTTCCACTGCAGCGCGTGATCTCGATGCTCCGGGCCGTGATCTCCGCGGTGTCCACTACGCCATGGAGTATCTCGTTCCGTCGAACAAGGTCCAGCACGGTGACTTCGCATCGTCGCCCATCGACGTGAAGGGCAAGCACGTCGTGATCATCGGCGGAGGCGACACCGGTGCCGACTGCCTCGGTACCGCGCACCGTCAGGGGGCGGCGTCGATCAAGCAGTTCGAGATCATGCCGCGGCCGCCGGAGGATCGGGCGCTGGACAATCCGTGGCCGCTGTTCCCGTTCGTCTACAAGGTCACCTCGGCCCACGAAGAGGGCGGTGAGCGGGTGTACTCCGTCACCACCACGGAATACGTGGGCGATGACGACGGCAATCTGCGGGCGATTCGGGGACACGAGGTGGTCACCGCGTTCGTGGGTGGTCGGCCGACGTTCGAAAAGGTGGAGGGCTCCGAGTTCGAGATCCCTGCCGACTTCGTCTTACTGGCCATGGGTTTCCTCGGACCCGAGAAGGGCGGGCTGCTCGAGCAATTCGGCGTCGCTCTCGATGGGCGTGGCAACGTCGCCCGCAACGCGTCATACGCGACGAGCGTCGACGGGGTGTTCGTCGCCGGAGACATGGGCCGTGGTCAGAGCTTGATCGTGTGGGCGATCGCCGAAGGCCGTTCCGCGGCTCGGGCCTGTGACGAGTTCCTGATGGGATCGTCAGACCTCCCGTCCCCGCTCGTTGCCGCAGCGACGAGATAGGGACGAGCTTCGCGGCTCAGCTCACGCGGGTTGCGACGAAGACCGGGATCACCCGTTCGGTCTTCTTCGCATAGTCAGCGTACGTAGGAAATACTGCGACCGATCGGTCCCACCACGTGGCTCGTTCGTCGCCCTCGACGATACGAACGTGGTAGTCCGCCGGTGCCGGGCCGTCCTGTATCTCGACGAGTGGTTCGGCGACAAGGTTGTGGAACCAGCCCGGGTTCTTCGGGGCCCCTCCCATGGATGCGACGAGCGCGTACTCGCCGTCGTGTTCGACCCGCATGAGTGCGAACTTGCGGACCTTGCCGGAGGAGGCTCCGCGACAAGTGATGATGATCACCGGAATGCCGGTGTCGCGTAGCGTTGCCGCCTCCTTGCCGCCGGTCCGCTCGTAGGTCTCCACCTGATCGCGGACCCATTGCATGGTGCTCGGTTCGTACTCTCCGGTCAATGGCATCCGCCCATCGTAGGGCCCTCGCTGCATCAAGATTTCGGGTGGGGATGCCGATAGGACCTTGATGGGTGCGACGTCTTCTGAAGCGCTGGTGGCCCACGTGCTGCGGCGGTGCGCGATTGCTCCGGACCCCGAACGGGTCGCCCGATTCACGCGAGGGGCGTCGTCTCCCCAGGCCGCCGCGGCTGCAGCCATCGATTGGGCGCTGCAGGCCGCACCGCTGCCGATCTCGCCGGCACAGAGCCGCCAGGACGGGTGGGACGACGCGCTGAAGGGGTGGACCGGGAACCTGCGCTCGTCGGGTGCGGGGTTGCACGAGCGGATGACGTGGTTCTGGCACAACCACTTCGCCACGAGTAGCGACAAGATCGGCAACCAGGCGATGCTGCATCGCCAGCAGCAACTGCTCCGCACCCACGCGCTCGGCAACTTCGCCACGCTGGTGCGTCAGATGGCCCTCGATCCCGCGATGCTCTTCTACCTCGATCTCGCCGGCTCGTCGATCGAGGCTCCCAACGAGAACTTCGCCCGCGAGCTCATGGAGCTCTACACGATCGGACCGGGCAACTACACCGAGGCCGATGTCAAGGCGGGGGCGCTGGCCCTCGCCGGATACGAGGTCGACTACGACACGGCTGCCGTGACGAAGAAGCCCGACCGGAGCTTGGGGGGAGAGGTCGTGTTCCTCGGGCGGCGGGGACGTCTTGGCGTAGACGACGTGATCGACGTCGTCCTCGCCCACGAGGCGACCGGGCCTTTCGTGGCCTCCAAGATCTACTCCCACCTGGTCGGCGTACGGCCATCGGCCGAACGTGCCAAGCAGCTCGGGCAGCTCTTTCGCAGCACCGGCTACGAGATCCGGCCGGTAGTCGAGAACATCGTGCGCGGCGAGGAGTTTCTCGGGTCGCGGATGAACCGCCCGAAGACGGCGATCGAGTGGTGGGTCGGCGCCGTTCGGGCGATCGAGCCGTTCCGGGCAGACCAGGACAAGGACGTGAACGTCTGGATTCTCAACGACCTCGGTCAGATACCGCATCGTCCTCCGAACGCGGCGGGTTGGCCGTCCGGGCCGAAGTGGCTGTCGTCAGACCAGTTCGTCACCCGCGCCGCCTATGTGCGTTCGGTCTCGTGGCGAATGGAGCCGATCAAGGCGGCGCCCGGCAGTGACCTCGTGACGGCAACTCTGGCGAGGTGTTCGCTCCACGAGGTGTCGGGTCAGACGATGAAGGTGCTTCGAGACGCCGCACTCGCCGTTGCCGGCAATGCCGACGAGCTGACGATCTCGCGGCGCCTGATCACTGCGGCACTTCTCTCTCCGGAGTTCTCCCTCGCATGAGTACGAAGCCCGAACCCCGACCTTCGACCGTTGTCACCAGGCGCGAATTCCTTGCGATCCTCGGTCTGACGACCACGGCAGCGGCGCTTCCGGCGGTGCGAGGTCTCGACGGCTCAGCGGCCGAAGCGGCGAAACGGAAGACGAAGGCTGCATCGTCAGGAAAGCGAAAGACCGTCGTCGAAGGCCCGGTCGTGCCCGGTCGCCGGCCCTCGTGTTCTCGTGGTGATCGAGTTGCAGGGCGGCAATGACGGTTTCTCGATGCTCGTGCCATCGGGTGATGGAAGGTTCCGACAGCTCCGTGACCGGGCCTGGCTCAATCCGAAGGATCTGACTCGGCTCGACGATCGATACTCGGTCGCCGCCGGACTCGCTCCGTTGGCCTCTCGGCTTGCCTTTGTCGAGGGCGTCGGGGTGTCGAAGCCGGACTTCTCCCACACCGCGATGATGACGCGATGGTGGCAGGGCGATCCGGATGGGTCGGGCACGAGTCGTACCGGTTTCCTCGGGCGATGCTGCGATCTGGTCGACACCGGATCACCGGTGGTCGGTGTGAGCATCGGTGCTGGGGCGACACCCGCCCTGCTCAGCGCAAAGGCACCTACCGTCGCGCTTCCCGGACTCGAATCCCTACGCGAACTTACGAATGACCGGGATGACAGGATGCGGGCCACCATGGGCTCGCTGACGGACGGGGGAGGCGAGAGCGCGGGTCTGGACTCGGTCGACAGTGATCTCCTCGCTCGAGCCAGGTCCGGGCTGTCCTCCGGGCTGACCCTGCTCAACGGACTTGGTGGCATCACCGGCAAGTCGTCGAAGTACCCCGACAACAACCGACTGGCTTCCGCGTTGGGACTCGCTCGCGAGCTCGTGTCGCTCAATGTCGGTATCAGGGTGATCCATGTGCCGTGGGGATCGTTCGACACCCACACCGGGCATGCGTGGGCCCACCCGGAACAGATGCGCCAGTTGGGCTCGGCGCTCACCGCGTTCCACAACGATCTGGTGCGCAGCGGTCTGAGCGACCGCGTGTTGGTGGCGACGACGAGTGAATTCGGTCGACGTCCCCAGGCGAATGCGGGTGGTACCGACCACGGGGCGGCCTCGACGGCACTGGTGCTCGGGCCAGTCCGGGCTGGTCGACATGGCGCACCGGTGAACTTCGGGCAGCTCGACGAGTCCGGCAACGTCGCGGCGACGGTGTCGATGGCGGACTACTACGCGACGCTCGCGGCGTGGCTCGGAGTGCCGCCGGGCGAGGTCTTGGCCTCGCCGGGCGCGGTGCTCGGTTCGCTGGGCCTCACGTAGGTCGATCATGCTGTGCGTCTCGCAATCCGCCCAACGCAATTGGGCGGCATTACTAGAGCCAGCCGTTGCGCTTCAGTCGTCGATAGGTGATGAAGCTGCTCGCCCCGATCGTCAACAGCGCAAGCGGGTATCCCCACCTGTGTTCGAGTTCGGGCATGTGGACGAAGTTCATGCCCCATACACCGGCGAACAGCGTCGGCACGGCGATGATCGCGGCCCAGCCGGAGATCGCCCGCATGTCTTCGTTCTGCCGAACGCTGATCTGCGCAAGGTTCGCCTCGAGTGCGGCGGCGAGGAGATCTCTCGCCTGTTCGAGGCGCGACTGGACCCGAAGCAGGTGATCCAGCACGTCTCGGAAGTACGGGGTGACGGTCGGCGGAACATCGAAGACCGAGCGGGGCTGCGACGTCGCGAGTCGTGTCATCACATCGATCAGCGGTGACACGTTGCGCAGGAAGGTAAGTGTGCTTCGCTTCTGTTCGAAGATCAGCTCAGCGGCGTTGTTCACTCCCGGCATGAACACCCGATCCTCGATGCTGTCGATCACCGACTCGATGTCGTCGCACGCAAGTTCGTAGCGATCAACGACGGCGTCGGTGAGGGCGTAGAGGACCGCGGCAACCCCTTCCCGGAGAAAGCCCGGCTCACGGTCGAACGCGCGGCGGGCGTCGGCGACGGGATCGCTCTGCCCGTGTCGGACGGTGATGACGAACTGCGGCCCGATGATGACCTGGAGTTCGCCGAACAGTGTCGTGCTGCGGCGAACCGGGCGTCTCTCGTCAACGGTCGCAGCGCGTTCGACCGTCTTGAGAACGAGCAGGGCCGACGATGGGTACGACTCGAGCTTGGGTCGCTGGTGTGGCTTCAGCGCGTCCTCGACGACGAGCGGGTGGATCTGTAGTTCGGTGGCGACTCGATCGAGTTCCGACGGTGTCGGCGCAACCAGCTCGATCCAGACGAGCGCATCGGGTCCGTCGAGCGACTCGAGCGCGTCTTCGAGGCTCAGCGGGTCCGGCTGGCGTTCGCCGGACTGGTAGACGGCACAATCAACGATCACCCACCCGAGTATTGGCCCGCCCGGCTGTTGTCAGGCGGATACGCCCGTTACCGGGGGAGCGACCTGCACCGGTGTCGCCGGCGGGGCTGTTGCCGGCGGCTGGCTCGCGGGGGCCTGTGTCGCCGGTGGCGTCGCACCCTGCTTCGTCGTCGGCGTCGTGGCGCTCGGTGGCGCTGCTGAGGCAGGAGCCGTGGATGGCGTCGGCTTCGTCGCCTCAACCCGCGTCGAAGCGACGGTCCCATCCCCGCCGGCATCGGAAGTCTCGGCTGCGACGGTTGCACGCGGCTGGCTCGTGGTGGTGGTCGCTCCGGGCGTGGGTTCCCCGTTGCAGTCGACCCCCTCCTTCGGGAGGTAGACGGCGCGGAAGGAATCGGTCTTCGACGTTCCGTCGACTCGGGTGACCCGACGAATCGTCTGCACGTCGGCGCACTGCTGCCGGGTCGTCTTCTTCTGCTCGAGCACTTCTCCGGTGGCGAACTTCGTGGAGTACAACGTCACGGTGAGGCTCGAGTCGGTGTATGTCGGCCAGATCAGGACGCCGTAGGGCGTGGTGTTACGTATCTTCAGGTCGGGTCTGGGGAACGAGAGCGTTGCTTCGCGGCCATAGGGGTAGCGCGAGATGTAGATGGAATGAGCCTTGTACGCCGGGATGTCGAGGCCGGCGAAGAATGCGGCGTTGAAGAGCGTGGTCGCGAATTGGCTGATCCCGCCACCGAACGAGTCCTTGAAGACGCCGTCTTCGATGACGTGTGCTTCGATGAATCCCTTTTTCGGAGTCCGCGGTCCGATCGTCGCGTTCACCGAGAACGTCTCGCCGGGCTGGATGATCGTGCCGCGCAGCAGGTCGGCGATTCGGTGGATGTTGCGCACCCGGTCTTCGCCGGAGCGGTGGCGGGTGGAGAACGTGGCGATCTGCTCTTTGACGCCGAGTTGGGCCAACTCTTCGGTGGTGATGGCTGGTTCGATGACGTCGAGGTCGATGGTGACGGGTGGAGTGGCGATTCCGCTGAACACCGCTTCGATGCGCTCGTAGGTATTGGCCGAGCAACACCGAAGACCCTGCTCGGATGGGATGTTGATCACTTCACCGGACGAGCCGATGAGGACCTGGGCGCTTTTTGCCTCCCGTACGGTCTTCCCGCCGAGGAGCTTCTGCAGCCCGGCCAGCGTGTCCTCCGGATCGAGCGTCAGCCGCACCTGACGGTTCACGATGGTCGGGCGGACCCACTCGCGGAGCAGCTCGGTGGAGATCGAGAACGTCATCCCGTTGGCGATCACCTCGATCGGCCGTGAGGTGAGCGCCGTTGCCCGTGCGGACAGCGCCTCGAGTTCCTCGGTCGTATAGGAGGAGGGCAGGGCCACGCTGGCGGTCGAGAGGGTCACCGGAAAACGCCCGGCGCGGATCTCGCTTTCGATCGTGTCTGCGACCACGGAGGCGTCGATACCTTGGCCGTCGCTGCCGGGAAGGATGGTGAAGGACCCGTTGCGCACCCGCAGCTTGGGATCCACCGGGTCACGGCGTCGGGCACCTTCGCCCTCTTGGAGGACGGCAACGGTCCTGGCCTTCGATGCGATCACCGGAACCGCGATGTCGATCGGAGTCGAGAACGACGCGATGTAGCGCCGAAGCCGCTGCCCCAAGGCCGGCTCTCGGCCGGCGGCCAACACCTCGGCGCGTACACGCGGACGGTCCACGGTCAGGCCGAATGCCGCCCCCGGGGCGGAGAACCCTCCGGTGGGTGTGGCGACGCGTACGGGGGTCGAGCGGACCTCGCCTTCGACTTCGTCGATCGCGTTCTCGAGACCGTTCCGGTCGAGCCCGCCGACGTTTCGTCCGGCGATGGTGACGTTGCGAAGCACCCTGTTGTCGAACGAACGCGCGTCGGCGTACGCCGCGCCTGCCAGGCCGACCAAGATCAGAGCTGCGGCAATCGTGCCGAAGCGTGCGCGAACAGAGAACCCCGACATCTTCCGCTACATGTTACGTGTGCGGAGTAACCGCCAAAGCCGAGGCCGCGTTGATGCCTTTGCGGACAGCGTGCCGAGTTGTTCGAAGGTCAGTCTGGGGTGAATGCCCGGCTGTCCCACGTGCTGATTTCCTGCAGCCCCTCGTGCATGGTGACCAGAACCCGCTCCCACAGTTCCCGCCCGAGCGCTGCGTTCGCGCCCCGGCCGTCGCCGATGACCCCGATGGGCAGCTGACCGGGAGCGGGTACGGGCTCGAAATCGTCCGACAGCCAACCGAACGCGACGCTTCCACCGAAGCGCACGTGGCGATTTTCCGCGAGCTTCTCGGGCACGGCGCGAACGGCCCGGCTCACATCGACGAGGTCCGGTCGGATGGCCATGAGCATGGATGTCTCGTCGTGGCCACCGTGAATCGGCATGCCGTGTTCGTCGCCCTCGCCGCTCACGACGAACGGCTGCATCAGAAAGGTCTGGAATCCATATGCGAGTCGGAGTTCGCGGAGCATCACCTGAAGCAGCGCGCTGTTGCCACCGTGGCCGTTGACGAAGACGAGCTTGCGTGCCCTGGTGGTCGAGAGGGAGCGTCCGATGTCGTTGAGCACTGCGATCATGGTGGAGGCCGAGAGCCAGACCGTTCCCGGCGCCCATGCATGCTCGTTGCTCTTGGTGTAGCCGAGCGACGGGAGCGCCCAGAGGTCGAGCTCGTCACCGAAGCGGTCGACGAGGGAGCACACAGCGTGTTCTGCGATCAGCAGGTCGGTGCTGAGCGGTAGATGGGGTCCGTGGGCCTCGATCGCACCGAGAGGAAGCAGGAGGACCGACGAATCGCTGATTCGCCCTCCGAGGTCATGGACGGAGAGCTCCTCGAACCGGCGGGTCGATGTCATGACGCGAGGCTAGGTTCCGGTGGAGTTGTTCGGGAGACGACGATGTCTTCCTGCCGGGTCTTCCAGAGGCACAACCCGAAGAAGTATGCGACGGCGGCGATGAGCCCGGTCCGCCCGATGACGGAGTGGTTGGGGAGACGCTGGGTGGCCCACGCCATGGCCAGAAGCCAGGCGACGGTGATGGGCAGTGTGAAGATCCGCCCGCCTTCGGAACGCACCGGATGGGGAAACTTGACGTTCGTGACCATCAGCACGCAAAGCAGCAGCGTGAAGCCGGCGTTGAGCCACTTGGGCGTCTCGAGGAGGAAGAAGGTCGGGGCCACCAGGTTCCAGGTCGCCGGGAAACCTCGGAACCAGTTGTCCTCGGTCATCATGTCGGTTCGGGAGAACCAGATCGCCGAGAGGAGCACCACCAGCCCGGCGAGCGGAAGCGAGATCGGGCTCGGAAGCAGGTCGAACTGGTGGAGGAACGCCGCCGGCACGACGACGCAGGTGACGTAGTCGATGACCAGGTCGAGGACGTAGCCGTCGATCCTCGGCACCCGCGCCACGATGTCGACGCCGCGGGCCATCGGTCCGTCGATACCGTCGATGATCTGGGTCAGCAGAAGGTAGAAGATCGCCTCCTTCGGCTTCTGGTTGAACACCGCCTGAAGGGCCAACATGCCGACGACGATCCCGGTCGCCGTGAAGAGGTGGACCAGCCAGCCCTGACGGACCTCGGAGCGGGTCGCCGTGCACGGTCCGGGCCGGCCATCTCCTTCGGCGCTTGCCATACCGAACAGGGTAGTGCCGTCGTGGTGTTGCACCGGGGAAGATGGAGGCATGGCGTTTTCCGGATTCGGTCGTGATGCTCTCTCCTTTTTCGCCGGGTTGGAGGCCGACAACTCGAAGGCCTACTGGACGGCGCACCTCTCAACGTTCGAGCAGGCGGTCCGCACTCCGATGAAGGCGTTCGTCGAGGAGGTCGACGAACCGTTCCGACCACTCGCGATCTTCCGGCCTCATCGCGACGTTCGTTTCGCCAAGGACAAGTCGCCGTACAAGACCCACATCGGTGCTGTGGGCGAGCTGGAAGGAGGTTCGATCGTCTACGTGCAGCTTTCCAGCCGTGGTCTCATGGCGGCGTGCGGGTATTACATGATGGCGACGGATCAGCTCGAGCGGTACCGCGCTGCTGTCGCCGACGATCGAACCGGGCCTCTGCTCGAGTCAGCGATCGTCGAGGTGACCAAGGCCAAGCTGACGGTGTCACATGGTGGAGGGGAACCGCTGAAGACGGCCCCCCGTGGCTATCCACGTGATCATCCGCGCATCGGACTGCTGCAGTGGAAGGGCGCCATCGCCGCGCGTGAGTTCGGGGCCCCGTCGTGGCTTTACGGGGCGGGTGCGCTGAAGCAGGTGCAGCAGGTCTGGCGCTCGACCGCGCCGTTGTGCTCTTGGCTCGACACCCATGTCGGGCCGAGCACGCTGATGCCCGACGACCTTCGAGAACGCTTGTAGCGCCGATCGGGCTCGGGTGAGCGGGCTCGGCCGGGGCCGGCCGGAGTTGTCGACGTACCCGGACAACGGGTGCCAGCATCGGAGCCATGGATACGGGAGCGATCGTTGTCGGAGCGGGCCACAACGGACTGATCTGCGCGGCGTATCTCCAGCGCGCCGGGATCTCGACCGTGGTGATGGAAGCACGGGAGACCATCGGAGGCTGCTCAGCGACCGACCGCGCCCTGGGCGGGGCGCTGGTGAACATCTGCAACTGCGACCACGCCATGGTCCGCACGACGTCCATCCCCGAAGAGCTCGCGCTCGATCGCCACGGGCTCCGCTACCTCAACGTCGAACCGGCGTACCTGAACGTGCACTGGAACGGTGGGCCCGGATGGTTCCTGTTCAACGACGTCGACCGCACGCTGGCTTCGTTGCGGCACTCGTATCCGGGGGAGGTGGCCGGGTACGAGCGATACCTGCGCGCTGCGCTGCCCGTCGTGCGGACGGTGACCGAACTCGCTCAGGCGACTCCCACCCCGGGCGCGGTCTTCGGTGGCATGGTCCGCCGCGCCAAGTACGCCTCGCACGCCGTCCCGACGATTCTGCAGTGGTCCAAGCGGAGCGTCGGCGATGTCGTCCGCTCGTTCTTCGCGGCGGAGGCCGTCCGGTCGCCGGTCATCTCGACGGGACCGTCGGTGTGGGGTCTGTCGCCCGAGACTCCTGGCACCGGCCTCGGAGCGCTGGGTTACGCGATGCGCCACCACGCACCGGTCGGTCGGCCGGTCGGAGGAAGCGGTGCGCTTCCCGGAGCAATTGCGTCGGCTCTGGTCGCGGCGGGAGGGACGGTGCGCACGAGCTCGCGGGTTTCGCGCATCCTCTGTGAAGGCGGTGCGGTCGTTGGCGTCGAGTTGGCCGGCGGCGAGGTCATACGTGCGCCGATCGTCGTCGTCGCGACAGATCCTCGGCTGGCCCTCGTCGACTGGTTGTCGAATGCGCCCGCCTCAGCCGCCGCACTCATCGCGAAGTACCGCGACGCGCCGATCCATGACGGCTACGAAGCGAAGATCGACGCGGTCATCGACGCGCCGTACGAGATCCCGGCCGTCGATGATGCAATGCGCCGAGCGCTCGGGCTCTCGGACGAACAGGTGCGCACACCGTCGATGATCGTGAGCAACTCGCTGGCCCAGCTCGCTGTCGATCATGCGGCACAGCTCCAGGGTCGGATCGCCGAGCGACCGCAGTTCTTCGTGCAGCTGCCCTCGGTCCTCGATCCTTCGGTGGGGGCGGCCCTGCCGGCGGGACATCAGGTGTTCTCTCTCGAGATCCTCTGGACGCCGTACGCGTTGGCCGGTGGATGGGATGTGACCGATGAGCCGCGTCGCTGGCTGACGAAGGTGTCCGAGCTCGTGTCCATGGCCGACGGTCGACCGTTCCACGATCACGTCGTCGACTATCGCCTGATGGGTCCGCGGGAGTACGAGCGCGAGTTCTCCATGGTGCGCGGCCATGCCCCGGCGTTCTCCGGTACCCCGATCACTGCTCTCCTGGGCCGGAACCGGGAGCTATCACGCTACGAAACACCGGTCAACGGTCTGTTCCTCACGGGTGCGGCAACATTCCCGGGTGCGGGCATCTGGGGTGCATCGGGGCGAAACACCGCCACCGCGGTTCTGGCGTCGGACGGCCGCTCGACGAGGGCGCGTCGATCCGTGTCGGCCGCCGTCGCCTGAAGTGCGTGTGAAAAACCCCCTGAGCGGGCGGGCATCGTCGCCGATTCAGGACCGCCCGATGAGCGGATCGATGAACCGCGGGTCGATCTTGGCCCGCAGCTGACGTTCGAGCTTCGAGAACTCCTCAGCCGTCTCGTCCTTCGCCACGGCGTTCGCCCTCGTGAACTGGGCCAGGCGTGCGGCGGCGACATCGCCGATCGTGGCGTCGCTGCCGTTGCCGAGAATGCCGAGCCTGACCGCGAGGACAGTAGCGATCTGTGTGGACGGAACGTCGATCGGCGCGCCCAGCTTGGCGCTGATGGTTCCGAGGTTCGCGGTGAGTCGCTCGGGTTCTCGTGCTACCCGGACCGCCCCACCCTGGAGGACCGGGATCAATCCTCGAAGGCACTGCTCGAAGCGGGTTCGGGTCTGTTCCGTCGTGACCATGACGAACGGATAGGGCTCCCACCCGAGCTCGTCGACGAGCTGGAAGGTCAGGCTCGGATTCTGCGTGACGTAGGGGTTCGCCAACAGCTGGGCCCATCCGGGGGAGATCGGGGTCGGGGCCACGGTTGTGACGGCATTCTCCAGCGGCCGAAGCGTTGTCGGCGATGCGTTCTTCTGTGCCGTGAAGAGGCCCGACCGGTCGAGGTAGGTGACAACGTCGGCGGAGGTACCCGGCGGCGGCGCGGTCGGTTTCGATCCGGGCGGCAGCTCAGCGGCCGTCTTGCCGAACCCCGCCGGCCACGTGAGCGCGAGATCGTTTCGTTCCCAGGGGGCGAACACGGCGCGGATCTCCGGTTTCGCCGTGAGGAGTTCATCGGTCGAGACTGCGCCGAGCATGATCGTCGGGTCACGATCGAGGGCGTCGAGCACGCTGCCGTTGGCGATGGTCGCCTTCGTGCGAATCTCGATGTCGACCCCCAACGGCAGCACGCTGAGCGGATCGAGCATCGCCCCTCGATAGGCGGACGCACCCGTCAGACCGTCGACTGCGGAGACTCCGACGAACGGCAGGGCCCAGACATCGACCGGTCGGTCGAGTTGGATGACGATCGGATCGGGGCAGACGGTGCCCAGAGCGCCGGGGCTGGGTCGTTCCGCCGATACTGCAATCGTCGAGGTGGTCGGTGCGGTCTCGACCGCTTCGGGCGATGGACGCGTGCTGTCGGTACAACTCACGAGTCCCAGAACGACGAACGACAGCGCGACCGTCCGTCGACGGGTCGCCCGCCTGACCTCTGGCATCGACGCGATGAAGCTCACCGGACCGGTCACCTCGCGTCCTCAGAGCAGAAGATTGCGTGTCACCTTCGTGCTGGCGACGAGTCGACCCCGGTGCCAGACCATTCGCTGGGTGTCGGCCTTGGCGATCACCGACGTGAGGTCATCCCCCGGGACGGCCAGCAACTCGGCGGGCTGACCGGCGGCGATCGTGACGGTGGGGAGGCCGATCGACGCGCGCGCGCCCGTCGTGACGGCGGCGAATGCCTCCTCGGGCAGAAGGTGGCCGGCCATCACCAGAAGCGCCGCGGTCTCGAACGGGTCGGACCGTCCCATCGAGTTGAACGGATCGCGGACGTTGTCTGCTCCTGCTCCGACGATGACCCCGGCATCAAGCAAAGGACGGAGCGCGGTGAGCCCGCGGGGCGTAGCGACCGGATGGTCGCGGCCCTGCAAGAAGAGGTTTGTCTGTGGCAGTGTGATGACGCGGACCCCTGACGCCGCCACCTCGGCCGCCACGGCCCGCTGCACGTCGACGGGCTGAACGCCGAGGCTGACGCAGTGACTGGCGGCCGCGCCGAGGTCGAAGCCGGTCTCGCGGACGCGTTGGGCAAGGTGGCGAAGCTCGAGGTGGGAACCGTCGAGTGTCTCGTCGGTGTGGAGGTCGAGTTGGCGGCCGAGTTCGATGGCGAGGTCGAGTGCGTAGTCGGACGCAACCAGCGGCTCGATATCGAGGTGTGGGCAACCACCGACGATGATGCTGTCATCCATCTCGAGGACGGTGCGCAGGAGGTGGCGGCCTTCGGGACCCTCCGGTCCCGTGACCCAGCCGCAGAGCGCGACGATCTGGATGTCGAGCAGATGGCCGATCCGGTTCCGAACCAAAATGAGGGCCTCGGCCGCCTTCGTGTCGATGCCGGGGTGGACGTTGACGTGGGTGCGGACCGCCGTGACCCCATTGCTGACGAGTTCGAGTGCGGCGGTCTGGGCGCGCTCGGCCATGTCGTTCACCGTGAGCTTCGGGAAGAACGGGATCCACGCGTCGATGGCGCCGAGTAGATCGCCTCGCGGGTTCGGAACTTCAGTGACGGTGAGCGCCTTGTCGAGGTGGGCGTGGGGTTCGCACGGAGCCGGCAGCAGCAGCCAGCCCTCGAGATCGATGTCGGTGGTTTCTCCGGGCCCGCTGTTGGGGTCGATGACGCCTCCGATGTCGGCGCTGCGTGGCCACGCCCGGCGCGGTTCGTCGACGGAGACGATGCGTCCGCTGAGCGCGTCGATCGACACGTCGACAACGCGTCCGTCGGCCAGTCCGGCGTTTCGCAGCCACGTGGTCGGGCGGGTCACGCCGGACGGTTCGATGATCGGATTGGTCGTGTTCATCGATTCCTCAGAACGGACGATAGGGGATCGATTGCTCCGGCTTGGCGATCGGCTCGAGTGCGATCCCGACGGCGGGGAGGACCTGTTCGGCGAGAATGTGGATCTGCTCGTCGAGCTGGGTCCTCGTGAGCCCGGCGAAGTCGAGGAAGAAGACGAAGTGTTCGACTTCGAAGCGATCTGTGCATACGGATAGCTGCAGCGCAGTTCTCGATCGAATCGATCAGCTGGATCTGCTGATCGCACGACTGCTGAAGCGTCCGGGCGCACCCCGAAACCCAGCTTGTTGCCATCGTCATCCTTGTAGCCGGTGAACCGGCCGTACGGTCCCAGGAACTTCGAGAACTCCTGATGACCCGGTCCACCGATCTTCCAAGCTTCCTCGCGAGTGGTTTGCGCGTGGAGACTGAGGACCAGCGCCTGGTTCTCGCCGAGCCGTGACGTGGTGCCGTGGTGCTCGTCCCACGTGCGGGTGAGGCGTCGTCCTTCTCGCTCATGTCGTTGTCGCCGCTCGCCGGGCCGCAGTCACCGGCATCCGTCATCGCAACGTGGCCGTAGAAGTTGAGGTCGACGCACATCGCTTCCACGTTAGGTGTGCTCGGGCGGAACTTCTTCGTCGGCGCGACACGGGTGCGCTCGTCACCCCGCGCCCGAAATCGTTGCGCCGTCGGTGGTCCGCGCTGTCCAGCCCACCGGGTCGCCTGGCTATCTTTGGGGGGATATGTCTCCGCCCCCGGCCTCCGAACGCGAAATTCTCACCTGGGAGCTGTTCGGCACCGGGAGTCGGCAACTCGCGCAGTTGGTCGCCGATGCCGATTGGGTGCCCGACATCATCCTGGCGATCGCCCGGGGCGGACTCGTGCCCGCCGGTGCGCTGGGCTACGCCCTGTCGATCAAGAACGTGTTCGTGATCAGTGTCGAGTACTACACCGGGATCGGCGAGACGCTCGAGTTCCCGGTGATGCTCCCTCCGCAGCTGAACCTGGTCGACCTGACGGACCAGAAGGTCCTCATCGTCGACGACGTTGCCGACACCGGCCACACGCTCAAGGCTGTCCTCGAATTCGTCGGGACCAACGTCTCCGAAGTGCGTACGGCCGTCATCTACGAAAAGCCGCAGTCCGTGGTGAAGTGCGACTTCGTCTGGCGCCGAACGGATCGTTGGATCGACTTCCCGTGGAGCGACAAGCCGCCGATCGTCGGCGGTGGCGACGGACACTGAGACGCCCCGGCTGACCCCCGCTGCCGCTCGGCGGAGATGGGCCGGGTCGGGAGGCGACGGCACTAGCCTCGTTCCCGCATGGCCGAACCGCTTCCCCGCCTTCGATTTGCTCCGTCACCGACGGGCTTCTTCCATGTCGGGAGCGCTCGCACCGCGTTGTTCAACTGGCTGGTCGCCCGGAAGACCGGCGGCACGTTCGTCCTGCGGATCGAGGACACCGACGCGGAGCGCAACAGTGACCAATGGGTCGACGGCATCCTGTCGGCGATGCGCTGGATCGGCATCGACTGGGACGAGGGCCCGTACTTCCAGAGCGAACGTGGGGATCTCTACACCGCTGCCATCGACCGTCTCTTCGCGACCGGCATGGCGTACCGCTGCACGTGCACGTCGGACGAGGTCCGGCTGCGCAATGCCGCGAACTTCGGCGCGGCCGAGGCCGAACGCGGCTACGACGGATACTGCCGCAACCTTGAACTGGGCGAGGGGGCGGTGCGTTTCCGCACTCCGGACACCGGCTCCACCACGGTGGTCGACCTGATCCGGGGCACTCCGACGTTCGACAACACCAAGATCGAGGACTTCATCATCCGGCGGTCGAACGGCGGCGTGATGTTCCTTCTTGCCAATGTCGTCGACGACATCGACATGCGGATCACCCACGTCGTCCGTGGCGAGGAGCACCTGCCGAACACGCCGAAGGCTTTGCTGCTCTGGCAGGCCATTGCTCCGGACCTGGCCCTCCCGGTGTTCGCCCATGTCCCGGTGCTCGTCAACGAGAAGCGTCAGAAGCTCTCGAAGCGCCGCGACAAGGTCGCGCTCGAGGACTTTCGCGATCTCGGCATCCTGCCCGAGGCGATGCGCAACTACCTGTGTCTGCTCGGCTGGTCGGCCACTGACGACCGCGAGATGTTAAGCGTGCAGACGATGATCGACGAGTTCCGGCTCGAGGACGTGAACTCGTCGCCGGCGTTCTTCGATCTGGCGAAGTTGACGTCGATGAACGCCGAGTACATCCGCTTGCTCTCCGTCGACGACTTCATCGAGCGGGTCCGACCTTTCCTCCCGGCGGCATGGGCGGACAGTGTCGTGCTCCGCCACCTCGCCCCGTTGCTCCAGGAGCGTGTGCGGCTGCTGCCCGACGTGGCAACCATGATCGACTTCTTCTTCGATGCTCCCGTGATGGAGCCCGACGCCTGGATCAAGACCATGACGGGAAGCGCGGCGCCGGCGGCCCATCACATGATCGAAGGCTTCATCGCTGGCGCGGCGGTCACCCCGTGGCTCGCGGATGACCTGAAGCTACTGGTAGAGCGGGTCGGTGCCGGCATTCAGCTCAAGCTGGGCAAGGCTCAGGCGCCGTTGCGCGTTGCTGTCACCGGTCGCACCGTCGGACCGCCGCTGTTCGAGTCACTCGAGTTGCTCGGGGTCGAGGAGACCATCCACCGGCTCCGGGTCGCGCAGGCGAGGCTCGACTGATCGGCTCGCTCTTTGCCGGCGCGTCGATTCGTCGACTGCTCGGCCTCGCCGGGCTTCGCATCCATCCGATCCGGTGGCTTGCCAAGGTGGCCGCGTTCGTCGCCGTGCTCTACGCGCTCGGCACGGTTGCGATGGTGTGGACAGCGGCGACCCGGGACGAAGTGGGCGAGCGCCCCGCCCAGGCGATCATCGTCCTCGGTGCCGCCCAGTACAACGGTCGTCCGTCGCCAGTGCTCCAGGCCCGTCTCGACCACACGCTGTCCCTGTACCGGCGGGGGGTGGCGCCCTTGATCGTCGTGACCGGCGGGCGTCAGGCGGGGGACCGGACGACGGAGGCATCGGTCAGCGCGGACTTCTTCCTGAAGAACGAGGTGCCCGACTCGCGCATCGCCCGGGAGGTGCAGGGCCGAGACACCTACGAGTCGCTCGCCGCCACGGCGCGGTTCCTTCGTCGGCGTGATGTCTCCGACGTGGTGTTGGTCACCGACGGCTATCACGCCCGCCGGGTGAAGGCGATCGCCGGCGAGGTCGGTCTGATGGCCCGTCTTTCCCCGGTCCCCGGGACAACCGGATCGATCCGACGTCTCCTGAAGGAAAGCGCCGCTGTCAGCATCGGCGCAATCATCTCCCACCGCCGCCTCAGCGCCTGGCTCCACTGACGTTGGGAGAGAGGTTGCCCCCATCTTTGGGGGCAAAACACCTCCGATCGTCGCTGGGAGGCGTTCAGCCGCAGTCCGGCGCGGCGGGACACCCCGCCGGACTCAGGCAAGGGCAGCGGTGAGCGCCGCGGCGAGCGACACGATGCGTGCGTGCGTGTCGTGGCCGGACGGCTCGAACATCGCCACGACCGTCATTCCCGTGGCCGGGAAGTAGAACATGCCGCCGTCGGCCGTGTGGTGGCCGATTGCGGTGGAGCGCTTCACGCCTTGGGCATCGGTCGAGCACGGACACGCGGGCCACGCGCCGAGGCCGACGTTCGCGTCGCCAATGGTCGTCATCATGGCCAGCGCCCGCTCGCTCAGGACCTTGCCCGGGGTGAACAGCGCCTGCCCCCACTTCGCGAGATCGCTGGTGGTCGACATGATTCCGCCCGACGAGAAGCCGACCCAACCCGGCTGGGGAACTTCGTCGAGCCGGGTCTCTGCCAGGCCGACCTCGGTCGTGAGCTCCCGTACGAGTTGCCCGTACGGCTTCCCGGTGATCTGCTCGAGCAGGAGCCCGAGGTAGAGGTAGTTCGAGTTCGCGTAGCTGACCCGGCTGCCGGCACCGATGAGCGGTGTCCGCAACGACAGCGCCACGGCATCGGCAACGGTCAGCGGAGCGGTCGGTTCGTATCCGGGGGCGGCGCGGTAGTCGACCAGTCCCGAGGTGTGCGTGAGCAGTTGTCGGACGGTGAGCCCGGTAGGCGCCGGCACGGACACCCCGGTGAGCGACGGGACCTGGTCATCGAGACGCAGATCGCCGCGGTCGACGGCGCGCAGGACGAGGGCGGCGGTGAAGGTCTTGGTGATGCTCGAGGCGCGGAACTCACGTGTGGTCAGGTACTTCGAGTCGACTCCGGCGTCGGCGGACCGTGAGGTCCAGGTGTTGGCGCCGATCCGGATCGCCACGACCGCCGAACTGATCGCCGGTTGCACCTGCACGCGCCAGGCGTCGAAGGCACGCTGGAGCTTTTCGGTCGGAAGGGGGGCGGTGGTCGTCGGAGTCGCCGACAGAGTGGGCGTGACGGTTGGTGCCGACCGCGTGGTCGTGGTCACGATCGATGTCGTCGGCGCCGGGGCGGCCTTGGGTTTCGCCGATGACGGGGTGAGCGTCGTCGTTGGGGCGGCTCGTCGAGCAGGCACCGTCGTTGTCGCCCGGGGCCTCGTGGCCGGCGACAGCGCGGCCGTCCTCACGTTGGCCGCGACCGGGGCCGCCGACGCGAGCTGTACCGCGGGTGAAGCGAACCGCACCACGGGGGAAGCGGGGGGTGAAGCGGTGCTCGGCGGAGCGGACCACGGCGGATCGAACGAAAGTGGTTGTGCGGCGGACGTGCGTAGTGCGAGGAGGGCCGGCTGCTTGGGCGGAGCGACCGTCGTGGCGAACGCAGAATCGCTGAGGGCCGCCCGCGACGAGGGTGCGGGGATGTCAGGCACGAGCGTCCCAGAGTTGAGTGTCCGAACGGCCGCGGCGGAAACCCAAGATCCCGGGGTGAAGGACCCGGCTGCGAACACCGCGAGGACTGCCGCGATACCAAGGCGTCGCGACTTCGTCGACCGATCAACTCGCTTGCGTGGCGACGATCCGGCGAGGTCTTCGACCCAGCCGAAGGCAACGACGGCGCCGCCGATCAGGGCGAAGGTGACGATGGCCAGACCGAGAGAACGAAGCGGTCCGGTCGTTGTGATGAGACGGGCAGCGCCGACGATTGACAGCGGATGCCAAAGGTAGATCGTGAGCGCACGGGACGAGACCCGGCGGGTAGCGGCAGCGATGTGACGATGACCGGCCAGGGTCCGGAGCGGTACCTCGACCAAGCTCAACGTGGCGAGCGTCGCGATGCCGAGGAGGGCGATCAGCGGGTAGGAACCGTTGACGCCGCCAGCCGGAACACCGACAGTTCTGGCAAAGACAACCGCGCTTGTCCAACCGAAAACGGCGACCAGAACCCGCTCGCGCGGCGATCCCATCGTCTTCTTCGTTCCGTAGGCAATTCCGAGCAACGCGAAGGATCCGTAGACGACGAAATCTCCGAAAAGCAGGTGAAACTGTCCGGATCCGAGATAGGGCACCCCGAACGCTGATGCCGCGGTCAGCGAAGCGATTCCGATGGCGACCGCGGTGACGGTCACGCGGAGATGGCGTGCCGCGACCCGGAGAATCGGAGTTTGGAGGGTGATCCACAGCACGGCGCGCTGATACCATAGTTGCGAGGAGAGCCAACCGCCGCTCCAGGACGTTGCGGTTGGGTCGACGACGGGGAGCACCCAGGCCACGAGTTGCGAGATCCTCATGTTCACCTTGGCGTTGTTGGCGACGGCGTACGCAGCGGAGAATGCGGCGATCGTCACGCCATAGACCCAGAACGGGATGAGGAGGCGGCGGCCCCGCCGCTGGACGAATGCGCGATGGCCGGACGGACTGGGCCGCGTCACCGTTCCCAGGACGAAGAACATGACAGGAAGCGCAGCGATCCAGGTGAGCCACGTCTGCGCGTAGAGGTGCCAGAGGATGATGCGAACGAGGGCGACGCTCCGCAGGAGGTCGAGGAGTGCGTCACGATCCCGTGGTGGTGTCCGTGATTCGCCCGAATCAGCGCAATAGGACGTTTGGCCCAGTGCTGGAGATGACGCTTCTCCATCGTGGTGAACCCTCGATGTACGTAGCCAATCCATGCCGACTACTTATCGGTGATTGCGGTAAGAAACTTATGAGTGGAAAGCAAGAAGGCGGTAAGTATCTTCGGCCCCGGACGGTCGTCACATCTCGGACGAGGCGAACGGGCGGACGGGCTCCGCTACCTCGTCGATCGCTGTGCGTCGATGGCCTCGACCAGAGCCCGCGCTCGTCCGGCGGTGTCACCGACCTCTACGTCGGCCCGCATAGCGATCACGAGACCTCGTCCTGGCACGATGAACAGTCCGCCTGTTGCGGTGTGGTGCCCGAGGATCTGTGTTCCGTCGGGTGACGGGCAAGGGCAGTAGGTCCACATGCCGAGTCCGGTGCGGTTCTCGTCGAATCGCTCCATCTCGCGCAATGAGGAGTCTCGAAGGATCCGGCCCGGCGTGGTGAGCGCTTCACCCCACAACGCAAGGTCGGCGGTGGTCGACATCACGCCACCGGACGAGTACGCCGCCCAACCCGGTCGATCCGGCGGTTCGAGACGGGTGTTCGGCATGCCGATCGACGCCGCCAGCTCATTGACGAGATCGGCGTACGCACGCCCGGTTACCTGCTCGAGGAGCAGGCCGAGGTAGAGGTAATTGCTGTTGGTGTAGGCAGTGACGGAGTCGACCGGGGCTCGAAGTGGGGCGCGGAGCGACAGTTCGACGGCGTCGCGGGGCGAGAGAGGTGCCGTGGCGTTGTAACCCGGAGCGGCGTTGTAGTCGACGAGCCCCGATCGGTGCCGGAGGAGCTGGCGGACGGTGAGGTCGGGAGGGACCGGTGCGGTGACCCCGGTGAGCGGTGCGAGTGGCGCGTCGAGGGAGATGGTGCCCAGCTCGACCTGGCGCAGGACGAGGGCCGCAGTGATCGTCTTCGTGACGCTGAGGCTCCGGTATCTCTGCATCGGGTCGGGCGCGGCGCCGGCGTTGCGGGCCGAGCCCGTCCACGACTGGCCGTTCTGGCGAACGGTGACAGACATCGCACCGAGATCGCTGCGCGAAGCCGTCCATCTGGTGAGGAGCGCCTGCAACTCTGCTTCTTCAAGGGGGCGTCCGGGGCCGGTTGGGGGCGCCGGCGGTGTGCCCAATTGCGGCGCAGCGATCGTGATGCCGGCAACTTCGGTCCGAACCGACGACGTGGTCGGCGGGGCGGTTGCGCTCGGCGGCGCCGTCGAGCGCGCCGCGCGGCGTTGAACGGCCATTCGGCCGGCCCGCTCCAGTCGGCGTTTCGCACGTTCCGCTCGGAGCCGGGCCTGTTCGGCCTGACGCTGTTGACGGGCGACTTGCGCCGGGCTCGGTTGCGGGGAACCCGTGGCTGCGGCCACGGGGGTGGCCACGGGGAGCGGCGAGACCTCCGCGGCTCCGGCCGGGGCCACAGCGACCACGAGCGCCAGGGCGGCCAGAGCTGCGATTCGCACTGTTCGCCCGGCTGTTGGCGTCACCCGACAACGATGCCACGTGTCGGCTGTCACGTCTGCAAAGACGGTTCAGATTGAGCCGAATGCCCTATCAAGATGCAGCCCCGGACGGTCGCCGGCCACCGGTGAAGCCAAACCGGCGCCGCCTGTCGACCGACCGCCACTAGCGTTTCCTCACCCTTTTGAACAGAGAACGTGTACCCGAATGACCTCTGAAGCTGCCGCCGATCTCTCCGCTCCCGTGCTCACCGACTTCATCCGTGAGCAGGTTCGTCGCGACATCGCGGAGGGCCGCAACGGCGGAATCGTGGCCACCCGCTTCCCTCCTGAACCCAATGGCTACCTGCACATCGGCCATGCGAAGGCCATCTGTCTCAACTTCGGCCTCGCCGAGGAGTTCGGCGGCACCTGCAACCTGCGGATGGACGACACCAACCCGCTCACGGAGAGCACCGATTTCGTCTCCGGGATCCAAGAGGACCTTCGCTGGCTCGGTTTCGAGTGGAACGGTGACGTCAAGTACGCGTCCGATCAGTTCGAACAGCTCTATGAATGGGCTCGGTTGCTGATCACCAAAGGCGTCGCCTACGTCGATGATCAAGACGCGGAGACGATCGCCACCACACGCGGCTCCATCAGTGAGCCGGGCGTCAACTCTCCGTTCCGGGATCGGCCAGTCGACGAGAACCTCGACTTGTTCAGCCGTATGCGCGCTGGTGAGTTCCCCGATGGCGCACGGGTGTTGCGGGCGAAGATCGACATGGCCCATGTGAACGGGCAGATGCGCGACCCGATCATGTATCGGATCCGTCACGCCCATCACCATCGTTCCGGAGACGCCTGGCCGATCTACCCCACCTATGACTGGGCGCACGGCCAATGCGACGCCGCAGAAGGGATCACGCATTCGATCTGCACCCTCGAGTTCGATGCGCACCGCCAGCTCTACGACTGGTTCCTCGACCAGCTCGACTTGCCCGGCATCCGACCTGCCCAGTATGAGTTCTCGCGTCTGAACCTCACCCACATCGTGATGTCGAAGCGCAAGCTCGCCCAACTCGTACGCGAGCATACGGTTGAGGGTTGGGACGACCCGCGCATGTCCACGCTTCGCGGCATGCGCCGACGCGGCTATCCGCCCAATGCCATTCGGGCGTTCTGCGCCGAGGTCGGCGTGTCGAAGGTCAACTCGACGAACGAGATCGAACTGCTGGAATCGTTCGTGCGCGACGAGCTCAACCGGACTTCACTCCGCCGCATGGCGGTGCTCCGTCCCCTCCGCGTGGTGATCGAGAACTTCCCCGAGGGCGAGGTGGAGTGGCTCGACACCGTCAACAACCCAGAAAGCGACGCCGACGGAAGCCGCAAGGTGCCGTTCTCGAAGGTGATCTACCTCGAGCGCGACGACTTCATGGAGGAACCCGCGCCCAAGTTCTACCGGCTCGCCCCGGGGCGCGAAGTGCGGCTCCGTTACGCCTACTTCCTCCGCTGCACCGACGTGATCAAAGACGCCGACGGCGAGATCATCGAGCTCCGCGCCGCCTACGATTCCGCCACGGCCGGCGGGCAGGCCCCCGACGGCCGCAAGGTGAAGACCACGCTGCATTGGGTGTCGGCCGATCATGCCGAGGAGTGTGAAGTTCGCCTCTACGAACGTCTGTTCACCGAGGCCTATCCCGACGCCCAAGATGGACGCGACCCGCTCGAGTTCGTCGACCCCAACTCCGTCGCGGTGAGCACTGCGCTCTGCGAGCCGGCGCTCGCCTCCGCCGCGCCGGGGGAGCGGGTCCAGTTCGAGCGGCTCGGCTACTTCTGCGCCGATGATGTCCGGCCTCGGGTGTTCCATCGCACCGTCGGGCTCAAAGACGAGTGGGCGCGGGTGCAGAAGCGGGGCTGAGCCGCAGCGATGGCCACAGGACGGCGTCGAGTGAAGTGCGGATTCGACGACGGGGCAGGGCGCTATGATCTCTGGGCCATTGGGGAATGGTGTAATTGGCAACACGGCAGTTTCTGGTTCTGCAATTTGGGGTTCGAGTCCCTGTTCCCCAGCCATCCGGCCCCGGTCGGCTGACACAAAGGTCCGGTTCGCCGGAGCAGCACGGCCCCATCGTCTAGTGGCCTAGGACATCACCCTCTCAAGGTGGAGGCACGGGTTCGAATCCCGTTGGGGCTGCCACAAAGCAGCAGGTCAGAGCCGGTCTTTCGACCGGCTTTTCCTTTTCCCGGCGGCTTTCACAGCGTGTTTACAGCATAGGGAGTCAAGCGGGGCCT
>JANMYF010000403.1:0-13620 GCA_031381685.1 Acidimicrobiia bacterium
CGGGACACGAGATAGCGGCGGACGTAGTCGACGAAGTAGGGATACTTGGTGTCGACCTCACGGGGCCCGTAGAACACCGTCACCTTCTTGCCGGCCGGCGGCGGACCGTTGGTGTCGGACCAGAGCTCCTGGGCGAGTGCATCGGCGAGTTCGACCTCGTTGAGGTAGCCCACGTCGAACATCTGACGAAGCGTCGCCTTGCGCTTGAACTCTGCGTTCGAGAGGTTGCGCCGAGGTTCGTACTTGCTCGGGGCGGGGATGATTCCGACGAGGGTGGCTGCTTCGGACGCCGTCAGTGCGGTGATCGGCTTGCGGAAATAGGTCTCCGAGGCGGCTGCCATCCCGTACGCACCGTTGCCGAGGAACACGTTCGAGAGGTACTCGAAGAGGATGTCGTCCTTCTCCAGGTCACGGTCGAGGCGGTTGGCGATCACGGCGATTCGCAGCTTGCGCCACCCCCGGTCAAGCGTGCGACGCAGTGGGGTCGCCGTCGCGGTTCTTGCGTCCTTCACTTCCTCTTCGGGGTAGTACACCGTCTTCACGAGCTGCTGCGTGATCGTCGAGGCGCCCTGCTCGGCCTCACCCGACTTGAGGTCTCGCCGTATCGCCCGCACCAAACCCTTGATGTCGACACCCTGGTGGGTATAGAAACGCCGATCCTCGGAGGCGAGAACGGCGTGGCGGAGGACACGCGGGATGTCCTGCTTGCGCATGGGGATGTTCGAGTCGAATCGGCGGAACACCGTGAGCAGCTGGCCGTTCGCGTCGAACACACTCGTCGGCACCACGGATGCCTGGACCTTCCGGTCGGGAACGGCGACCGGGACCGGCGTGAAGAGGACCACCCCAAGGACTGCAGCGATGAGGGCGAAGGGCACGACGGTGACGCTGAACGCCGTCACCGTCACCGTCTTCAGGGCGAGGCGCAGCACGCGAGCGATCAAGCGGAGCACGGAATGCAGTCTCGCGCCTTCTTCCCGGCGTCGAGGAGATCGGCAGGAAAAGGCCGCCCGAGGACGGCTCGACGTCGGTGATGGACAGCGACACACCACCAGCGGTGGGTCGCCGCTAGCGTCTCCGGGATGTCCGAACCGGCGCGTCCGCCCTCCGTGGACGCGCTGACGCGCCAGCTCAGGGAGCATCCGGAGCTGGCCGGACTTCCGCGTTCGATGCTCGTCGACGCTGCCCGCGCCGGAGTCGCCACCGACCGACTCGAGCCATTGACAGCAGCAGTCGCGGTCGCTCGCGCTTCGGCGCGACAACTGCTGAGCCCGGTGATCAACGCGACGGGCACGCTGCTGCACACCAACCTGGGTCGCGCCCAGACGCCGGCGCCGGCCCCGCCGACCCCGGCGCCAGCCCTTCGGGGTCTGAACATCGAGTTCGATCTTGCGACCGGTCGACGAGGCTCGCGCTTCGCGGCGGCCGACACGCTGCTCACGCGCCTGACCGGTGCCGAAGCATCGCTCGTGGTGAACAACTGCGCGGCGAGCCTCATCCTTGTGCTCGCGGCGCTGGCGCGGGGTCGTGGTGTCGTCGTGAGCCGAGGTGAGCTGGTCGAGATCGGAGGCGGATTCCGCATCCCGGAGATCATCGAGCAGTCGGGCTGCACGCTGATCGAGGTGGGCACGACGAATCGGACGAGGCGCTCCGACTACGCCCGTGCCATCGCCGAGCTCGATGTGGCGGTGGTGCTCAAGGTGCACCCGTCGAACTACCGGATCTCGGGGTTCACCGAGGAAGTCGGGATTGCCGAGCTGGCGACCCTCGGACGGCCCGTCGTCGCCGATCTGGGCACGGGGCTGCTCGATGCGGCGACACCGTGGTTGGCCGACGCATCAGGCGCGCAGCCCGACGTCAGCTGGATCCGTCAGGAGCCGAGCGTGAAGCGATGGATCGAGGAGGGCGCCGACGTCGTTCTCGCGTCGGGCGACAAGGTGCTCGGGGGTCCTCAAGCGGGGCTGATCGTCGGTTCGCGCACCGTGATCGAGCAGTGCAGTTCGCATCCGCTCCTGCGGGCGTTGCGTCCGGGATCGATGATCCTCGCGTCGCTGCAGGCCACCCTGCTCACCTACGTGAACGGCGCGGCGCGAACCCTTCCGTTCTGGGAACAGGCTCTCCGGTCCGTCGCTTCGCTCGAAGCCCGGGTCAACGCCGTGGTCGGCGAACTGGGCGACGCCCGCGTCGTCGGGGGTCGGTGTTCGTCGACCCCGGGCGGAGGCACCATGCCCGACACGATGATCGAGTCGTTCGGGATCCATGTGCAGGGCACGCACGTCGACGCGCTGCGTTCGTGGGTGACCCCGATCATCGCCAGAAGCGCCGACGGAGCAACCGTCCTCGATCTTCGAACCGTGGACCCCGCCGACGACGGGGTGCTCACCGCGGCGCTGTCGTCGATCCTCGCGACGCGTCACGACTGATGGCCGACACGGAACCCACCATCGAGAGCCGGGTCGTGGCCACGGCCGGTCATGTCGATCACGGCAAGTCGACCCTCGTGCGTACACTCACCGGGATCGACCCGGACCGGTGGGCCGAAGAGAAGGCCCGGGGCCTCACCATCGACCTCGGATTCGCCCACACCACACTGCCGACGGGAATGGGCATCAGCTTCGTCGACGTACCCGGCCACGTCCGCTTCCTGCGCAACATGCTGGCCGGCGTCGGCGCGGTCGACGCGTGCCTCTTCGTCGTCGCCGCCACCGAGGGTTGGAAGGAGCAGTCCGAGGAACACCTGCGAATCACTCAGGTGCTCGGCATCCGCCACGGCATCGTCGCCCTGACCAAGGTCGGGCTCGTCGACGACGAGTGGCGTCAGCTCGCCCGGCTCGACGTCGAGGACCGGGTGGTGGGAACGTTCCTCGACGGCGCTCCGATCATCGATGTCGACTCGGTGACGGGCCAGGGCATCGATGAGCTGCAGGCCGCACTGGCGACGCTGCTGACGTCGATTCCCCCGCCCGATGACATCGGCCGACCTCGGCTGTGGATCGATCGGGTCTTCGCCGCGAAGGGTTCGGGCACCGTGGTGACTGGAACGTTGACCTGTGGTTCCCTTGTCGTCGACGATCAGGTGGCGCTCGTTGGGCCGAAGGCCATTCGATACGCACGCATACGATCGCTGCAAGCACACGGAAGGTCGCGCGATCGCGTCCGACCGGGAACCCGCGTGGCCGTGAACCTCGTGGGCGTCGGCCATGACGACGTCCAACGCGGCGATGCTCTCGTGCACCCCAACGACTGGCACACCACCAAACGCTTCGACGCCACGCTGCACGTCCTCGACGCGCTCGACCACGAGGTGTCGCGACGAGGGGCGTATGCGGTGCACATCGGTTCCGGGGAGTATCCGGCCAAGGTCCGGATCCTCGGTACTTCGACCCTCGAACCGGGTGCCGTCGGCGCGGTGCGCCTCCACCTTCCCCACGAGCTCCCGCTGCTGCCCGGTGATCGCTTCGTGCTGCGGGAGCACGGGCGGGAGGAGACGGTGGGCGGTGGGGTCGTCCTCGACGTCGACCCGACCCGGCCGGCGAGCAAAGCGGCGCCGTCGGACGACGTGGCGCGCCTCGTGCGCGAGCGCAGGTGGATCCGCCTCTCCGACCTCCGTTTACGGAGCCGCCAGCCGTGGACCGGACCGATCCTCGACGAGTGGGCGGTCGATCCCGTGGAGCTCGAAGCGGCGAGCGCCCGCATCCTCGCTGCGGTCGACGGCGCCGGACCGTTGGGGCTGGATGCCGCCTCGCTCGGCGCACGCGATCGTCTCGTGGTCACGTACATCCTCGGCGAGAGTCTCCGGGTGGATGGCGGTCGTGTGGTGCGCGTCGCCCAGATCGATCCTCTGGCCGATCACCCTTTCGTACGCGCGCTGATCGATGGTGGGTTCAGCCCGCCCGACGCGACCGGTGTCGATCGTTCCGAACTGCGCGAGCTCGTCAGACGCAAGCTCATCGTGGAGCAAGACGGAGTCTGGTTCGCTCCGGACACCATCGCCGAGGCGTCCCGACGAGTCGCCGCGCTCTTGGCTGCTCAGCCCGAAGGAATCACGGTTTCGGTGATTCGTGAGTCTCTCGGAACCTCGCGGAAGTACGCCCTGCCGCTCCTTGCCGTTCTCGACGGAACGGGCGTGTTGCGCCGACGCGGTGACCTCCGCATCGCCGGACCGCGCCTCCCAGAGCTCTGACCGAGTTCGTTACGGCGATCAGCGCGTGGCCTGGGCCCGGGCGTCGACCAACGCCCGCTTGACGCTGACCTCGTCGACCATCTCGGAGTCCGCGGCGACCGACGAGGCGTCGGGGCCGGTGATGTCGTAGGTCACGGTGACCAACGGTTCATCATCGAGAATCATCTTCTCGGAACCGGCCGCCGACGTCAGCCCCAACAGGGTCACCGGACCCGACCCGGCATTCAGGATCGGGGCGTGAAGCTTGGCCTCCGCCGCTTCGAACAACTCGTCAACCACCTCATCCGGTGCAAGCCCCCACGCCGTGCGCACGTCCACCTCAGGACCGACGAACCCGTTGGACCGGAACGATTCGTTGAACGCGCGGCGTTCGTCCACCGTCGCGATGAACTGGGTTCGCTGCCGACGCCAGAAATTACGCGTCGGTGCATCGTCGACGAAGATCGCCTGCGGAACCGCAAACCGCAACTCCCGGATGACGGTACGACGTTCCTTGCGCGAACTCATGGGAACCCGGGTCAACATGCCGAAGCGGTCATGGATGAACAGCGAGTTCGAGGTGAGTGCCTTGATGAGCAGAACGGGAAAGGAAAGCGCGCTGCGAAGTGTCGGTTCCGGATGGACGCCTTCGCGGACCCACATCACATCGTTGCGCGGTAGCACCGAGAAGCCCCGGCGAGTGCGGAACCCGATGAATCCCTCGGGAAGATGCAGCCGGCCGGACACCGGGTGATCGATGCGCATTGCGGCATCGAACGCATCGCGAACTGCTGCTGGATCCCCGAAGCGGGCGAGAGCGCGGCCCTCTGGGCTGAGCAGCGGATGGCGGGCGTGGCCGATGGCCCGCAGCATCGTGGCGGCGGCGGCGAGCCCAGCCGCCGCCACGACACTGACAACGATCTGCAACTGGGTACGCGTCGGGGAACCCGTGTCGAGGATGAACCTCGGAGCACCTTCGACGGCTGAGCCGAACGCCGATTGCGGTTGGGGTAGGCGCACCCGCTCGAGGAGCGTCAGCGGACGAAGCCGGCCCCACAGCACTTCGCCCGGTTGCACAACGGTGCGGTCGACCGCAACGAATCGCTGCGACGCGGAGACCACCACGAGTGAATCAGGCGGCGAACTCGTGGTGCGCGGTACGAGTGCACCGACCACCACTCGGACCGGACCGCGCCGTCCAGTGGAAAGGTCCGTCGCCGTCGCCATCGGCGCGCCGCGAACGGCAGCTTCAACGTAGGGCCACTCCGCCTGACCGGCAACGCCGATGATCGCGAGAATGAAGAGCGACGCAAGCATCGGCACGCGTGCTCCGAGGCGAACCGATCCCTCGAAGGTCAACTGCGAAGACTTCGCGCCCATTGACATGAACTATCGGCAGAACGACGGAAAAGGTTGAGCCCTTGCGCACGCTCGCCAGAGGAGGCAGGCCTCCGAGCGAAGTTGTTCCCGTCAGCCCGGCAGCTTCTGGCCCATTCCGCACGCCTTCGTCTGCCCACCCTCGGGAAAGGTGAGCACGTACTCGTTGCGCGGATCGGCCATGTTCACGAACACCGGGTTGTTGGCCGACACCGGTATCGGGCGGGCGGTCGCGGACCGACCGTCTCGGCGAATGGTGATGAGCAGCGTTCCCTCGACGAGGGGCACAACCTTCACCGAAGCGGGTTGGCGCGGGAGCAGCGACACCTGCGGACTCGGCCCCTGGGGGAAGAAGCCGAGGCAACCGCTCTCGACCGGCTCCGCCGTCATTCGCCCGAGCGACGCGATGGTGATGCCGCGGCCGTCGAGCGGAACACGCGGCTCCGGAGTCACGTCAACGGAACTCTGGGCCAACACCGCCGTCAACGACTGGGGATCGGGGGTTCCTGATGGCACCTTTCCCTGGACCAGGAGAGAACGCATGCCAGTGATCGTGAGATCGACACTCTGCGGATCGGGAATCGCCTCCGGCGCGGCGAAGCTCGAGTTCGCGACAGCGAACGCAGCAACGATCGAACGCTTCGTCAGCTTCTCCGTTCGGCCTTCGAGAGCGGCCGCGTCGGACAGCGTGCCGACGGAGGTAATCACGGCGAGGACACCGGCAAGAGCGGCGAGCCATCGCCATTCACGCGCGCCGAGCGGACCGACGCGAGATCGCTCGCCGACGGCCTCTTCACCCCCACCGAAGGTGCGGGCCATCGCCACGAAGGTGAGCGGGGCGAGGAGGACGAACAGGATGTAGGAGTAACGCGATGCGTTCGGGTTGTCGACCTCGACCCGTCCAACCGCGACCAGGCCGAGGAACGGCAATGCCGCCGCCGCCAGCCCGAGCACACTCGCGTGGGTGTGGCGGATCGTCGCCGCTTCGCGGGCCACGAAGATCAGCAACGCGACGACGACCAGCACGCCAAGTCCGGGCAGGCCGAGCGTCCGATCGAACGTGCTGGTGATGGCCCGCCACGAGTACCCCACGGCTTTGTGCGCCACCGACGTCCAGCGCGTCTCCACCGGCTGGGCGTTGCGACCGTAGGCGATCGTCCAGGCCACCTGCGTCACGGCCGGGACGACGCCGACCAGAGCGGCCCGACGCCATCCGTGGCGCAGGAACGCGACCACGACACCCGCCGCCACCATCGACACGCCGACACCGGCACACATCAGCCCGGCGATGCCGACCAGCCAGGCGAGCACCAAACGGGACCGGGTGAACGAGCCCGGCGCCACGTCGACGATCTCGGCCAGCAACAGTCCGGCGATGCAGGCGCCCATCCACGCGAACTGGAACGCCCACAGCAGGTTCTCCGCGCCGGCGCCGTAGACCACGAAGATGGCAACAGCGAAACAACGCATCACGACCGGCACACCTGTGCGCCGCATCAAGCGCACCAGCAGCGCCACGACGGTCAGGTGAAAGGCGTAGAGTACGATCAGGTACGGCCAGTACGCGCGCAAACCAACCACGCCGAACACGGCCCGGTACACGAGAATCGGCAACGTGGACCAGTGCTCGTTGTGCGGGGTGAGCAACATGTCGGCGACCGCGCCCGGATCGGAGAGCGGCGGACGCGAGCGTGTGGCGATGAAATCCCACTCGTCCGCGAAGAACCACTGTCCGCTCGACACCGCGAGCCAGAACATCCAGCCGACCCCGACGGCGGCGATGGGCACCTCCGGCCACCGTCGCAGCCACGACCAACGTCCCGCGAAGATCGCGCGCCGCTCGCCGGGTACCACGGTGTCGGAGGTGGCGATCAGGTCGGGCCGCCTGCTGGCCGATCGACGCAGTCCACGGTGGCCGTCATCAGAGGCCCGCCCGCGTTGCTCGGACGACGAGGAGTCGGCCGCCGGCGCGCATCAGATCGTGCCGGCCTTGATGGCATCGTCGATCCAGGGGATGACGATGTCGAGCATGTCGCTGAGACCGGTAGTGGCCTCGTAGCCGAGCAGGCGCTTGGCCTTGGACACGTCGGGTACGCGCTTTTGCACGTCGTACTCGTACGCCTCGTCCGACACGTACCGGAACGGCTTCGCTCCCTTGTGGACCTTGTTCCAGATTATCTCGGCCAGGGCCAGCACGGTGGTGGACTCCGCCGTGGAGATGTTGAAGTCCTCGTTCAACGCCGCCGGATGCTCCATGCAGGTCACGATCCCACGGGCGAGATCGGCGCCGTAGGTGTAGTGGCGGACCTGCTGGCCCTCACCGAGGATGTGCAGCGGATCCTGGCCCTTGAGGACCTTCTGGACGATGTCGGGAACCACGTGGCTCATCGCCAGTTCGACATTGCCCGACAGAACAACGTGTTCCCCCTTGGCCCGAGACTCCCCGACACCCACGCAGTTGAACGGACGCACGATCGTGTACGGAAGGCCGTACTGGTCGAATGCGGCCTTGGCGAAGTATTCGACGGCGAGCTTCTGGAATCCGTAGGACGACAGTGGCGGTGGGATCTTCCGCTCATCGCCCTCGACCGACGGCCAATGCGGCGTCGACTCGAAGACCATCGACGACGACAGGTACGTGACCTTCTGCAGCCGACCGGTGCCGCGGGCATAGGCCTTGAGCGCGGCGTCGCACGATGCCGCCATGATGCGCTCGTTCGTCGCCAGGAGATCGTATGCGTACGCATGGAAATAGGTGATGCCACCGATGAGGGCGGCGCCGGCGATGAAGTGGTCGACGTCGGAGCAGAGCTCGGCCATCAGCGCAACGTCGGTGCAGTCCGCCTCCACGAAGGTGTATCGGGGGTCATCGTCGTAGCTCTTGGTGACCTTGCCGTACTTCGAGTAGTTGTCGACGCCGACGACCTCATGGCCGCGGCTGAGGAGTTCCTCGACGATGTAGCCGCCGATGAAGCCGGCGGAACCGGAGAGCAGAACACGAGCCATGAGCGTTACGAACCTTTTGGTGAGGGGGAGGAAGGTGCAGCCGACGCCGGGAGCGATGTCGGTGGGTAGGCAAGGCGCGCCCCATAGGCGTAGCGGTACCAGCGGAGGTACTTCGGCAGCCACTTGGCCATCTTGAAGTTGGAAATCCCGTACGCCCGATCGAGCCAGATCGTCGGCAACTCGGCCACCGGCTGACGGTGACGGCGCGCCTTCGCCACGAGCTCGAGACCGACCTCGAAGCCGGCGTCGGACTCGATGCCCACGTTGCGAACGAAGGACGCGTCGTAGGCCTTGAACGAGTTCGTCGCGTCATGCGTGCCGACTCGTGCGAAGAGGTGCAGCGACTGCCCGGCGAGGCGCGACAGCATCGATTTGAACCACGGGCCGCCGACCTGCTGGCCACCGCGCATGTACCGCGACGCGGCGGCGACAACGACACCGCGCTCGACCAGTTTCGTCAGCGGGTCGATCTGCGCTGGGTCGTCACAACCATCAGCCATCGTGACGACGACGACCGGCGCGCTCGCATAATCGATGCCGTAGCGGATCGCGAACGCCGGACCCGAGCCGTACGTGTTCAACATGGGCTTAATGCGCGGATCGCGCGCGGCGAAGGCCTCGGCAAACGGTCGTGAGGTGTCGTCCATCGAGTCGAAGACCACCAGGACCTCGAAGGGGAGGCGGACGGCCTCGACGATCCGGGCGAGGCACTCCGTGACCATCTCGCCCTCGTTGTAGACGGTGACGACCACGGAGACCCGGGGCTTGGAATCGAGGTCCGGCGGGTCGGACGATCGGCGAGGCGAATTCGAAGGCATGCAGACGATCCGGTTACGTCAGACCCGTACACCGTTGCCGGTGACGCCCCAGATGTCGATGATCGGCTTGTCGGTCGCAAGCGCGCGGTAGCGCTCGTGCGGTGCGCCGATGACGATCACGTCGGCTGTGGCCATGAGCTCGTCGTGGGGAATGAGTCGTGGGTCGGTGGTGACGAACGGATCGGCGCAGACGACATTGCCGGCGCGGAAGCGAAGAATGCGGCGCAGCTTGTACGACAACGACGATCGGGTGTCGTCGGACTCCGACTTGAACGCCATACCGAGGATCCCGACGGTCATCTTCGACAGGTCCGGGAAGCGCTCCCCCATCTTCGTGACGACGTAGAGCGGAAGACCTTCATTGACGAGCATCGCGGAATGGCCGAGCACGAACTTGTTGTCGGTGAACGCGGCGAGCTGCATCGTGTCCTTGAACAGGCACGGCCCGGCGGCGAAACCGGCGCGGGGGATGTCGTTCGCCCGGGGATACTCGAACGCAAGCGCGCTCCGGACGCGTTCATAATCGAGGCCGAAGTCGTTCGCCATCATGAACAGCTGGTTCGACGCCGCGAACTTGATGTAGCGCCACACGTTCGTGAACAGCTTGGCGAGCTCCGCCTCTTCGGGGCTCAGCCGGACGGTCACCCCGGTGAGGTTCGAGAACAGCTTGTCGGCGCGAGCCACGACCGCATCCGTACGTCCGCTGATGATCTGGGGCAGCGAGAACAGCTCGGTCATCGCCTTGCCTTCGGCAATGCGCTCCGGGCAGAACGAGACGTCGACGGAAACGCCGACCCGTTCCAGTTCCGATTCGACGAGGGCCGTGACGCCGGGGAACACCGTCGAGCGGAGCACCATCAGCTGGCCGGGACGAAGCCGGTCGGCGATGGCCAGCACCGCATCGGGCACCGCTCGCGCGTCGGGATTCAGATGCTCGTCGACCGGTGTCCCGATCACCACGATCACGTGCTCCGCCTCGCTGATCACCGCCGGATCGTCCGACGCCCGCAGCATCCCCGACGCGATGACCCGCTCGATGATCGGCGCCGCGCCTGGCTCGTCGAAGGGAAGCTCGGCCCGGTTGACCATGGCCACCGACGCCGAGTTGATGTCGTAGACCGCCGTCTTCAATCCCCGGTCGGCGAAGCCGATCCCGAGCGGAAGCCCGACATGGCCGCAACCGCCGACAACGACGACGTCAAGGGAAAATGCCACCGCAGCAGGCTACAAGAGGCCCCTGCCGGCCCAGGGCACTTCGCCAACGCCGCGCGACGCTGATTTACGCAGACGCGGCGGCCCGACCACGCACCGGGGCAGCGGCCTCGGCGACGAGCGAGGCAAAGAGTGCCGGACTGGTGAGCGGCCACGAGTGGATGCCCTTCACGATCCGCCCCTCCACCTTGGCGGCCGCGCACAGCGATTCGAAACTCGACTGGGGGATCACCCCGTCACGGTCGCTGTGCACCACCGTGATCGGGACTCGGCGCTCGGCGACGGTTCGGAGCGCGGCGACGAGGTCGGCGTTCCGGGCGAGCCGCCCGACCTTGGCCACGCCGAAGGGATTGCGGAGCACGTTCGGCACCAGGTCTTGGAACACGCTGGGGAGCATCGTGCCGGCACTGCCGAGAAGTCCGACGACGTCGACAGGGATGGCTCGCCCCCAGTCCCACATCGGGCGTTCAGCCATCGGCTTCTCGCCAGCACCATCGGTCCGCCACGCACCCCCGACGCTGTTGATCAGCACCAGCGCCTGGGCGTACCCCGGGTTGTCGGCCATCACCCGAATCCCGACACCGCCCCCGAACGAATGGCCGACGATGATCGTCGGCGTGATGTCGGTCGCCTTCACGAACCGGGTCAGCCATCGCGCGTAGCCGACGAACGTGCGGTTGCCCGGTTCGAGGTCGGGGGTGCCCCCGAAGCCGGGAAGGGCCGGCGCGACAACGTGGAAGCCGACTTGCGCGAGGCGGCGCAGACCGCCCCGATAGGCATGGTGACCCAGGCCCCAACCGTGCAGGAACAACACCGTGGGTCCCGTTCCGCCAACGGTGTAGTGGACGATCTTGGTGTCGACGCGGACCTCGGCGACCGACACGATGTCCTGTCCGGACGACGCCTTCGGCCCCTGGTCACGAGGAGCGGTGGCATTGGTCACATCACGAGCGTAGGAGATGGCGTGCTCGCGCGGAAAGACCCTGCCTACGGGCGGCGCGCCGAAGGAGGCCTCTGACCCTGGGCAGAGGCGACGAAACGCTCAGCCGGCGAGGCGGCTGAGAAGCACTCGGCGCTCCCCCTCGGTGAGTCCGCCCCAGATCCCGTGAGGCTCACGGATCGAGATGGCGTAGTCGAGGCAGTCCTGACGGACGGAACAGCCGGCACAGATGCCCTTGGCGTTGTACTCCCGTCGATCCTTGTCGTCTTTTCGCTCGAACGTGTTCGGCGGAAAGAACATCGACGATTGCGGCCCTCGACACGCAGCGCGTGCCTGCCAGATGGCAACGGACTGCACGGTCATAGCGCTCTGCAGCATGTGGACCCTCTCCCCAGATCGGTCACTGAACAGCGTAACGCTGGTGTGACGCCCGACACAAGAGGGGGTGAACAGAAATCGCATGTTCGACCACGGAGCGGCGTTCCCCCAGCCCGGAGGCTCCGGGACCCGGGCGGCCTCCTCACCGAAGGTCAGTGACCGGCGTCCTTTGCGCCGCCTTCGAGCGGTTCGACCTCGAGGAGCAGTCCGTCGACGGCGACGACCCGGACGGGGTCACCGGCGGCGATCGGTGTCGCCCGGTTGGTTCGGGCCCGCCACGGGGCGCCGAGCACCCGCACCACGCCTTCCGGACCGATCGCGTCGACGGCGGTGCCGACCTCGCCGATCATCGCCTCACGACCGATCGTCGGCGTGGCAAAACGGGTGCGCACCATCGTCGGCATGCCGTTGACCATGAACAGCACCGTCATGAGGACCATGACCCCGATCATGTAGAGGGGCACGCGAATACCGTCGGTGAACAGGGTGAACGAGCCGGCGACGAGCCCGATCGTTCCCACGCCGGTCCAAAAGCGCGGCGAGCCGGCCTGCACGTCGATGGCGAAGCCGAGCATGGCGATGACGATCAGGACCACGCCGAGCGGGCGAGTCGGGAGATTCCCCAGACCGGCGATGGCGAGGACAAATGCCGCGAGCCCCACGAACGCGGCGATGCCGATGCCCCCGGTGAAGAACTCGAACACGAACAGGGCCAGCGCGATCACGAAGAGCAGATACGCCACCGACGGATTCACCGCGGTGTGGAGCAGCCGGTCGAGCAGGCCGAGCTTGGCGAAGCGCACCCCGTTGACCTTGGCGGTCAGCTTGCCGTCCGCCTCCGTCGCCGGGAAGGCGGTGTCGAGTGTCTTTCCGGCGATGGTCCGGCCGTCGAGCTCGCCCACGAACTGCACGAGCACGGGCGCGTTGCTCTGGGCCAGCCCGGCCTTCACGGCTTCGTTCTGCGTGTAGCGACGGCCGACGAGGGGGTCGCCGGGGGCCGCGGGCGTCGAGTTCCCGATGCGGGTGCTGGGCGCCATACCCACCACGTCTGCCGCCGCGACGAGTCGGTTCGCGCCACCAGTGGCCCGCGCTCCCAACGGTCCAACCCACACCGCAATCGGTACGCGGTTCTCGTCGCGCAACGCCTTCTCGAGCAGATCGAGCTGGCGCTGGGGCAGCAGCGAACCCGGGGAGTCGAGCTGGATGACCAAGGCCTCTACGCCATCGGACACCGCCTTTTCGACCGAGGAAAGGATGAAGCGCTTCATGATCGGGTCGACGTAGCCGGTCACCTCGATCACGTTGACGCCTTTCGACGACGACGCCGTGGGCGCCGTTGCGTCGGCGGCAGCCGTGTCGACCAGAGGGGTCGTCGACGCGGCCACGGGGTTGGCCAGCCCCGAGAAGGCTGCGAGCAACGCCAGTGCGCCCAGCACAACCCGGCCGATCCGGACCGACGGCGCCGCCACGCCGAGCGCGCCGCCACCGGCGTGAGCGGGGCGGAGGTTGCGGCGTGGGGCACGTAGCGTGAAGGGGCGCACGGGAAGGCTTTCGGGTCGGTCAGTAGGCATCGAGCGTCGCACGAGACGGCGCGGTTCAACCGAAGAGGATGAGGCACGAACGAACATGGAGGTCGAGCAATTCTTCAGCACCGTGCGCCTCCTGCTGATCGTCGGCAAGGGCGGAGTCGGCAAGACCAGTGTGGCCGCCACGATCGCCAACGTCGC
>JANMYF010000447.1:0-31244 GCA_031381685.1 Acidimicrobiia bacterium
ATTCCGGGATTCGGTTCGTTCTCGGTATCGGACCGCAAGGCCCGTACCGGTCGCAACCCGCAAACCGGTGCAACCATCAAGATCGCTGCGTCGAAGAGTCCGAAGTTTACGGCCGGCTCCGGATTCAAGGCTGCGGTTAACAGCAAAGGCAAAGCGAAGGCCGCCAAGGCTCCTGCAAAGAAGGGGAAGTAACCACATGGCAACGAAGAAAGCAGCAGCTCCCGCGAAGAAGGCTCCGGCCAAGAAAGCGGCAGCGAAGAAGGCAGCTCCGGCCAAGAAGGCTCCGGCCAAGAAGGCAGCAGCCAAGAAGGCTCCGGCCAAGAAGGCAGCAGTAAAGAAGGCAGCTCCGGCCAAGAAGGCAGCAGCCAAGAAGGCTCCGGCCAAGAAGGCAGCAGCGAAGAAGGCTCCGGCCAAGAAGGCAGCAGCGAAGAAGGCTCCGGCCAAGAAGGCAGCAGCGAAGAAGGCTCCCGCCAAGAAGGCAGCAGCAAAGAAGTAGTTCGAAACGCCGGTACGGCGAAGGCACCTCGTGTGACCCGAGCCTGCCGACCTCGTCGGTCGAGAGATCGATCTACAACGAAGTCAACAACGCGAACGCCTCGCCAGTCTCACGATTGGCGAGGCGTCCCGCGTTTCGGGCCTCTTCGAAGACCGTGTCGCGGAACCGGGCGACGGCGCCGTCGTCTGCGGCGGTGTTCGGGTCTGACGCAATGCGCATCGTCGTTTCGAACTGGCTCTCATGCTGCAGCAGCGCTGCGACCTTCGCGTGGAGCGCGGCGTCGGCGCAGGTTTCGACGTGGTTCACTTCGTCGGCCTCCCACAGGAGCAGCGCCGACGGACGATGGGGCGCCACGTGCTGCTCGGGGAAGAATTTCGGATCCCGTGCGGCGACGATGCCTTCGCACGCCAAAAGGCCGGCATGGCGATGGTCCGGATGAATGCGGTAGCGACGCCATGGGTCATGTCCAAGGACCACATCGGGGGTGAAGGTGCGGATCCAGTGGCACACCTCCCACCGTTGCCGGAGCCCGGAGTCGAGCTCACCGTCGATCCAGCCGAGGAAGACGACGTTCGCGTCGCCCGTGCCTCCCAGAGCTCGTGCTGCAGCTCGCTGTTCTCGCTGGCGTGTGACGACCAGTTCGGCGGGATCCACGGCGTGGTCCCACGTGCCCTTTGATCCGTCGGTCAGGACGAGATGGAAGATCTCGCATCCCTGGGCCGCCCACTTGGCCAACGTCGCGCCGCACCCGAACTCGACGTCGTCGGGATGTGCGGCGATTGCGAGTGCCCGTTTTGGGACCGGGATGTCCACGGAGATCGCAGGCGGGCCAGAGGGGCGCGGGTGGTACGAATCGGGGATGCTCATCGTTCGCCGCCAAGGTTTCGGGTGCCGTTCATGATTTCGTCTAGGTCTTCGGGAAGGTCGACGTCGTGGTTGAGGTCGGGGTCGTGGGAGACCGTGGTGTCGATGCCGATGTCGATGCCGAGCGCGAGCGCCTGATCGAGGTGTTTGCGGAACGAACCGACTCCGTAGCTGAACTCGAACCGCTCGAGCACGTCGCTGCGCAACGGGAGTGACATCGCGTTGGTCCCGTCGAGCCGATGGTCGGGCACGAGGACGATCCCGGACGAATCGGCGAGCCAACGGAGGTCGCGGGCGAGCGGCAGATCACTGTGCACGATCACCGCGCGTTCGACACCCAGGGCCTGGAGTTCGTGCACGGCGAGATGCACGGCAGCGTTGAGGCCGCGTCCTTCCTCGCGAAGGACGGAGAGGCTCCGCGACCGCGCCCAGCGTGCCACCCCCTCGTCGTCGCACACGATCGCCACAGGAAGGCCGTGAGCGGCGTCGACGACCGTGTTGGCGAAGCGTTGCGCAAGAACAGCGCGTGCTTCCTCGCTCAAGCTCGAAGAGAGGCGGCGTTTCGCCTCACCGAAGGACTTCACCGGTATGAGGACAACCGTTGGACCGAGTTCGGGCGGCGTCGACATGGAGGCACTGAACCTAATCCTCCGGTGCGGTCATGCAAAGAGCGGGAACCGGGGACGGAGTCAGGCCTGATCGAGCGTCGCCACTGCGGCGGCAGAGGCCTTGCTCGCGACCACTCCGGGGCTCGCCTCATCGGTGAGGACCAGTTGGCTCCATTGCTCGTCAGCGGCGAACGGCATCGCTCTCGGAGCGCGGCCCATCACGCCGAGGCTCAGCACGACTCCGTCCTTCACGCCCCAGAGTTGATAGGTCCGCCCGATCGGGAGGGTCGGCAGGGTGTCACCGATGATGTAGCCCTCACCGTCGGCGGCGAGCAGGACGTGGCCGAGGGTTCGTCCGGTCGTGCTCACGAGCTGAACGTTGCGAGCGGACGGATCGTTCTCCAGTTGGGCGAGTCGCAGGGCGATCGGTGACGTCGTCCGGAGCGTCTCGACCTGACTGAGCAGCTGGGAGGACCTGGCCCGTTCGATGGCCACGTCGGAGCGGAGACCCTGGTTCGTCGACGTGGCCGATCGGAGCGCCGCATTCCGGTTGAGGGCGAAGCCCGTGGAGGCAACGGCGACGATGAGCGCGGCGGCTGAGGCCATGGCCCATGGCCGCGCTGCTGTCGTTCCGGCCGGGCCGGCAATGCGGACGCCGCCTCCGAACGACGGGCTCGAGGGACGAGGGCGTCGCCGAACGAACCGGAACTTCGACTTCGTCGTGCGGACTGGCGCGGGCGTTGAGTCGGTTCTCGGATCGGGGATCGCGACCGGCGCGTTCATCGTCGTCGGCCGGTCGCCGAGCCGATCGGCGATGCGCGTCCACAACTCGTTCGGCGCGGCTATCACCGAGTTCCCGATCGCGCTGGCGACGTGTCGGTGACTGTCGAGCTCGGCCCGAGCACGGGGAGAACGCGCGACGTATTCCTCGACGGCGGCCCGCTCGTCGGGATCATCGATCGCATCGAGGGCGTGCACGCCCAGCAACTCGTCGAGTTCGGCGTCGGTCCATCGACGGGTCGGACCTTCGCGGTTGCTTCTGTTTGTGTCGTCGTCTTGTCCGGTCATGTTCCCCATCCAGGCGTTGGCGTGCCTGTTCTTCGTTGCTCCGGCACCTGTGGATCGTCGTGGTGTTCGCCATGCGCAAGGTCATGCAGATGGCGACGCATCGATTTGAGGCCGGTGCGAATCCTGCTCTTCACCGTACCCTCAGGCTGATTGAGGATCTCGGCCACCTCGCGGTAGCTGTATCCACCGAAGTAGGCGAGGTCGATAGCTCTGCGCTCTCCTTCGGAGAGCGATCCCAGAGCGTGCTGCACCCGGTCGGCGACAGCGAGGTCCCACACCTGCAACTCGAGGTCGTAGGGCTCCGTGAGGCGCTCGTTGAGCTCTCGGTTCTCCCGAAGAGTCCGTGACGACATGGACCGCACGGCGTCGACCGCTTTGGTGTGGGTCTTCATCATGAGCCAGGAGCGAAGCGCTCCGCGGTCGGGATCAAAGCGTTGGGGCTCGTTCCACAACAGGAGGAACACTTCCTGGACGACGTCTTGTGCGACGGCTCGATCGTTGAGTAGCCGTGCTGCCAGGGCGAGCGTCGCTCCACCGTGTCGGCGGTAGAGCTCGGCGAGGGCCGACTGGTCCAAACGGGCGACGGCGACCACGAGCTGGGGGTCGCTCGCATCGGTGTACTCGGCTGAGGTCACGTTGGTTCTCCGGAGTGGGGCGACGTCTCGGATGGCGGGAAAGAGAAGAAGACGTCGGTTTGCGAACGTCCGCTGGTATTCAACGTGATTTAGTGCGAGTTTCTTCCGGAACGGACGTAGTGCATTCCGTCGGGCTGAGCGGGGGAACGAAATCTTCATCCGATCGCGCCAGGCGTTCCGGAGAGCACCTGTCAGGCGGCTTCGGCTGCGACCGTACGAAAGGACCCCCCAATGCACAGGAACAAGAGGCTCGCTGCAGCCCTCTTGGTCGGGACGCTCGGCTTCGCCGCATCCGTCATACCGGCCACCGCGGCGACGAAGAAGAAGACTCCCACGAAGCCAGCCAAGGCGAAGGACATCGTCGCCACCGCCGTTGGCGCTGGTTCGTTCAAGACGTTGGCGGCGGCGTTGACGGCTGCTGATCTGGTGTCGACCCTGAAGGGCGCCGGCCCGTTCACGGTGTTCGCTCCGACCGATGCGGCGTTTGCGAAGATTTCGAAGGCTGATCTCGACGCGATCCTGGCCGATAAGAAGAAGTTGACGGAGATCCTGACCTATCACGTGGTCGCTGGTTCGGTGCCGGCCTCCACGGTGCTGACGCTCGATGGGAAGTCGGCGAAGACGGTCAACGGTGCCGAGGTGAAGATCGGTGTCTCGGGTGGCAAGGTCACGCTGAACGGCAATGTGAACGTGACTGCTGTCGACGTGAAGGCGTCGAACGGGATCATCCACGTGATCGACACCGTGCTCCTGCCGCCTGTCGCCGGGCCCGCCGCGGTCCCCGGTGGTCGGACGATCATCGACATCGCGACTGCGAACGGCTCGTTCAAGACGCTCCTCTCGGCGATCGACGCTGCCGGCCTCACGCCCACTTTGAAGAGCGCAGGTCCGTTCACCGTGTTCGCCCCGAACGACCATGCTTTCGCCGTCCTGCCCCCGGAGACGGTTGCCGCGCTGCTGAAGCCGGAGAACAAGAAGGCGCTCACCGACATCCTCACCTATCACGTGACGTCCGGGAAGCTGAACGCCGCCCAGGTGTTGGCAAGTGCGGAACTGTCGACCGTGAACGGCAAGAAGTCGAAGATCACGCTGGTGAACGGCCGCCCGTTCGTCAACGGCGCGGCGATCAAGATCACCGACATCGAGACGAGCAACGGCGTGATCCACGTGATCGACACCGTGATGCTTCCGTAGCGAACGGACCACTCGGCAGTACGGGCCGGCTCCTTCGTCGGGAAGGGGCCGGCCCGTTCGCGTTCCGGCGTCCCCGGCCGGATGGACGGCCGCCTTTGCCGTGAAGTGCTCGCTCTTCCTGGCGGTCTTCGCGAGGGCGTTCCCGGCCTCACTCCCGCCCTCTCGCGAGGCCTGGTCAGGCTGGTGTGTCGACGAAGTCCGCCGACCGTTCACCGATCCCGAGCAGATGCGTGATCGCATCGACACTGCGCGTTGCGGCATGTCCATCGCCGTAGGGACTGGTGACGTTTGCCATCGCCGCGTAGGCGGAGGGATCGGTGAGGAGACGAGTGACCTCGTTGGCGATGCGCTCGGCGTCCGTTCCGACGAGCCTCGCCGCCCCGGTGGCGACGGCTTCGGGGCGTTCGGTCGTGTCCCGCATGACGAGGACCGGCTTGCCCAGGCTGGGTGCCTCTTCCTGCACGCCACCGGAATCGGTCAGAACAAAGGTGCATCGAGCGAGCAACCGGGAGAACTCGCCGTAGGCGAGAGGTTCCACGATCACGACGTTGGCGAGGTGCGACACTGCCGGAATGATCGCCTCACGGACCAACGGGTTGCGATGAATCGGAAACACGATCTCCACCGTCGGGTGGCGCAGCGCGACGTCCGCCAGCGCCGCACCGATCGAACGCATGCCTTCGCCCCAGGACTCTCGGCGATGGGCGGTGACCAAGATGATGGCGGCGTTGCCGGAAGTCATGGCTTCGAGGCGTGGGTCGGAGAATTCGGTTGGGTGCTGGATAGCCCAGTGGAGTGCATCGATCACGGTGTTCCCGGTGACGACGACGGCATCGGCTGCGACATTCTCGCGTCGAAGGTTCGCGGCAGCCGACGACGTGGCGGCGAGATGAAGCGTGGTCAGCTGGGTGGTGAGACGGCGGTTGATCTCCTCGGGGAACGGCGAGTACCGGTTGTTGGTTCGCAGCCCAGCCTCCAAATGCACGACGGGGATCTGGCGGTAGAAGGCGGCGAGCGCTCCGGCGAACGTCGTGCTCGTATCACCTTGCACGACCACTGCGTCGGGCCGGCACGAGTCCAGAATCGGACCGAGACCGACGAGCGCATTCACGGTGATGTCGGTGAGGGTCTGGCCCGGGGCAAGCATGTTCAGGTCGTACGCGGGCGTGATCTCGAAGAGCGTCAGCACTTGATCGAGCATTTCGCGGTGCTGGGCGGTGACGGCGACGATTGGTTCGCACCGGCCATCAGCGGCGAGCGCGCGAATGAGCGGCGCCATCTTCACGGCTTCGGGTCGTGTGCCGAAGACAAGGAGGACTCGCTTACGGGTCATCGCGTCACGGTCGCTTGGGCGTTGAGCAATCGCGAACCGCGCAGGCACCAGTCATTGATCCACGATGCTAGTGGCGTGTCATCGGGGGGTCTCGGCCGGGCGAGCCGGCGGATCGGATCTTCGCTCGGTCCACGCCATGCCGAAACAGTGTTGCCGTGATCGCGGCAGGACCATGCGGTACTGCGGTGGCTTCGTTGGATTCGTCGGCTGCCGCGAACGCTCCAACGTTCCGTCGACGTGCCGATCGAGCCTCACCGGCCGGTTCGAGGAATCCGCGCCGCCTTGATCGCCTCGTGATCGTGTCGGCTGCCCGTATCTCCGCCGGGTCACACGGGACTAACGTCTCCCGACTGTGCTGGTCGGAACCATCGGGTCACCCCGTCGTGCCCTCGTCGAGGGGAGCGGTCGGATCACCATCGCCGCCGGAACCACTGATGAGGTGGTGGTCGGCTGGTGGATCGGAGGCGAGGACCGTTGGTACATCCCGGAGCGGGAGGTCACGGTCCGTCAGAGCCTCGTCCAGGGCGCGCCGGTCGTCATGACGGCGATCCGCATCCCGGGTGGCGATGCCACGCACACCGTGTACGGCGCAGTGCAGGGACCCCGAGAGCTCGCGGTGATCGAGATAGCAAACAAGGCCCGCGCCCCTATTGTAGGTGTGCTTACGATATCGGGGCCCGGCGCGCGAAATGTGAGCGTCGTTGGGTCGACGGTCCGGGTCGATGGGTTCGCTCTCCTCACGCTTCCCCGACCGCCACTGCGGACCGCTTCTGCCCAGTCGCTTGCCGATCTCGAAGCCGTTGTCACGAACGGCGCCGCGGGGGAGGGGCCGGCTGGTCTTTCCGACCACCACGAAGGTGCCTTTGCGCTCATGGTCCCCGTGAGTCAAGCCGCCACGATTCGCGCCAGCGTCCTGATCGGGGGCTCGTCCTCCGTTGCTCTCAACGGGACCCCGGTCCTCGGGTCGTTGCCCGAGGTGCACACCGCTGCATCGGGCTGGGGGGTACACCTCGCCCGGGGGCCACGGCTGACCAGCCCCGATCAAGAGCGGAACGAGCTCCTCCGGTCCTTGATCGGAGGAGCGCTGCTCGCCGCCGAGCCGGCGATCGCCGACCGCGCAACCTCGGTACGGACCCGCGCCGTCCTTGCCCGGGCATTCGACGCCATCGGCCTGCATGCCGAGGCAGGAGCGTTGCTCGAGAACATCGACGACCACCAGGGTCGCCGCGGGATGATCGACGACGCCCGGGCCGTCGGATCGGCAGTCGATCCCGTCGACGGTTTGCTCACAACCGCCACCGTCGTCGATGCACTCGCACATCATGCATGGGTCACTTCCGACGCTGTCTTCGCCGAGACTTTCGCGCCCGCTGCCGCCGGAGCGGTTGAGGCGATCGTGAAGGCGACTCGCAAGGACGATTCGCTCCGCCCACTGCTCGCCTGCGCAGGTTCGCTCCGGGAGCTCTTCGTAGCGGCCAACGATCCTTGCGCTGCGGCCCAGGCGAAGAAGATGTGGGAACGATTCGGCTCACCTTGGCCTCTCCCATCGGTAGCGCTTCCTCCGCTTCCGGCGTCGTCGGCCGGAGGGTCCTTCGTGCCGGATGACCCGCTCCGCCTGGCGGCTGCGATCCGTGCTGCAGCCGATGATTTCGCGCGCGTTGGACCCGATGGTGCTGTTGACCTGTTCGGCGCGTTTGTTCCGTCGTGGCGGGGAAGCTCGTTCGAGGTTCGGAACGTTGCTGTGCCGGGCGGCCGACTCTCCGCCGCGGTCCGCTGGCACGGTCAGCGAGCAGCGGTGCTGTGGGAGGTTGATGGTCCCCTTCAGGTGACCATCACGTGCAGGTCGATCGATCCCGCGTGGTCGGCGAGCGGTCGCCGCGGCGACGCCCTGTTGGCTCTGTCAGCGTGACGCCGCGCCCGAACGGATGTCGGTGAGGATGGCTCGAAGCGCTTCCGCGTCGTCAGGGCTTCGCACGGGTATCGAGAACTCGATGCGATCCACGCGGCTGGCGTAGCGCTCGACCAACGCCTCGGCGATGTGGTCGTAGGTCGCGATCGTGGCGACAGTGTGGAGCATCTCGTCGGAGACCATGCCCGGAAGATCGTCCCACTTCTGTTCGCGTGAAAGCTGCGACGCCCTCCGGGCGACATCTCCCCATCCGAGCAACTCGAACGTCGGACGGTAGGACGGCGTCGAGAGGTAGAACGCAACTCGGGCCCGCACCGTCTCGGCCACCATGGCCAACGATGCTTCGTCCTTCGCCGTGCCGATGAGCGGTTTCATGCAGACCTCCACCGCCGTTGCGTCACGGCCCACCCGCGAGGCACCGAGTGCCAATGCCGGAACGACGACCTCGTCGATGTAGCGGGTGTTGCAGACCGGATGGAGCCGGACACCATCGGCCACCTCCCCGGCGACGGCGCACATGTTCGGACCGACGGCGGCGATGTGCACCGGGATGGTCGGATGATCGATCGGTCCGGGATCGAAGAGCGGAACCATGAGGTCGAGCCGGTAGTGCGGGCCTTCATGGTGCAGCGGTGTGCCGGTCTGCCAGCAGTCCCACACCGCCCTGATGGCGTGCACGTAGTCCCGCATCCACGGAGCCGGCGCGTGCCACCTCAGGCCGTATCGGCGCTCCACGTGGGCCCGCACCTGCGTGCCGAGTCCGAGGACGAAGCGCCCCTGCGAGAGCTTCTGGAGTGACCATGCCGACATCGCCGTGACGGTTGGACTGCGCGGAAACGCCATGGCGACGCTTGTGCCGAGCCCGATCGTGCCGGTCGCCGAAGCGCCGAGCGCGAGAAGCTCGAACGGATCGTCCTTGGTCTCCTCCACGAGCACGGCGTCGAGGCCACATTCTTCGGCAAGTGCCGCGCCGGCGGCGAACTCGTCGATCCGTAGGGGGGTGTCGGGCTCTCGCAGTCCGGGGTCGAGCTTGCCGAGGGGGAGGAGGGTCTCGATGAGCATGATCGTCTTTCGGTGCAGATTCGTCGGGCTCGGGTGTCAGGCGGATGCGCGCCGCAGGACGATTCCACGCCACGCGTCGTCCGTGCGAATCTCCACCGACTCGCACCGGTCGAATGCGCACAGCACACTATCCAACTGCTCGTCGATGAGACCGGCGAGAAGAATCGTTCCGCCTTCGGTCGTCACCCGCTGCAGGTCGCCGGCCATCTCGATGAGCACGGGGGCCAGGATGTTGGCGCAGACAACGTCGAACGTCTCGGTGATTGCGTCGAGTGGCACCCACTCGGCGGAACAACGGTCGGCGACACCGTTGCGGCGGGCGTTCTCCGTGGTGACGGCGATTGCCGACCGGTCTACGTCGATGCCTCGCGCGGTTGACGCGCCGAGCAGCAGTGCAGCGATGGCGAGGATGCCGCTGCCGCAGCCCACATCGAGGACGCGAGCGCCGTCCAGCGAGAGCGACGGCGACTGGAGGGCGCCGAGCACCAGCGCGGTCGAAGCATGCGCGCCGGTGCCCCACGCCCGTTTGGGATCGAGGAGGAGGCGTTGGACTTCGGCGGTGTGGTCGTCAGCCTCGGCGCGGGCTCCGTCCCAATCCGGCACGATCAGCAGGGAGCCGACCTGCACCGGTGTGAAGTGCTCCCTCCACGCATCGAGCCAATCGTCGCCGACGATCACCTCGAAGCGGGGCCTCCAGTCCGGATGGTTGGCCCAGACCCAACGCTCCGCCCGCGCCGCGGCGTCGTCGGAGCTGAAACCGGCCCGCAGTGTTACCCGGTCGGCGGCGAGGGCAAGCTCTTCGATCCCGACGGTGTCGAGCTCGTAGAGGTCAGACGCGGCGATCTCCTGGTCGGTCAACGGGACGGTCAGTTCGACGACCGGGTACCGGCCCTCGTCCGCGGCAGCGAGCCGTTCGACAAGGGTGAAGGTTTCGAACACCACGAGAGTGTCGTTCGTGAGGGACCAGGCCGGATCATCGGTCTGTGCACGTAGTTGCTCGACGAACGGAGCCCAATAGTCTTCGTGGGCGCGTCGCCACGACTCCGCCGAGATGAACGACTCTCCTTCGAGGTCGGCCATTGCGAACGTCACCTCGGCAAGGCGGAGTATCTCGACTGTTTCGGTTCGGAGGACCGCGAGCGGGCGATCGGTCGAGTCATGCATCGTCCAGTGGCTTCCCGGAGCCGGCACTCCGGCCGGGTCGAGTCGTGCCGAGTCGTAGAGATCGAAGGTTGCCGTTTTTGCCCCGGCAAGGACCAACCCCGACAGCCGCTCGCGTAGCGGTCCCGGCGTGGCAAAGCCGGGAAGAAGGTCGAGGTCCACGCTCCCGTTCTTACCAGGCGCGCAGGTCAGCCCAGCTGACGCGCCGATCGACTCCGTGCGACCGTTCTTGACGCGCACCTCAGCTCGAGCCACGCACAGATCGGACGAATCCGACGGTTCGACCGTCACTTTGGTGTGAGGTGCGCGTGGGGTGGGCTGATCTGCGCGTGTAGGTGCCCCGCACTCACGCGAAGCTTTCGTGGTCATGTCCCCCGCCTCCGTTCGTCGACGCGTCCCGCTCGGCCAACTCGTCGCTCTTTCGGGGTCCGCCACCGTGGTGGTCTGGGCGATCGTCCGCGGCTCCGCGATCCGACGGAGTCCGGACACCAAGCTCGAGGCGGCCCCACTCGTCGGCACCTGGGATTGGGCGCCCACCTGGAAGATCATCCCGGCCGTACTCGTCGGATGCGCAGTGGTGCTCTGGGCCGGTCGCGGGACGTCCGAACGTCCACGTCGCCGTGAACTCGCGGCCATTGGCGCACTCAGCTTTGCCTGGACGGTCGCGCTGGCGTGGTCGCAAGGTCGAGCGGCCATGATCGATCCTGTCATCGATCCGACGGAATACTGGTCCCGGCTCCCCAAACTTCTTCCAGCAACAGAGATGCTTCGGGTCTGGTCGGACCCGTTGTGGATGCGCAACCAGCCGGTGCACCTGAAGGGTCACCCGCCGGGCTACGTGCTCATCCTCAAGGCCATGGCGCAGGTTGGGTTGCGTAGCCCATGGGCGGCCGCTGCCCTGAGCTGGTTGGCGGCAGCCAGCGTTGCTGTCGGACTCGTCGTCATCGTTCGGTTGTGCTCCAAGGGTGATGCGTGGCGTCGGGTGGCGCCGTTCGCCGTCGTAGCTCCGTATGGCGTGTGGATGGGCACGTCGGCCGACGCGCTGTTCGCCGCGTTCGGTGTGTGGGGAGTGGTCGGGGTTACCGTGTCCTCGCGCACTGCGATCCTGCGGACGCGATGGTTGTCCGGAGTGCTCGGAGGAGCGTCCCTCGGTCTTTCGATCTTTCTGTCCTATGGCATGGCGCCATTCCTGATCATCCCCGGTCTGGTCATTCTCTTCGCTCCGTCGCTGTCTCTGCGCGCGCGAATGCAGACCATCGGGGCCACCGCGCTGGGTGGCTTCGTCGTCGTCATCGTGTTCGCCGTGTTCCACTTCTGGTGGTTCGACGGATTGGCAACGACGCGGATCTTCTATTGGAAGGGCACCGCCAAGTTCCGTCCGTGGGGCTACTTCTTCGTGGCCAATATCGCGAACGTCGTCATCGCTTCGGGGCCGGCAGTGTTCGCCGGCATCGGAACCGTTGTCGCCGGAGGCCTTCGTCCACCCCGAGCGAGCGTTCGGCCTGTCCTGCGCACCGCTGACCGTGTCTGGTTGTTGCCCCTCGGCGCAGGTGTCGCCATGCTGAGCGCCAACGTGTCACAGCTGTCGAAAGGCGAGACGGAGCGAATCTGGCTGCCCTTCTTCGTCTTTCTCGTGCCGCTCACCTCAGCGCTCGGCCGCACGCTTCGGGGTCGACGATGTTGGATTGCCCTCCAGGCCGCCACCGCCCTCGTTCTGCAGATCGGCCTCTTGTCAAAATGGTAAGTGCGCTTACACGTTTATCGAAGTATTCGTCCGGCTGAACACGCCGAGCACCGCCAGCGTGCCGATGGCCAACGCCAGCCAGAAGCCCATGGTTCCACCGGTGGCTCCGAGGAATCCCCCCGTCCAGCCGGAGCGGCCATCGCGCCACAACAGCGCGACGAGCACGGTCAGAACGGCGAACCCGGCGCCACCGGCGAGCGCGAGAACTCGCTGGCGTAGAACTGCGCCGGCGATGATCGCGGCGCCCAGAGCAATGGTCGCCAACGCCGACAGCGGGTTGAACCACAGCACCTTGAGCTCGCCGAACTTCCACCCGAGGAACGCACCCTGCTTGGCGGCGAAATCCGTCGACCTGGCCACGATGAGTCCGAGCGATCCGATGGCCACGGCGACGCCACCGAGCACCAACTGCGCCTGACGAGCCGCCTCAGCACCTTTGCGCCGCACCCCGTCGACTCCGAGATGGCGGCCGGCTCCCGTAGCGAACAGCAGGAGGTGAATCGCGAACATCAGGTAGTACGACCACGGCCACTCGTAGGCCTTGGTGTAGGTGAGCACCGACATGGCGATCGACACGCTGAGTGCCGCGCCGATGAGCGACGCGATCCGGGTGAAGTAGCCGGTGAGCAGAAGCGCGGCGATCGTCGCTTCGGTGATCAGGGTGATCCAGCCGAAGAGGCTGTAGTTCTTCACCACGACGTTTTCCAGAAACCATGAGTAGGGCGGGAAAACCGGCCGTTCGATCGCGGATGCGACGTATTTGTAGAGCCCGTTCCCCTTCTGCTGGCCGAAGTTGCCCGGTCGCTTCCACTCCAGGTTGGACAGCCACAGCAGCCCGACGATGATCCGCATGGCGCCGATGACCAACGGTTGCGCTTTCGCTTCGAGCGAATCGAGGCGACGTTGGAGTGTCGATTGGCGGCTGGAGTCGTTCGTCATGACTCGACAGTACGGGTCCAAAGCCCGGCCGCGCCGGATCACCCGATCAGCGGCCCTTCAGCGTTTCACAGCTGTTCTCAGCTTCGCCCGGGCGAACTCCGCCATTCCCTCGGCGAACGGAACCGCAGAGCGGAAACCGAGCACCTCCTCGGCCCGCTTCGTCGATGCGAACACGTGGCGGACATCGCCCAGGCGAAACGCCCCCGAGACCTTCGGCCACACTTCGCCGCCCGGGCTGGCGCCGAATGCCCGAGCCAGTTCGTCGGCCATCTCGCCGACCGTCCGTGACTGGGATGAGGCCACGTTGCACGCCAGGAACGACCCAGGGGGGCGCTCCGTGAGCAGCGCCGCAACGTTGGCGGCGGCGACGTCACGCACGTGGACGAAGTTTCGACGCTGCCGGCCGTCCTCGGTGACGACGGGGCGCCGGCCGTCCTCGAGGGCGGAGCGGAAGATGCTGGCTACGCCGGCGTAGGGGGTGTTGCGGGGCATGCGGGGTCCGTAGACGTTGTGATAGCGCAAGGCCACCGAGGACACGTCGTGTTCCCGGGTGAACGGCGCGAGCAGATGTTCCTGGTGCAGCTTCGTCGCCGCGTAGACGTTGCGAGGGTCGAGGATGGCGTCCTCGGGGACCTCCTCACTGGTGAGGTCGTTGCCGCAGACCGGACATGGCGGCTCGAAGCGTCCGGCCTCCAGGTCGGGCTGGCGCCGTGGCGCCGGGGCCACGATGCCGTGTTCGACGCATCGGTAGCGGCCTTCGCCGTAGACGACCATGCTCGACGCCAGCACGATGCGACCTGAGAATCCGCAGTCGTGAAGAGAGCGCAGGCCGATCGCCCAGCCGGAGTCGTTGTGGCTGACGTAGTCGTCGACATCACCGAAGTCGACCCCAAGGCCGACCTTTCCGGCTTGGTGGCAGACGGCGGTCACGCCATCGAGCGCCTTCCGCCACGCGTCGATGTCCCGGCAGTCGCCCCACAGATAGGTGGCACGTTCGTCGAGATAGTCGGGCCGTTCGGCGTGGGCCTGGGGATCGAGGTTGTCGAGGACCGTCACGTCGATGCCCCGGACGAGGAGGTCGTCGACGATATGTGAACCGATGAATCCGGCGCCGCCGGTGACAAGAACACGCATGGAACCTCGTTCTTAACCGACGGAAGGGTTCTGAGTGAAGTGGCGCAGAGCGTTCGGGTAGTTCGTTAGGGTGCGCCCCGTGTCTGCAGAGTCCGCCATGCCTATCGTCGATGTGATCATTCCGGCGCTCAATGAGGCGGAGAACCTACCGTGGCTTCTCGGACGCATGCCGGAGGGGTACCGACCGATCGTCGTTGACAACAATTCGACCGACGACACCGCCGCGGTCGCTGCGTCGCACGGTGCGTTCGTCGTTGTCGAGGCGGTGGCCGGTTTCGGATCGGCGTGCTACTCGGGCCTGGTTGCCGCCACCGCACCTTACGTGTGCTTCCTCGACGGAGATGGCTCGCTCGACCCGCGTCATCTACCGCTCGTCGCCGCTCCCGTGATTGACGGACGCTTCGATCTCCTGCTCGGTGCTCGACGTCCGTCGAGGGGGGCGATGCATCTGCACCAGCGCGTCGCCAACCGGGCTCTGGCCCTGGAACTGCGTCGGCGAACGAAGGTGGCGTTCACCGATCTCGGTCCGATGCGCGCGTGCGGTCGCGAAGCACTTCTCGGGCTCGGCATGAAGGATCGCCGGTCGGGCTGGCCGTTGGAGATGGTCCTACGTGCCCACAGGGCCGGATGGACCATCGGCGAAACGCCGGTGCCCTATGCGCCGCGCCTCGCCGGTGAATCGAAGGTGACGGGCACATTCAAGGGCACACTCCGAGCCGTGAAGGATATGAGCAAGCTGCTCCGCTGAGCCCTCAGCTCAGGGCATCGTGGTCGTGGGTGCCGCCAGATCGATGGAGACCTTGATCTCGTTCCACCTCCGAGTCACCGTGAGATGAGGGCCGGCCGCGGTCACGGCGACGATGTCGTCGATTGTGTCGATGTCGCGTAGCTGTCCGAGGTTGCGGACGCGCCATCCGCAGGAGAGCAGCCGGTCTTGTTGGGCCGCACCTGTCGCGTCCGTGCTCATCGGCACCTCGTGGAAGAGCGCGTCGTAGCTCGCTTCGTCAGGCCGGAGCGCACGCAACCCGATGAGCCAATACCCACCGTCGTCTGCGGGACCCAGCACGGCATCGACATCACGTCCGGCGAGGGCGTCGATCGCATCGTCGATCATTTCCGCCGTGACCTGCGGCGTATCCATGGCGATGAGCACCATGGATGTCCGGTGAAGCGCGTGCACGTCGCCGAACGCGGCCGGCAGCCGCCGATCGAGTCCACCATCAACCTGAGGGAGTGCGGTCACTCCGGGCGGGACCCACGGCGAGGGATCGCCGTCGAAAACCGACACCGTCCCGCTCGACCTCGTCGTCCCGAGCACCGCTCGGAAGGTGTCCTCCAACGCCGCTTCGGCAATGGCCGCCGCCTGCTCGGCCGTGAGCGGTGGAGTGAGTCGGGTCTTTACCCGTCCCGGCTGCGGTGCCTTGGCCAGGACGATCACGATGGTCATCGGAGACGAGGCTACCGACTTGGGCGCAGCACGCTCTCAGCGTCTCTCAGCGCGGCGTGGGTGTTCCCGTCGGGCCTGGCTAGGGTGACGGACATGCTTGTGCCTGCTCTCGAAGCCGAGGACGCTCCGTTGCTCATGCGTCCGTATTTCGCCGGAGGTGATCCGGGACCGATCCTCGCCACCATGGCCCACGTGCCGGAGCTCACCGAAGTGGCGATGCCGTTCCTCGGTGCCGCGCTAGGCGCATCGTCGGTGGACTTCCGGACGAAGGAGATCGTCATCGTTCGAACATCGGCTCTCCTCGGCTGCCGTTACTGCATTGACAGCCACACCACGGTCGCGCTCGACTCCGGCCTCTCCTTTCGTCAGGTCCAGGCCCTTCGGGAGTTGGCCGCGTACGTCAGTGACGACGACCTGGCGCCGGTCTTTCCATCAGCCCAGGAGCGGGCGCTGATCAGCTGGATTGACGCCGTCGCCTTCGGTCGCGGGGCCATCGCCGCTCCAGTCAACGAGGCAATCAAGGCGAACTACGCCGACTACGAGATCGTTGAGGTCACCGTGCTCATCGGCGCCACGATGCTCTTGAACCGTTACGCCACGGCGCTCCAACTACCGGTCGGGGCGTCGACTCTCGAGCGTCTCGCCGTGGAGGGATTCGCCGCATGAGTTCAGTCGCTGAGGCAGTCGAAGCCGGCGTGTTGGGGGAACGGGTGTGGTTCTACGCGAACTATCACTGCAACCTCGAGTGCACGTACTGCCTGACCGAGTCGGGTCCGAATGTGGCGCGTCGGATGCTGGATGCCGACTGGATGGTCGAGCGCGCGCAGGAGGCCAAGGAACTTGGCTTTCGATCCATCGGCGTGACCGGTGGTGAACCCTTCATGGTGTCGTCGATGCCGTCGACGATCGCCCGGATCTCCGAGATCCTTCCGACTGTCGTTCTTTCGAACGGCTCGCTGTTCCACGGCGCACGACTCGAGCGGATCGTCGAAGCGCTTGCCGGAAAGGACGTGCACATACAGATCTCGCTCGATGCGCCGGACGCGGTCGCCAACGACACCAAGCGTGGTGACGAGAACTTCTCCGATGTGTGCTCGGCCATCCCGAGGCTCGTAGATCGGGGTCTGCGAGTGCGCATCGCCACAACGACCGAAGATCTCAAGCAGGAAGACCACGACCGTCTGTGTGCCCTGCATCGCGAATGGGGCGTGCCCGACGAAGACCATGTCGTCCGGCCGATCGTCGCCCGAGGTCGCGCTGCCCTCGATGGAATCGGTGTTGTCGCTACCCAAGCCGACCTTCCGGCCGAGCTGACCATCACCGCCGAAGGCGCGTTCTGGAGCGCGTTCGGACCCACGGTCCGCAACGGACGCCTCGACACCGACATGCTCATCACCCGGGTCACCGCGCCGCTTTCCCGGCCGGCCGAAGCCATGCTCCGAGCGGCCGGAGGCCGTGTTGCCGGCGCTGACGCCACGCTTGGCATCAGATGAGCGTGACCACCTCGGACCCGGTCGGGTCCGCTCATCTTGTCCGCCGCCGCTGAAGGTCGCTGATCGATCCGGTCGGGTCGACTGAGCGAGTCTGCCGCCCATTCGCCGCTCGCTCATGGTGAGTGCCTCCGCGACCAGCCAGCGCCGTTCCTACGAGCGGTACATCGTCCCCTTCGCCCGACCCTTTGCCGAATCGACGAGTCGTCGGGCCGCTCACGCGCTGCGCCCGGGCGGGCTCGTTCTCGATCACGGGGCCGGTACCGGACTCGTCGCCTCCCTTCTCCTTCGTCGTGAGCCCGACCTCCGTGTGGTCGCCCTCGACCCGAATGCCGAGCTCCTCCGCGCGCTCGCAGATGAGCAACGGTGCGTCCGTCTGGTCGGAACGGCGGCCGATCTTGACAACGATCGTCCCCCGTTCGACACGGTTGTGAGCAACCTCGTGCTGCCGTTCTGCCCTGATGCCGCCGGGGATCTGGCCCGTGTCCGCAGGCTCACTGCTGCTTCCGGCACGTTGGTAGTGACGACGCTGGGTGCTGTCGCCGACGTGACCCCCTTCCACCGCTTTTGGTCCGCCACCGAGTCCGTGATCCCTGGGGCCTGGGAGCCGACCCGCTACCCCCACCACCGCTTCGGTGAGGTCGACTCGTTCGTGGACGAGATCACCAGTGGGGGATGGAAGGTTCGGTCAGCGCAGGCGGTCCGTGGCGTGCGGCGGATCTCCGCAACGAACGCGTGGTCTTGGCTGTCCTCGGTGTTGCCGGTTGGGGTCGGTGATGCCTACCGGGCGATGCGCGAGGACGAACGAGCCGCTGCGCGGTCAGAATTTCTCGGTCGGTGGTCCGCGGAGTCCCGGTGGGTCAGCGCCGGTTGGACCGTCGTGGCCACGTCGTAGCGACGTCGGTCGTTCTGGCTTCGGAGCCGACACCGCGGACCGACGACGCACGCTCGCCCCGCTGTCAATGCCTTGGCCGGCCCTGCAATACTGATCTCCGAAGTCGGTGTCCACCGGCTGAGCAGCACCGACGAGGAGACGACACGTCATGGAATACGAGTTCACGACAGGGGAACCAATCACCGAAGCCGAAGCGCTCGAGCGGGTCGCCGCCATGGGTTTCCATGGGATCGCGTTCGATGACGTCCATGAGGAGGACGAGACGCTCCACTGGCACGAATTTGCCGCGGTCACGTTCGTGATCTCCGGCTCAGGATCCTTCGCCGACGAACACGGTCACGTGACCCACGTGGCGCCAGGATGCCGGGCCCAAGCGCCCGCAGGATGGCTCCACCGCACCCTCGCCGGGACCCGTACCCGTCTGGTGATTGGCACCGACCTTCCGTACAAGGCCTGGACATCCCCGATCGACAAGAACCCCGCTGAGCGTCCGGCGGCACTCTCGGTCTGAGACCAGTCGGCCTCTGGAGGCCGTGCCCGACTCGCGGGCTGCAGCTGTTCCTAGGCCCGACGGCCGCTCCATGCCACGAGCCGATCGATGGGGCTGGCGTCGCCGTCGACAGGGACGGCTTCGGCGAACGGCGCCTCCCAGTCGCGAGGAGCTCGGCGAGCTCCGGGCTGAGGTCGAGACGCTGCTCCGGGCGATCAGCGGACGCGACGACGAGGAGTGCTGGACGCACCGGCTCGGGAACATCGCCGAGGCGATCACCGTTGCTGCAGCATTCGGCGACGCAGGAGCAGTGACGATCTCCTGATCGTCAGCGGTCGCCGCGGCCGTAGCGGACGGCCTTGTTCACCACAGCGCGGGCCGCCGCCTCGTTTGCTCCCGAATCGACGAGTTCCTGGACGCGAGCTTCGAGCTCAGCCGCCAACGCTTCCTGCGCGCCACCCAGGTTGTCGCCCAGATGCACGGCATTACCCACCATCAGACACAGGATCCCGATCGCCCCGAGCACCCCGCCCGTCATGGCCCCTGCGGCGTTGTCCTGGATCGAGAACACGATCATGGATGCGATGCTCAGCGCGCTGGTCAGTGCGATGATTCGCCGGAGCCGACGGATGTCCACTAGTCGAACGTGCGCGTACTATCGGGTGATCGGACGGTACTTGATGCGGTGCGGCATGTCGGCTTCGGCACCGAGTTCCTTGTGGCGCACGACCTCGTAGTCGGCGAAATTCCCTTCGAACCACCGGACAACCGAGTCGCCCTCGAAGGCGAGCACGTGGGTGCACACGCGGTCGAGGAACCAGCGGTCGTGGCTGATGACGACGGCGCAACCGGGGAACGCCAGCAGCGCTTCCTCGAGGGCGCGCAGGGTGTCGATGTCGAGATCGTTGGTCGGCTCGTCGAGGAGCAGCACGTTGCCACCGCTCTTGAGAAGTTTGGCCAGCTGGACCCGGTTGCGTTCGCCGCCGGAGAGTTGTCCGACCTTCTTCTGCTGATCCGAGCCCTTGAGGTTGAAGCTGGCGCAGTAGGCCCGGCCGTTGATCTCGCGACCGTTGAACTTCATCAGTTCCATGCCGCCGGTGATCTCTTCGTAGACGGTGTTGTCGGGGTTGAGATCGGCGCGGCTCTGATCGACGTAGGCGATCTTGACGGTCGGGCCGATGGTCAAGACGCCGGAGTCGACGGGCTCCTGACCGGTGATCATCCGGAAGAGCGTCGTCTTGCCGGCGCCGTTCGGTCCGATGATCCCGACGATGCCGTTGCGGGGCAGGATGAAGTTCAGATCGTCGATGAGGAGGCGGTCTCCGAAGCCCTTCCGCACATGCTCAGCGACGACCACGACGTCGCCGAGACGCGGTGGCGTGGGGATGACGATCTCGAGCTTCGACTGCCGACCCTCGCGGGACTGGTGCTCGGAAAGGAGCTCTTCGTACGCCGAGAGCCGGGCCTTCGACTTCGCCTGACGGGCTCGGGGCGACTGCTTGACCCATTCGAACTCTTCGGCGAGGGCGCGTTGGCGTGCCGTCTCGGTCTTCTCCTCCTGGGCGAGGCGTGCCCGCTTCTGCTCGAGCCAGCCGGAGTAGTTGCCCTCATACGGAATTCCGGCCCCGCGGTCGAGCTCCAGGATCCAGCCGGCCACGTTGTCGAGGAAGTAGCGATCGTGGGTGACCGCGACCACGGTGCCGGTGTATTCCTTGAGGAAGCGTTCGAGCCAGGCGACGGACTCCGCATCGAGATGGTTGGTGGGCTCGTCGAGGAGCAGCAGGTCGGGCTTTGAAAGCAGCAGGCGGCACAGCGCGACGCGGCGCCGCTCACCGCCGGAGAGTTTCGACACATCGGCGTCACTCGGCGGGCAGCGCAAGGCGTCCAAGGCGATCTCGAGCTGGCGATCGAGGTCCCACGCGTTCGCGGCATCGATCTTGTCCTGCAGGTCGGCCTGTTCGGAAAGCAGCTTGTCGAAGTCCGCGTCGGGGTCGCCCATCGCGTTGCAGACCTCGTTGTAGCGGTCGACGAGGGCGGCCAGCTCGCCGAGTCCCTGGCGGACGTTGCCGATCACGTCGGTCGTCTCGTCGAGCTCGGGTTCCTGGGCCAGATAGCCGATGGTGAAACCTGGCGTGACGCGCATCTCGCCCTGGTACTCCTTGTCGACCCCGGCGAGGATCTTCAGGAGTGACGACTTGCCCGAACCGTTCGAACCGAGGATGCCGATCTTGGCCCCCGGATACATCGAGATGTTGATCCCCCGCAACACCTCGCGGTCGGGCGGGTAGAAGCGGCGCAGATCGCGCATCGTGACGATGAATCGGCTCTTGTCCATGGTGGGTGCGGCCATACGGCCAACCAACCTAGTTCTGCCCACCTGCTGCTCTTGTCGGGCGCCCGAGAGGTGCGACGCGGAGTGCTCGTGAGAGGATGCCGTCGTGACCGAGGCGATGGACGAGGCGATGGAGCTGGAGGCCCGCCCCCAGCTGTTCGCAAGTCTCCGTTACCCCGGCGCCGGCCGCTATTTCCTCGGTCTGGCGCTGTCGATGCTCGGCACCTGGATGCAGTCGATCGCCCTTTCCTGGCTCTTCGTGCACGAGCTCGGAGCGCGAGGCATGCTCCTCGGCCTCCTCGGAGTGGTGCAATTCGGGCCGACGCTGGTGCTCGGGGCGTGGGCCGGCGCGTTGGCCGACCGCATGGACAAGCGCCGTCTGATGCTCATGACCCAGGTCGCGATGGCGAGCACCGCTCTGGCACTCGCGGCGATCGACTTCACGAATCGGGAGTCGATCGCCGCCGTTCTCGTCATCAGCGGGATCGGCGGTCTGGCCAGTGCCTTCGACACGCCGGTCCGCCGCTCGATCATCGGTGACCTCGTCCCGAAGTCGGCGTTGCCGAACGCCATGTCGCTCAATACCGGTGTGATCACCTCGAGCCGCGTACTCGGCATGGCGATAGGTGGCTTCGTGACCAAGTTCGCCGGTACCTCCTGGTGTTTCCTCGCCAACGGGCTCTCGTACCTTGCCATGATCGTGGCGCTCCGGGCGATGACGAATCGACGGCACGCGTCGGCGCCACCGACGAGTCGGGGAGGTGCCCGGGATGCGGTCCGCCATGTGTGGGAGACCCCGATGCTGCGTGTGGCCATGCTGGCGACGACCGTCGTCGCCACGTTCGCCTTCAACTACCAGGTCACGTTTCCGTTGCTCATCGCCGACGTCTTCGGCCGCGAGGCCGACGGGCTCGGAGCCCTGTTCGCCATCACGAGCATCGGGAGCTTCGCCGGTGCCCTGACCTCGGCCCGACGGCGCGCGCCATCGCTGAGGCTCTTCTTGTTCGCGTGCATGGGCATGGGCGTCGCGGCGATCGGCGTGGCCGTATCACCGGGCTTCGTTGTTGCCAACGGGTGCTGTGTACCGATGGGCTACTTCGGCGGCCTCCTGATGAGCCAGCTGAGCGGCATGCTCACGGCGCACTCGGATTCGTCCATGCGCAGCCGGGTGCTCGCCCTGCAGTCGGTCGTGTTCCTCGGTTCGACCCCGATCGGCGGACCGATCATCGGGTTCATCGCTGACCATTTCGGCGCAAGATGGTCGATCGCGTCGGGTGGTTTGGCCGCTTCGGCAGCCGGCGCGCTGGGTCTCGCCAGGGCCGGCCGGCAACGGCCGTCGACGTTGGACACTCCGGCCGGATCGGAACCGCTCGGCTTCAGCGCTCGATGATCAGTGCCGATCCGATGTCCACGTCGGGCTGACTCTGGCGCGAGAGGCGCGGGTCACGCTCGATGACCTCCGCAGAGCCGATCTCGACCGACGCCGCGGGTCGGCCTGCGTTATCGGGGTTCGTGATCACGAGCGGGGAGCCGATCTCGACCGAGGCGCTGTTGGTCGAATTGGTCGTCGTCTGGATCGGCTCCGTCGCTCCGGCGCCATGCCGTACGAGCAGGAGGCCGCCGACGGTGGTCAACGCCACGAGCACCCCGAGGCCCGGCACGACGACGCGGCGCTTCAGCTCGGCGTGACGACGCCGCAGCTCGACCCGCTCGCCCAGCATCAGCGATTCCAGCGTTGCCCGCATCTCGGCCGGGGTGGTGGAGAACACGAGTGCCAGCGTGGCGAGGTCGTCATTTCGGGCCGGTACGACCACGCCAGGGTTGATTGCCCGCATCCGGTAGACGATCGCCAGATACCGCAGAAGGATCTCTCGATCGTCCTGTTCCGGCGTGAAGCGCTCCTCCTCTCCGCCGATCGACACCAGTCCTTCGGAGAGGTCGAGTTCGAGGAATGCCCGCTGGGGCGCGATCGCCGAGAGGTCCAAGCCATAGATGCCGGCGAGGTGCCTGAGCTGTTCGTCGGTCGGCGAAGCCTCGCCGCCTTCGAACAACGCCAGGTCGCCGGCGGAGAATCGGCCGAGCGATCGATGTTCGATCTCGGCGATGGACTGACCCATCTCGGCGCGGCGGTGGGTGAGGAGTTCGCCGAGGCGCCGGGGCGGGACGAGGAGCGCCGTTCGTTCCGGCTGGTTTGTCACTGTGTAACCATCGACCGTGACGACGAATTCTTGACCGGAATAGGTCGTTTGACCCGGGTCGCGTCGGCCCGCTCCGTTCGATGTAACCCCCCTGCGGGTAGCCTGGGTCGGGTGAATGCTCTGAGTCCTGAAGAACTCGCCCTCGGTCCGAACGCCTGGCTCGTCGACGAGATGCGGGCCAAGTGGACGGACAGCCCGACCTCGGTCTCCGAGAGTTGGCAGGCCTATTTCGCCACCGGGAACGGGTCGCCGGCCGGACCGGTCCGGGCCGTGTCCCCGGTGGTGACCATGCCCACGACTCCTGCGCCGGGCCATGATGCGAACGGGTCGAACGGGTCGAACGGGTCGAACGTTGCAGCGGCGGCGACCAAGGTCCCGGCGCCGGTGGCTGCGCCCGGTCCTGCCCCGGTGTCCGCGGCCGGCGCGTCGGCCGCTGTAGTGTCCCGTCCGGTCGCGCCGCCGCCCGCGGTGCCCGCCGGCGGTGTCGCGGAACCACTCCGGGGTGTCGCCGCCAGGATCGTCACGAACATGGAGGCAAGCCTTCACGTGCCCACGGCAACGAGTGTGCGCGACATCCCCGCGAAGCTCCTCGAAGTCGAACGCAACATCGTCAACCGCTACCTCGCCCGCACTCGGGGCGGCAAGATCAGCTTCACCCACCTGATCGCGTTCGCGATCACGCGTGCACTCGATGCCGTTCCGGCGATGCGCAACACCTTCACCACCGACGCTGCCGGCAATCCGCAGATCGTCCGCAACCCTCATGTTGGGCTCGGAATCGCCGTCGATGTCAAGAAGGCCGATGGCTCTCGAAGCCTCGTCGTGCCCTGCATCAAGAACGCCGACACGCTCACGTTCTCCGAGTTCTACGACGCCTACGAAGCGCTCATCGCCAAAGCGCGAACCAACAAGCTCGGGGTCGACGACTTCCAGGGTGTCACCGTCTCCATCACGAATCCCGGGGGGCTCGGCACGCGCCATTCCGTTCCCCGCCTCATGCCCGGACAGGCCGCCATCATCGGACTCGGCACCATCGACTTCCCGGCGGCCTTCATGGCGGCCGATCCGGCGAAGCTCGCCGAGATCGGCGTGAGCAAGGTGATCACGCTCACCTCGACCTACGACCATCGAATCATCCAGGGTGCCGAATCTGGCTCCTACCTCGATCGGATCCAGCGTCTGCTGCTCGGCGAGGATTCGTTCTACGACGACGTGTTCGAATCGCTCGGCGTGCCGTATGAGCCGGCCCGGTGGAACCGTGACAACAACGCGGTGTCGTCCGATCGCAACGTGGCGGAGAAAGCCGCGGCGATCCAGGAGATCATCAACGCGTATCGCTCGCGCGGACATCTGATCGCCGATCTCGATCCTCTCGACGCGAAGGCACCGACCATGCCGGCCGAGCTCGACCCGATCACCTTCGACATGTCGATCTGGGACCTCGATCGCTCGTTCTACACCGGGAAAATCGGTTCGGCCGACGAGCACACACTCGGCTCGCTGCTCGGCATCTTGCGCGACGCCTATTGCCGTACCGTCGGAGTCGAGTACATGCACATCATGGATCCGGTCCAGAAACGGTGGATCCAAAGCCACGTCGAAGGCGTGAACACCACCCTCGATGTGGCCACCCAGAAGCAGATCCTCAGCCGGCTCAACGCCGCCGAGGCATTCGAGAAGTTCCTCCACAAGCGCTTCACCGGTCAGAAGCGGTTCGGACTCGAAGGTGCCGAATCGGCGATGGTGATCCTTGATGCCATTCTCGACGCCGCCGCCTCGACGGACATCCGCGAAGTGGTCATCGGAATGCCCCACCGAGGTCGTCTGAACACTCTGGTAAACGTCGTCGGCAAGGACGTCGCCACCCTCTTCCGGGAGTTCGAGGACATGCCCACAGGCTCCGTCCAGGGATCCGGCGACGTGAAGTACCACCTCGGCGCGACCGGCACCTACACCGGCCTGTCGGGACGCTCGGTTGGCGTGACGCTCTCGCCGAACCCGAGCCATCTGGAAACCGTCGATCCGGTGGTCGAAGGCATGGTCCGCGCCAAGCTCGACGCCATCAGGATCGCGGGAGACACATCGGTCATGCCGCTGCTGATGCACGGCGACTCCGCCTTCGCCGGACAGGGTGTGGTCCCCGAGACGCTCCAGCTCTCGCAACTCGCGGGCTACAAGACCGGCGGCACCATCCACGTCGTGATCAACAACCAGGTCGGCTTCACCACGAACCCTGACTCCGCCCGCACCTCGACGTATTGCACGGACGTGGCCAAGACCATCCAGGCCCCGATCTTCCACGTAAACGGAGACGATCCCGAAGCCTGTTTCCGGGTCGGAAAACTCGCGTTCGAGTATCGCCACACCTTCAAGCGCGACGTGGTGATCGACATGGTCTGCTATCGCAAACACGGTCACAACGAAGGCGATGAGCCCCGCTACACCCAGCCGCTCATGTACGACGTGATCGACAACCGCCCATCGGTCCGCGAGCTCTACACACGCGACCTCGCCGGCCGCAAGGACATCACCCAAGAAGAGGCTGATGCGGCGATCGCCGAGTTCGAGGCGATGATGCAGGTCGCGTTGGACTTCACCCGGGCGCAGAAACAGGAGGGCGTGGAGCACGAGGCGATCCCTCGTGGCGAAGGTCTCCCGGCATCGTTCACCCCGGTGAACACGGCGGTCTCCCGAGAGGTCCTCGACCGCATCGCGGCGGCAACGCACTCGTGGCCGGAAGGCTTCAACGCCCATCCGAAGTTGGCCAAGCAGCTCGAGACGCGGGCCGCGTCCTACGCCACCGGTGAGGTGGACTGGGCCCTGGGCGAGGCCATGGCCTACGGGTCGTTGGTTCTCGAGGGCCGCACGGTCCGAATCACCGGTCAGGACTCTCGGCGCGGCACCTTCAGCCATCGGCAGTCGGTGCTGATCGATGTCGAGACGGGCGCTGAGCACTATCCGCTTGCCACGCTCGAGTCGAACCAGGGACGCTTCGTCGTGTACGACTCGTCGCTGTCGGAGTACGCGGTACTTGGCTTCGAATACGGCTACTCGATCTCGAACCCTGATGCGTTCGTCGCATGGGAGGCGCAATTCGGCGACTTCGTCAACGGTGCGCAGATCATGATCGACCAGTACATCGTGTCGGGGGAGTCGAAGTGGGGTCAGACGTCACGACTCACCATGCTCCTTCCGCACGGCTACGAGGGGCAGGGGCCCGAGCACTCGTCCGCCCGTCTCGAACGCTTTCTCCAGTCGTGCGCTGACGACAACATCAGGGTCTGCAACGTCACGACGGCTGCGCAGATCTTCCACCTCCTGCGCCGACAGGTGCACTCCCGTCAAGCCAAGCCTTGCGTGCTGATGTCGCCGAAGTCCGGCCTGCGGGCGAAGCAGACGCGCAGCCACGTCGATGAACTGGCCAACGGCCGATTCCAAGAGGTGCTCGACGACGCGACCTATGCCGATCCTTCGAGCGCCCGCCGGGTGGTCCTGTGTTCGGGCAAAGTGGCATGGGACGCCTACGCCGCCCGGGACGCGGCGGCTTCCTCCGGAGACCCATCGGAGATCGCCGTGGTGAGGGTGGAGCAGCTCTACCCCTGGCCGGAGCAGCAGATCCGGGACGTGATCGTTCGGTACCCGAACGCCTCCTCGGTCCTGTGGCTTCAGGAGGAACCGTCGAACATGGGCGCCTGGTCGTTCGTCCAGCCTCGCCTCGCCGCGATCACCGCCGACCTCGGCCGGACGCTCACGTCGGTGTGTCGCCCGGCATCGAGCTCACCAGCGGTCGGCGGCCATCATGCCCACGATCTCGAGCTCGAGGACCTCAAGCACGGAGTGCTGGCCGGGCTCTGAAGTCGCTGTCCCGTGCCTGGCGTGACTGGTGCACGTTCCGGAGTCAGAAGAAGATCGCCTTTGCCCCCGTCGAGAGGGCAGTGCCGATCAGCAGGGTGAACGTGAGTCGGCGAAACATCGCGTCACCCACCCGCGACGACAACTGCGTCCCGATGAGCTGACCGGCAATCGCGAACGGCACCGCGCCGGCTCCGGAGACGAACGCGTCGGCGTCGAGGGAGCCCTCGACGGCGAAGAGGAGGACGGTCGTGACGCCGGAGAACGCGAACACGCCCGAAAGGGTGGCACGGAGCCGATCAGGGGCCATGCCCTGGCTGGTCAGGTCGAAGACCAACGGCGGGCCGTTGGTTCCGGTCGAGGTGTTCAGCATTCCGGACACGAAGCCGGCAACCGCGTCAGCGAGGGCAACGTGACGGACGGGCACCTTCCATCCCGTGACCAAAAGAGCGACGGCGAGCGAAATGATGACGGCGAGGATCAGCCGCATCGGTCGATCGGGGACCGAGGCGTGGACGATCAGTCCGAGCGGCAGACCGGGGAGAGTCCAGGCTATGAGCCTTCGGAGCTGGGAAGGATCGGCATGGCCTCGCAGTTGTCGCCAGGTCAGGGCCGTCGAAGGAATCGAGACGAAGGAGAGGATGACCACGGCGTCCGACACGGGCATGGCCAGCGCGAGGAGCGAGGTCGCGACCAACGCAAAGCCGAAACCCGAAACGCGCTGAAGCACCGAGGCGATGAGCACCACCGCAATGACGGCGGCGGCCCGGCCCGGTGGGATCGCCACCGCGATCAGGTCAATGGGTCTGTTGCTGCCAACTGGTCCACGCGCTGGCGACCATGTCGCGCAGGTCGTGGGTGGCCTTCCAACTCAGCTCACGCTCGGCGGCTGACGGGTCGGCGACGATCCGTGCGGGGTCGCCGGGGCGCCGTCCGACGATCTCCGGTTCGATGTGGATCCCGGTCACCTCGCACGCGATGTTGATGACTTCGAGCACCGTCGAGCCGAGTCCGGTGCCGATGTTGTACACGCGTCCGAGCACCTTGCCGGTGGGCGCGTTCTCGTCCAGAACACGGACCGCTGCCGCGTGGGCCCGCGCAACGTCGACAACGTGGATGTAGTCACGGATGCATGATCCGTCGCGGGTCGGCCAGTCGGCCCCGAATACCTTGGGGCGCTCGCCAGCCGTAAGGGCCCGGAAGACGAGCGGAATCAGATTGGCTGCTCCCCGATCCCCCAGTTCGGGCGAGCCGGCACCGGCAACATTGAAGTACCGTAAGCTCACATATGACATTCCCACGGCGGCGCTCTGCGCCTTCATCAGCCACTCGCCGATGAGCTTGGTCTCGCCGTAAGGGCTCGTCGGGTGCTCCGGCGTCTCCTCGGTGACCGTGTCGACGAGGACGTCACCGTAGGTCGCGGCGCTCGACGAGAACATCAGGCGCTTGACATCGACGCGCTCCATCGCCTCGAGCAGGTGGCACATCGCTGTGACGTTCTGCTCGTAGTAGTACAGCGGGCGCTCCACGGACTCGCCGACCGCCTTCTTCGCGGCGAGGTGGACAACACCGACGACGTTGTGCTCGCGCATGGTCGCTTCGAGGACGTCGGTCTCCAGGACGTTTGCACGGACCAAGGGAACGTCGGCGGGAATGTGCTCGGCAACGCCGGAGGTCAAGTCATCGACGACCACCACATCTCGGCCGATCTCCTGCAGCGCCTGGACAATATGTGCACCGATGTATCCGGCGCCGCCGGTCAGCAACCACGTCATGGATCACACGCTACGCGTTCGGCGCAGAGGAGAAATCGGTTTGCCGATGACCGGTCTCCGCGCATGTGTTCGGCGAGACTGGTGGAGTGATGGTCAGCGCCGCTTCCACCTCGACGAATCCGGTCGAGCTCGGCTGGCTCGGGAACTGGCTCCGGAACGCCGGGATGACCGATTTCGGGGCGCAGACCGTCGAGCTGATCGTGCTCGGCCCACTGCGGATACTCGGCGTGCTGATCGGTGCCGTCGTTCTCGCCCGAGTTGGCGGGGCATTCCTGCGCCGGTCGCTGCTGACAGCTCGTCTCGCTGCTCCGAAACGGCTCCGCGACACACGAACGGAGCAGCGCGCCCGCACGGTCGCCGATGCCGTTGCCAGCCTGTGGCGCGTCGTCGTCGGGGTCGTCGCCGCCTTGACGATCGTCGGATTGCTCGGTGTGCAGCTGGGCCCTCTTGTCGCCGGTGCCGGAATCGCCGGCGTGGCGCTCGCGTTCGGGGCGCAGTCGCTGATCAAGGACTATCTGAGCGGACTGTTCGTCCTGCTCGAGGACCAGTTCAGCGTTGGCGACGTCATCACGGTCGGAACGATGAGCGGCACGGTCGAAGACGTCAACCTCCGCGTGACCCGTATTCGATCCGTCGATGGAACGGTCTGGTTCATTCCCAACGGGGAGATCCGCGCGGTGGGCAATCAATCGATGGAGTGGTCCCGCGCCGTCGTTGACGTGACCATCGGCTACGAGAACGACTCCGCCGCGGTCATGGCCGCGCTCGCCGAGGAGATCGACGCCATGCATCGCGATCCTGCCTGGAGTCCGTTCCTGCTCGAACCACCCGAGGTGCAGGGTCTCCAGGCCATGGTGGCCGAGGGTGTGTCGATCCGCATCCTCGCCAAAACCGCCCCGCGCAAGCAATGGGACGTGGCGCGGGAGCTGCGGTCGCGCATCACGGAGCGGATGCGGCGCGACGGTGTTCGCGGCCCGGGTCGAACGGTTCTGGTCAGTGCCGGCGCTCTCGACAACGGTGCTCCACCGCCGGCTCCCCTGCCTCCTACGACCGCAGGTTGAGCAACGCGACGAGGTCGCGTGGCAGCTCGCCGCGGAGTCGCATCGCCTCGACCTTCGCGAGGGTTGCGACCGTCATCGAGTCGAAGATCTTCCCGCTCCACACCATCTCGACCGCCTCCGGATAGGGCACGTGCCAGATTGCGAGGTCCTCCGTGGACTCCGGCTCGGCGCCTTCTGCACGAAGACGAAGCCCCCAGGCCACCCAGCACATGGCCCATTCGTCGGTCAGGCTGTTCGACAGGGCCATGTCCACGACCGCCAACCACCTCGAGGCTTCGTGCCCCGTCTCCTCTCGCAACTCGCGGGCAATCGACGCCAGGGGATCGACGTCCTTCGCGCCACCACCCTCAGGCATCTCCCACGAGTAGCGATCAAGCGGGTAGCGGTACTGACCGACGAGGAGCACGCTGCCGTCGTCGAGGATCGGCAACACGCCGACGGCCAGATTGCGGGGGGACACTACGCCGTAGGTGCCGGAGCGTCCGGATGGATCGATGACCTCGTCGTGGCGGACCGAGATCCATGGGTTCTCGTAGCGAACCTCGCTCGAGCGCACGGACCAGGGATTGCGGTTCTCGTCGACCGCCGGCTTCCCCGTCATCGCAACGGAATCCCTATGTGTGCAGATAATTGGTCGAGCGCGATGTCGGGATCGGTCACCTTGATCGTCCTCATGCCCATCGCCGCTGCCGCCTTGAGGTTGATGCCGAGGTCATCGAGGAACACGGCCTCGTGTGGTTCGATGCCCAGCGCTTCGCACGCCAGCTCGTAGAACCGGGGCTCGGGTTTGCGGATTCCGGCGAGGCTCGACTCGGTCACGTGGTCGAACATCGCCATGACCTCGGCAACCTCCGGCCGCTCCGGTTGGGCCGTGCCGTCTCGGTGATCCAGGCGGACGTTGTTCGTGAGGCACGCGATCAGAAAGCCCGCCTGTTTGCATCGCCGCACGGCCTCGACCATCTGCGGGCGCACTTCGCCATGGAGCAGGGCCATGACGGCCCGTCCGGACACGGCATGCCCGATAGCCAGGGCCTCGGCTTCAAAGCTCACGCAGAACTCGTCGAGCGTCAGTTCGTTGCGTTCGAAGCGGGCCCACGCATTGCTGTCGGGATTCGTGGCGTTGAGGCTTCGGATCAACCCGGTGGGAAGGCCGGCGCTCGTTTCGTATCGGGCGAAGGCGTCAAATGGCGACGTGAGGATGACGCCGCCGAAATCCCACAGAACCGCCCGTAATGAAGTGCTCACGACACCAGTTTGAACCACGCCGGTCACTTGGCACGGACGCGGGCCACTTGTTCGCTGGTGCGAGCGAGCCGTCCCACCCAAATCGGCCGGTGTGCGAACTCGGGGTAGGGTGAAGACCAGCAGTCGGTCAAGGGATGCGTCGGTTCCGCCGATGCCCATGCTTGACTGCATCTGTATTGGCACTTCGGCGTAGAGCTACCAGCTCTGCCCGAGCGCCGTACGGACCGCATTTTCTCATTTCTTACGACTCCACCAGCCCCTCCGTGACCGCAGTCGGTCCGGGGTGCAGTGGGTCAACCACGAACAGGACAA
>JANMYF010000014.1:0-19497 GCA_031381685.1 Acidimicrobiia bacterium
GACCGCGCGAAGTAATGGCCAGCGCGCATACATATCCTGCAAGAGCGCAAGCCGCGAGGCATCGTCGCCGATCCATGAAGCGAGCGCCGTGCCTGTCCCGTACCAGCCGGGCAGCATGATGCGGGCCTGGCTCCACGAGAAGACCCAGGGAATCGCGCGGAGGTCCTGAATGCACGGTGAGGCCGTTCTCGACGAGGGCCGACTTCCGATGTTGAGTTTGGCGATCTCGGTGATCGGCGTGAGGGCCCGGAACACCTCGACGAAGCCGGGAGTCTCGTAGACCAGCGAGCGGTACTCGGCGCGTGCGAGATCGGCGAGCTCATCCATAACCGCGCTGTACCGTTCGCGGTCGTCGTCGATCTTCTCGGTGTCGACGCAGCTCGCTTCGATCGTTGCCGCGAGAACGGTCTCCAGATTGCGGCGGGCGAGCTCGGCGTCGGCGAATTTCGCCGCCACGATCTCACCCTGCTCGGTCACCCGCAGTGCACCGTTCACGCTTCCCGGCGGTTGGGCCAGGATCGCTTCGTAGGCCGGGCCGCCGCCTCGACCGACCGTGCCGCCCCGACCGTGGAACAACCGTAAGTGCACGTTGTGTTCACGGGCGACGCGAACGAGGTCGCCTTCGGCGCGGTAGAGCGCCCAGTTCGCCGCGAGATAGCCGCCGTCCTTGTTGGAGTCGGAGTAGCCGAGCATCACCTCCTGGCTGTTACCGCGGCTTCGAACACGGGCGCGGTACCAAGGATCGGTGAGCAGTGCCTCCAAGGTGGCACCGGCATCGCGGAGGTCGTCGATGGTCTCGAACAACGGCACGATGTCGACCTCGATGCCCGCTTCCTTCGTCAGTACCGCCACCTCGAGAAGGTCGCTGACCGCGCTGCATGCCGAGATCACGTAGTGAGGAATGGCCGCCGTTCCGATCCTCCGGATGCCGTCGGCGGCGGCGTCGACAATGGCCAGCTCGCTCGTCGTCTTCTCCGAATACGTTGCCCGGGGCAATCGGAGCGGGCGTGGCGTCGCCAACTCGGCGAGGAGCACCGAACGCCGCTGCGACTCGTCGAGGGCAAGGTAGTCCGGGCACACGAGTGCAGTGGCGAGGAGCTCGGCGACAGTCTGCTCGTGCACCGCAGCGTTCTGTCGAAGATCGAGACCGCAGAGGTGGAAGCCGAACAACGCGACATCGCGTCTCACGGGAACCACGATGGCCTGAGCCACAGATGCGGCGCCGTGCGCGGCGAGTGATTCGATGACGATGTCGAGGTCGCTGATGAGCTCGTCCGGCGAGTTGTACGGCTCGCGCTCCGTCTCCAGGATCGCCACCGGAACCACTCCGATCGCGCTCCGGCACGAACCGGCCAGCCGACCCTGCATGCCGCGCAAGGTGCGACGGTACGGCTCGTCGGCGCGGAAGGGCGAGTCGTCGCCGGACGCTTCGGCGAGCGCATCGAGTGCCGCGGTCGGTGTGACGAGTCGCGATGACATCGAGAGCTCGATGGCGAGACGGCCGAGCGCGGTCAGGTGATGCGAAAAGGCGATGGCGGCCTGCCGGTCGAGCGCGTAACGCACGACATCGGCGGTGACGAACGGGTTGCCGTCGCGATCGCCACCGATCCACGAACCCATCTGGATCACTGGAGGAAGCTCCCCGTCGGCGAGGTCGGGCCAGCGCCTCGCGATCTCCGACCGCGCCTCGTCCTGGAGACGTCCGATCGCCCGGAACAACGAGAGCTCGTAGTAACCGAGGGCTTCGTTGATTTCGTCGCGGACCCTCAGCCGACTCAGGCGCAAGATCGCGGTCTGCCACAGCATCAGGACACTGAGCCGCAGTTGCTGCTCGACCTCCTCGCCGCGAGGACCCGGGCGGGCAAACAGGTCAGCAATGACGCGCTGCGTGTCGAGGATCGTCTTTCGTCTCACCTCGGTCGGATGGGCGGTCAGCACCGGGCTCACTCGGAGGTGACCGAGGACTGAGCCAAGACGTTCGGCGTCGACACCCGCCGAGACGAGACGATCGAGGCTCGCCGCGAGGCTCCCCATCTGAGGTGGTGAGCCGGCCTCACGGTGGAAGGCGCGCCGTCGGTTCGAGTGAACGTCCTCGGCCACATTGGCGAGGAGCGTGAACAGGCTGAACGCCCGGACCACGTGGAGTGCGGTATCGATGTCGAGCCCGTCGAGGACGGAAACCAGTTCCGGGTTGTGGACTCCGGCACGGCGGGCGTCAACGGCGAGACGGCGGACCCTCTCGACGACGGCGTACACCTCGTCGCCGGCCTGCTCCCGGATCACGTCACCGACGAGCCTCCCGACCAGACGGATGTCGTCGTCGAGCTGCGCGTCCTTCTCCTGGTTGGCGGTGAGCACCCATCCAGTTTGGCGGGATCACCGGAAGTGGTCCGACGCCGTTCGTTACGATTGCGAGACGTTCGGACCCGCGCTGGTGGGCGTCGGGGCCGTCGGGCCCGCCAGCACACGGACGGGAAACGGCGGCGACAGGAACGTGTCGTTCTGGTCCGGAGCCGACGGGTCGGGGGTCCCCGTGATCGAATACCGGAGGAGATAGGACCCGGGGGAGATGCCGACCGCGGGCCCGCCGTCGCAATCGGCGATGCGAAGGTCGGGAACGGGTCGACTCGGCCGATCCGATCCTCGGGCGGTGTCGTCGTCGGTTTCACGGAAGACCGCGAGGATGGCCAGGGAATTCGGCTCAAGGAGATAGGCCGCAAACGTTCCAGCTGCGCCGGGCGGGCGGGGACCACCGGCGGAAGCGGTAATCCACGCACGGGACCGGAGATCGCGGCCGTCGGTGATCTCAGCGGTTCGGCTGGTCGACCAGTCGAGAACGGCATTCGACCCACCGGGCCGTGGCAGCGAGGTGCAGTTCGAGCTGCCGACTCCATCGGAAATCACAACGACGGCGGTTGAAGCGACGGTCGAGGATCTGCCTGCCGTTCGCTCCGGCCGCGCGCTGAGCTCGGAGGGGTTGGTGGTCGTCGGGGCGACCGGCGATGCGTCCGGACCCGAGCGCAAGGCCAAGGCCCCGGGAGCCACCGAGGGAATCAGTTGGCGGGGGAGTGCCGGTCCCGCAAGTCGCGGACCGACGCCCGGCGGGGGTGAGGTCGGCGTCAGGGCGGAACCCACGGCCGCGGACCGGGGCGGCCCACTCGCCGCGCCCGAAGTGTCACCGGAACTCGTGCGGGGGACGGTGGACGGCGATGGACTCCCTGTCGGTTCGGAGCTCTCCGTCCCGCCCTCGGCGATCGTTTCTGGTGCATCCTGATCGTCAGCGCCGGCCTCGGCCGTCGAGTCGGCTGGAGGGACGATCATCGGGGCTAGGCTCGGTGGAACGATCATCGGGGGTAGTGGTCCGGAAATCAGCGGACCGGCGACAACCCCGTCAACCGGCTCGGCGCCCCCACCCGCTCCCTCGAGGGTCTTCGCGAACGCAACCGTCGGTGCGAAGACGGCGACCGCCAGCGCAAACGCGGCGAACGTGCGCGCGCGGTGTTCTGCTCCCATGGACCAGACATCGGCACAATTCGCCGTGGGGTTTACCGAAGCTGGGAATGCGGGCTGGTCGGGCCTCCGGTCAGCGTCCGCCGGACACGTCGATGATCGCGCCGCAGAGGTAGCTCGCGGCATCGGAACAGAGGAACGCGATCACCGACGCGATCTCCGGCGCGGTGCCCACGCGTTGGACCGGGATCAGTGGACGAAGCCGCTCGGTCCGATCGGGCTGTCCTCCCGATGCGTGAATGTCGGTGTCGACGAGCCCGGGACGGACAGCGTTGACCAGGATGCCCTCGTCGGCCACCTCCTTGGCCAAACCGACGGTGAACGAATCCACGGCCCCCTTCGCCGCGGCGTAGTCGACGTACTCACCGGGACTTCCCAAACGCGCCGCCGCCGATGACACGTTGACGATCCGGCCACCGGAACCGCCGTGTTGCGTCGACATGCGTCGGACCGCTTCGCGAGAGCAGAGGATCGTGCCGAACACATTCACGGCGAACATCGTCTGGACCCGCTCGAGGGTGAGGGCGTCGACACGCGTCTTCGGGCCAACGATCCCGGCATTGTTGACAAGTGCCCGCAACGGGCCGACGTTGTCGACCGCTCCGAACATCTCCAACACGTCGTCCTCGTCGCTGACGTCGGCGCGGATCATGCGAACCGATGCTCCCCGGGTTTCGCAGGCCTGCTCGGTTGCCGCGGCTGCTGCAGTGTCGGAACGGTAGGAAAGCACGAGGTCCCATCCCTGTTCCGCCAACGCGAACGCGGTGGCCCGTCCGATTCCTCGGGTACCGCCGGTGACGAGAGCAAGTGGACGCACGACGGGAGACGTTACGCGCGTCGAGTCGGCACGGACGGTTCGATTTCTCGGCTCACGTGCCGTGGCGGTGGGAATGTCGCAGATGGCGCCGACTCCGCGTGAACAGCACCCAGCCGACGGCGAGAACGAACCAGCAGCTGATAGCGCGATAGACCAGAGCGGTCGGCAACGCGTGCAGCTCCGAGATACCTCCAGCGGTCAGGGCCGAGGCTATGGCCGCCTCGACGATCCCGATCCCGGCCGGAGTGAAACCGACGGCCGCCGCCGCGATGCCTGCTGCATAGATGGCGAACAGCGACCGCCACGGCACCGGTTGGCCGAATGCTGCCACCGTTGCGCACAGACACGCAGCATCGAGCAGCCAGTTGCTCAGCGCGAAGATCATCACGAGAGCGGCATCGATTCGACCGAGATGATACGAACCGAGCCGGTCGACCAGGTCCCTCGACCATCCGTTGGGGTTCGGGGGCCGCCGGATCAACCGGTGCGACAATCGCAACGGGCGGTTGAGGAGACGGGCCACGTGATCGCGGCCCGTCGGACGCCGCACGGCGATGAGGATGAGGAGCATCGGTATCGTCCCGAGCAGCGTCAACGCGATGCCGACCAGGGCAGCGAGGCCGTTCCCGGAGAAAACGGCACCCAGGGCGATGAGCAGCGCGAACGCGATGGTCGAAACGACACCCGTGATCATCAGCGTCCACGCGATCAGGCCGGAGTCAGCTCCTTGATGGCTGTACTCCGACGCGGTGTGCGCCGTCGCTGCGGCCGAGCCGGCGACGGGCACCGTCACGGAAACGGCGTTGCTTGCGTAGGTGATCCGCAGAGCCTCCAAAACCGGAATGCGGACACCGCCCGCTTTCAGGGTGATTCGCTGCACCCGGGCAAAGCTGGCCATGGAGCCGACCTCGAGCACGAAGGCCGGAACCAACCAGTACGGATGGTCGACTCGGAGCGAGAATCCGTTTGCGCGCAGGGTGAAGACGAGCAGCCAGGCCGCGAAGACGAGTAGGGCGACGTACTCGATGATGCGGTGGTGGCGGCTCTGCTTCGCACCGCGCAGGTGGCGCTGCGGAAGGTGCCACGACGACCACCCCGGCTTCGTCGGTGGCTCTTCTCGATGAGTCGTGTCCATGCTCACCTCGCCATGACTCGCGTTGGCGTTCGTTTGCCTTGGCGCTTCAACCGGTTCGTCGAAATTTGGCGACGAGATGCGGTCCAGCCTTCACCGAAGCGTACCGGGGTGGATTCGTCGGCGACGAACAGGTCGGGAGACACGACACCTCGCAATCGAAGTTCGCGTTGTGGAAGAACGCGATCGACTGCCGGCGCGCGTTCGTGCCGACCTCCGGATTCACGACGCGGTGCAGCGTCGAGCGCCATCGATCGTTCGTCCACTGCGCCAGCATGTCGCCCACGTTGATGACGAACGCACCGTCCACGCTCGGCACCGGCATCCATGACTGCGATCGGTGATCGAGCACCTCGAGGCCTCCCGGAGCTGCGTCCTGGCGAAGGATCGTGAGGGTTCCGTAGTCGGTGTGCGCCCCGGCGCGGAGCTGCCCGGGCAGCGCCTCGCGGTCCTGGCTCGGGTAGTTCAACGCCCGGAGCGCGTTCGTCCCCCGGTCGATGCGCGTAGTGAAGAAGTCCGGCGCCAAGCCGAGGCCGACAGCGCTCAAGCGAAGTAAGCGCGCAGATAATGCCTCCATCGCCACGAAGTATTCCTCGAGGGCCTGTCGTAGCTCGGGGAGCGCCCTCGGCCAGAGGTTCGGCGAGAAGAGCAACTCCTCGTCGGGATCGGTGATTTCTCTCGGGACCCGTCGGACAGGTCCGACATTGAAGATCTCCTTGAGGTCCGGGACGCCTCCGTCCCTCAGGGAGTTGCTCAGCGTCTCCCCGGCGATCGGGACGTAGCCGAAGGGGTAGTCGGGTCGCGGGCGGACGGCGTCGAGTCGTTCAGCGAGCGGCAGGTCGAAGAACGCCTGCACGGTCGACCACGTTCGGTAGAGCAAGTCGTCGTCAAAGCCGTGGCCGGTGATCTGGAAGAAGCCGACGTGCGTGCATACGTCGTCGAACTCCCGAGCGACCGCCTGCTCGCTGCGGGAGATGTCGATCACCGGAACCATCGGGCCATGTTCGCACTCTGCGGAGCGGCAAAACACCTCCCAGTGGCGTTGGGAGGTGTTTAGCCCCCATGTATGGGGGCAACCTCTCTCCCAACGCCTAGGGCTCGACGATGTTGAAGCCGGTTCGGAAGGTGTCGAGGTTGGTGAAGATGGTGATGAGGGCCTCGGGGTCGCCTTCGATGGCGATGCGGCCGTCGCGCACGGCGTCGATCATCGTGGTGTTGCCGAGGATCACGTTGAGCAGGTCGGACCGCGTGGTCGTCACCGACGCGTCGGGAGCCGACGACCGCATCCTCCAGCAGCTCAGGGTTCGGTTCGACAGCTCGAGACGCCAGTGCTCGTCGACGTCGGTGAAGTGCCAGGCGACCTCCTTGTGGACGCCGCCGACGTTCTCGGCCTGCAGGCGCACGCCGAGCAACTCGAAGATCTGCTCGATCGTCAACGCCGCGAGCATCGAACCGCCCCTGCTTTCGCGCGGCGCGGGTGGACCGGACCGGAGTTCCTGGGCGGCCATGAGGTAGGCGTTGCGGAACGTCGTCGACTCCGACTGGTACCCGAGTTGCTCGTAGCTGTCCGACTGGAGTTGGCGTGCCCCTTCGTGGTCGGGGAACCCGAACACGACATGGTTGAGCACCTCGCACACCCACCGGTAGTCACCGGCATCGAAGGACACCCGCGCTTTGTCCACGACCGCGTCGGGACCGCCCATGAACTCCACATACCTCCTGCCGGCCTCGGTCGGCTCGTGCGGATGGAGATGCGACGGGTTGGCGTCGTACCACGACAGGTACCGCTGGTACACGGCTTTCACGTTGTGGACGAGCGAGCCGTAGTAGCCGCGGGTGTGACCGTGGGCCATGAACTCCGGCGGTAGCTCGAGGGCGGCGGCGATCTCCGTTGGCGTAGCGCCCCGGTTGGCCAGTCGAAGCGTCTGGTCGTGCATCCACCGGTAGAGGTCTCGTTGCAGGATCAGGTACGCCCGTACGTCGTCTCTTCCCCAACGTGGCCAGTGGTGTGAGGCGAAGAACAACTCGGTCTTGTCGCCGAACAGATCGATTGCCTCGCCGATGTATTTTGACCAGGCGAGCGAGTCTCGAACCTTGGCGCCGCGGATCGGCACGAGGTTGTGCATCGTGTGGGTGCAGTTCTCGGCCATGCAGAGCCACCCGTGATCGGGGAAGAAGAAGTTCATCTCGGCCGGCGCTTCGGTCTCCGGTGTCAGCTGAAAGACGATCCGGATACCGTCGACCACCAACTCCTGGCCGGTATGGGTGATGTCCTCGTTCGGGGCGATCAGACCGGCTTGGGCGAGTGGCACGGCCTTACCGAGCCCGCAGTCGACATGGGCTCGCGGTCCGGCGGGGAGAAACGGACCGAACTGGTACTGGGCTCGGCGAAGCATCGCCGGTCCGGCGAGCAGGTTCTCCGACACCGCTTCGTGCAGGAAACCGATCGGAGCGATGACCCGGCAGCGGCCCGCGGCAACGTCGTCTTCGGTGGTGACACCGCGGACGCCGCCGAAGTGGTCGGCATGGGAGTGGGTGTAGATGACCGCAGTGACCGGTCGTGCCCCAAGCGTGGTGTTGGCCAGGTCCAGGCTCGCCCGGGCACAGTCCTCGCTCGTCAGTGGGTCGATGATGATCCAACCTTCCGTTCCGGCGATGAACGTCAGATTCGAGATGTCGTAGCCACGTGCCTGCCACATCCCCGGGGCAACCTCGAAGAGACCGTGTTCATTGTTCAACTGGGCCTGGCGCCAAAGGCTCGGATGAACGGTGTCAGGCACCTCGTCGGAGCGAAGGAAGCCATAACGCTCCATGTCCCACACGACAAGGCCCGTCGCTGAGGTGATCCGACCGTTGGGTATCTGGGCGATGAGGCCGCGGGTCGTCCGCTCGTAGTCGGCCGGATCGAGGTCGACGGAGGCGGCCCGGTTCGCATTCGCAGTGTGCAGGGTCGCGGGTTTGCGCGTGGTGTCGAAGGCCATGCCGTGGAGTCTGACAACTCCGCCGGACCTCCCGCAATCTCAAGATCCTCAAGCATCGGCCTCGTTCCTCTGGCGTAGGTGAAGATGCTCTGGAGTAGTCAAAGAAAGGGACCCGAAATGTCTTGAATTTGTCAGTATTGATTCAAGAATCTGCCGCTTTGCTTTGGTCCTGTCGATCAGAGTCCGAACACCTTGTGCATGACCTCTCCCCGCAATACGGCTGAATCCCTCACTGCAGTCCAACAGAAAATGCTGAATGATCACCTCCCGATCGTGCAGTTCATGGTGACTGATTTGCTTCGGAGAGTTCCGAGTTACATCCAGCGCGACGACCTCTACTCCGCAGGGATGCTGGGTCTGCTTCAGGCCGTTCGGGCGTACGATGAAACGCGAGAAGCGAAGTTCTCAACGTTCGCACGTGTCCGAATTCAGGGCGCCCTGTTGGACGAATTGCGCTCTCGGGATTGGGCCTCGCGCGGGGTCCGTCAGCAAGCTCGACAGGTCGAGTTGACCACGGAGCACCTTTCCAATCAGCTCGGACGGGTACCAACAGTCGAAGAAGTCGGCACCTCTGCGGGCATTCACAACGATCAGATCCACCGTCTGAAGGCCGATTTGCACCGTGCCACCGTCTTGAGCTTCGACGGCGCGCCCGTCGACGCGAACCGGACACCGCTCGACGTCCTTGCCATCCACCAGGACCACCTCGACCCTGCCGAGCAGCTCGAACAGCGTGAGATGACCGCGTACGTCCGTGACGCCGTGGCCAATCTCCCCGAGCGGCTCCGCCACGTCGTCGTCGGCTACTTCCTCGAGGAACGACCGATGGCCGAGCTCGCCGCCGAGCTGGGTGTCACCGAGTCCCGCATCTCCCACATGCGATCGGAGGCGCTCGCGCTGATGGCCGAAGCGATCCGTTCGGTCACGGCGGAGGAGAAGCCCGCCACCGACGACACCGGCGTTGCCTTCCGCCGCCGCTCGGCGTACTACGCCGCAGTCGCCGCGACGTCGGACTACCGGAGCCGACTCGCAAAGACTCCTGCGGCGAACTCCATGGGAACGGTGTCCCCGCGGGCCGCGCTCGGATGAACCCGATCGTCGGCCGGGGTCGACCCCTTGCACTGGTCGTCGATGACTCCAGCGCGAGCCGAAGTGCGCTGCACCGGATCCTCGCAGGTGTCGGGTTCGATGTCCTCGAGGCAGAACACGGTGGTCACGCGCTGACCCTCATGCGTGCCGAAGGAGCGATCGAACTCGTTGTCGTCGACTGGCACATGCCGGTGATGGACGGCGTGACGCTGATCCAAACGATCCGGAAGGAACAGCGGTGGGCGATGCTGCCCATCGTGATGGTCAGCGCCGAGGTCGACCAGAGGCAGATCTCACGGGCGGTGCTCGCCGGTGCCGACGAGTACGTGATGAAGCCCTTCGACGGTCCGATGCTGATCGGGAAGCTGCGATTGCTCGGCGTCGTCTTGCCGGTCGACCTCGAAGCTGGTCTGCGATGAGTGCCGCTTCCGGCGCCCCAGCTCTGGGATCCATTCGCCAACCCGTTACCCCGTCCCGGCAGTCAAGCAGAATCCCCGACGCAGGAGGCAACCGATGAGCCATCCACCAACCTCGACCACCGCTGTTGTCGACATCGGGGCCATCACGACTGCGGAGACATCGTTCTTCCGTGACATCGATCCGTTCAGCGCGCTCGTCGAGTCCGTGATCCCGGAGATCCTCATGGCGCGAGGTGCGGCCGCTGCAGTCACGATCTGGTGCGCAGCGTGTTCGAGCGGACAGGAGCCCTACAGCATCGCCATCGCAGTCACCGAGGCATTCCCCGAGCTGGTGAGGAGCGGGCGATTGCGGATCCTCGCCACCGATCACTCCGCGGGCAAGGCTGAGCGGACGAAAGCAGGTCGCTTCACGCAGTGCGAGGTGAGCCGGGGTCTCCCTGTCCGTCACCTGCTGCGGCATTTCCAACAAGACGGCACCGAATGGGTTGCCTCTCGGCAACTCCGTCAGATCCTCGATGTCCGTGTCCTCGATCTGACCGGGTCGTGGAAGGCCGTCCCCAAGTGCGACATCGTGTTTCTCCGAGATGTCCTGCTGTCGGTCAACCCCGAGACGAAACGAACGATTCTCGACCGGATCCGCGGCGACGTCTTACGTCCGGCCGGGCATCTGTTCCTCGGCAACGGCGAAAGCGTCGGCGAGGGGTGGACGCGGCGAACGGCCGGTCGCTCGGTCTCCTTTGTCGCGCCGGCGACTCCAGTTGCCGCGGGCTTCTTGCCCCGACGAGTCGCATCCCCGGGACCGACCTCGCGAAGGGCGACCCACCTCCCCGCAGCGTTGCCCCAACGCTTGCCGGTTCGCACCGGTGGACCTGGCGTCACGGCGCCGGCATGCATGGCGGTCGACCGTTCCAACGGTCCGTCGAACCCCGACCGATCGGCAGGCTCGCTGCTCCGCACGCAAGGGCCCCGTTCATGATCGAAACCCTTTCCCTGAGTCGTGCGAGCCTCGGTCGGGCGGTCACTTCAGCAATCGAAGCAATGCTCGACGGTGATGCGGTCGAGGTCCGGCCCGAGCCGGGCGAGTTCACCCTGGCCTCGGCGATCGGGATCACCGGGACGCACAACGCCACCGTGGTGGTTCGGGCGAACACCGCGGCGGCGTTGCACTTCGGCGCAGCCATGTTCGGATTGATGGAAGTCGACGTCACCTCTGCGCAGATCACCGACGCGCTGCTCGAGTTCACGAACGTGCTCGGTGGCGCGGCAAAGACGGCGGTGGGGGGCGAGAACATGCTCACGCTTCCCATCGTCATTGCGGTCGATCTCACCGAAGCTGATGTCCGGAGGGCAGAAAACGTCATCTGCTTCGCTGTGCGCGACGGCATCGTCGGAGTCCATGTGGTCGACGGCGCGCTCGTCGCCTCGGCTTGAGCCGAGCCGACCGAGGGGTCCTTCTCCCTGGCCGGTGCGGTGTTGCGGCGCCTGGTCCGGGTGAACGGCCCGGGCGAACCGCTGCGAATATGGGAGGCGGCGCGTCGTCGGCGGACCCGTTTCTCCGCTCGACGGCTTGACGAGCCGGCTGCCTCCGTTGCGTTACCTCGGCCGACGTGCGGGTTCGGCGACGATGAACCTGTTCCGCCCGGTCGTCTTCGCCCGATACATTGCTTCGTCCGCTGACCGAAGGAGCACTTGGGGATCGCAGGACGAGTTCTCGCAGACGGCGATGCCGATCGAAACCGTCTGCAGCCGACCTTCGGGCAGAGCTTGTGAGCACATGTCAGGTGTCTTCGCGAGCAGGCGCTTCGCCAATGCCTCGGATCCCGACCGGCCAGTACCCGGACAGACGAGGAGGAACTCCTCACCACCCCATCTCGCGGCGACGTCATACCCCCGAACGACTGCCTCGATCGCCTCGGCGAACAGGCGGAGGACGGAGTCGCCCATCTCGTGGCCGAACTCGTCGTTGACCGACTTGAACTTGTCGAGGTCCATCATGAAGATCGCGAACTCCTCACCGGAACGCTGCGCGCGAGCTGCTGCCTGAGCCAACGCCCGCGAACCGCGGCGCCGGTTGCCGATCCCGGTCAGTTCATCGGTCTCGACCTCGGATCGGAGCTTTGCGGTCTGCTCGGCTCGAGCCAGCGAGACCACGAAACGATCGGTAATGGCGTCGAGTCGGTTGTCGCTGGGCGCAGCACCTCCGGTCCACCATACGTGGAGTGTGATCTGCGCGTTGCGGTCGATCTCGTCGACGCGCTCGGTGTGAGGGATCTCCTCGTCGGCGTTCCCCGACTCGACCATGATCGGTCCGCCGAAGCGGGAGATCTCAACAAGTATGCGTGCGGCCTCTGCGCCGGGAAGCGATGCGAAGGTCGACGCGAGTTCGAACAGATCGACCTCGCCGTAGTCGTCGCCGAGCGCGCTGACGAGTTCCATCGCCTGTGCTGCAGCAGCGGCACGTCGGAGTCGCTCGGCCTCGATCAAGAGCCCGAGCATCGAGGAGATCTGATCGGCGGCCCGATCGACGAGCCCGGCATCGACGAGTCCACGGGGTGCCCCCGTGACCCCGAAGTACCCGATCGGCGCGCTGCCGTCGGCGCCGAACACCGGGCTGCACACTTGATCGGCGGAAGCGTCGAACGGGGCGACGTCCGTCTCGTCGATCACCGGCTCGACCCAGTCCCCGAGCGATTCGTGGACCGGTGGCACATCCGGAGCGGAGAAGTACAGGGCACACGCGGTTACTGGTGTGCACTGCATCACGGTGGTGAGCGCGGCGCGCGAGAACTCAGCGAGACTGAGCCGTGCGGTCGCCAGCTTCGACAGCTCCAGGAGGCTGTTCGACACCATCAGCGCGGTGAGCATCTCGGCATGCACCGAGGCCGGATCCTGCAATGCGAGGAGCAGGTCTCCCTGTCTGGCGTCGAGCTCGGCCAGGCTGCGGGCGGCCGAGCGGTGTTCGTTGCTGCGCTGACCGACGCCGGGTCCCGTGCGGAGTTGGGTCGTAGAACTCATGGCTGCCCTGTCGGGGTGGTCGGGTCGTTGGTGTTGTGAGCAGTGGAGCGCAGCGGAGCGGCGCAGCGCCGATGGACGGGGCTCATGGCTGGTTGCGTCCGGCGATCTCCATGACGGCGCTCACCCGCCGTTCCGCCTCGGCGAGTATCCGGTCGGGGCTTTCGCTTCCGAGTCCGATCGCCTTGAGGATGCCCCGCGGATGGATGATGTCGTCGGGTCCGGACGACGCATTTGTGCCGGCCACGATCGCTCCGAAGCGATGTCCACCCCACACGGCGCGGGAAAGAGAATCGGTGAGTGCTTCGGCCGGAGCGTGGTGCGATCGAACTGCTCGAACGATGCGTTCCGGAAAGAACAGCCGATCGAGGTGATTCGCGCCCACATCGGTGTGGGTGCGGCCGAACAGCGCTTTCTCGGTCTCGAGCAGCGGTCGACCGTTCTTCAACCGGCGGGCCTGGACGGCAGCGTGCAAGTCGGGGTCGTCACGAAACAGCAGGAGATCGCCGATGTCGTGCACCATGCCGGAGGTGAACGCCTCGTCGACGCTGCTGCCGAGCCGTTGAGCCAGCACCGCCGCCGCGGACGCCGCGGTGATGGAGCGCGCCCAGAAGCCAGGTGGGAACCCGACGTCGTCCGGACCGAGCACGAGCGCCGCGGTGCGGCACGTGGCTATCGCCTCCACGGCGTTCGCGCCGAGCAACACCATCGCTTGGCGGACGTTGCTGACCCGCCGGGCCTGTCGAAGATGCGGTGCGTTCGCCGCCGCCATCACCGCGACGGTGAGCGAGGGATCGACCTCGGCCAGCGGCGTGAGGTCCGCGTCGTCGTTCCTGGCCAACTCATGCAGGACCGCCGACGCAACCAGTGGCTGGGTGGGCAGGAGTTTGGCTCGTGACAACGTCGATGCTGACATGGACAGTGCGATCCTCGATTGGTTGCCCGACGGTCTTCCCGGCCGGACCACTGTTCCGGTCGGAAGGCATGCCGTCGTGCGATGGATGGAGCGATCCGCTCCGGAATCGACAGGTTGTGACCTGTTGAGCCGTTCTGCGTCTCGTAGGTAGCGATCGTCCGATGCGTGGCGCACCTGCGATGTTCCTCAAGAAATCCTCCGCGTGTCATCGTCGAGGACAACGCAGGTCGGCCCGGCGGCCGCCGATAGGGAATTCGAAACATCCGAGTTCTCCCCATCCCCAGGACTAGTCAGTGAGCCTTTCCGACATCAGCTCCGCCCTCATGCGTGAGCAATCGCTTCTCGAGATGCTGCTCTTCAAGTTGGAAGAGGAGCACCTCCTTCTGGCCTCCGGTCGCACCCGGTGGCTCGCTGCGGCGACCCGGGAGATCGAAGCGGTGCTCGGGGAGATCCGCCGATGTGAGCTGGTCCGCGCCACTCTCGTGGAGGCTGAGGCTCCGAAGCTGGGTCTCGGGCGCAACCCGAGCCTCCGCGAGCTGGCCGAATATGCGCCCGAACCCTGGGATCACGTCTTCGGCCAGCACCGTGCTGCCTTCCTCACGATTGCCGATGAAATAAGCGCGCAGGCGAACAACAACAAGCAACTCATCGCCCGTGGTTCGGCGGCGACACGTGACCTTCTCGAGCGTGCTGCACAAGAACGCTCGGCCACGTCTCGCAGCGGCGAGACGGCCTTCCTCGTCGATCAATCGCTGTGATGGACATTCCACGGACCGAAACGAAAGGCGGGGGAGTATGAGTGACTTCGGCGGACTGAGCATCGGCCTCTCGGGGTTGCAGGCGCACCGGCGCGCCCTCGACGTGACCGGCCACAATCTCGCGAACGTCAACACGCCCGGCTACAGCCGGCAGCGTGTTGACCTTTCGCCGATCACCAACCCGACGACCGCCAACATCTTCGCCCGGTCCAATGATGCCGTTACCGGCGTGCGGGCGGGAACGGCGTACCGACTGCACGATCAGTTCGTCGAGATGCGGGCCCTCCAGGAGCACGGGACCGACGGCGCGCTCAAACAGTCCCAGCAAGTACTCGGTCAGATCGAGTTGGCGGTCAACGAACCGAGTGACACCGGACTCGGCTCACAGATCAACCGCTTCATGGCCGCATGGGATGACGTCGCCAATCGCCCGGACGACCTTTCGGCCCGCCAGCAACTCGTCGAGCTCGGCAAGACCCTGGCCGCCGATTTCGCCCAACTCGATGGATCACTCGCCGCGCTCGCACAGAACACCGGTCGGCAACTCGAAGCGACCGTGGCCGACATCAACACCGCGGCCGCCGCCGTCGCCGACCTGAACAACCGCGTCCTGGCCGCGGTGAATGCCGATATGCCGGCGGGCGATCTCATGGACCAGCGCGACGTGATGATCCGCAGTCTCGCCGACCTCGTCGGCGTCACCGCTCGCCCCCAGGAGAACGGGGTCGTCGACGTCTACCTCGGCACAACCGCTCTCGTCCGGGGCAACCGGCCGGAAGCGCTGCGTGTCGACGTCACCTCGACACCCGGCACGACGGCGGTTGTGTGGGATCGACTCGGAGTGAACGCCGCGGCCGGAGGCCAGCTCTCGGCACTCCAGGCGGCGGTGAATTCGACCATCCCTGCCTATCGGGCACAGCTCACGGCCGTGCAACTCCAACTCGCGTCAGACGTGAACACCGTGCACGCCACCGGTTTCGATCTCTCCGGGACACCCGGCCTTCCGTTCTTCCAGATGGGCCCCGGAGGCATCGCCGTGAACCCGATCATCGCCAACGACCCGACGAAGGTCGCAGCCGCCGCGACTCCGACAGGACTGCGCGATGGGTCGGTCGCCGGGCGGATCGCCGATCTGACAGGACCGGGATCGGCGTACAACGCCATGGTCCTGCACCTGGGAATCGAGAGTCGAACGGTGAATCGACAGGCTGCGACGCAGAGTCTGGTGACCGAGCAGGTCGACTCGTCCCGTGAGGCGACCTCGGGTGTGAACATCGATGAAGAGATGACGAACATGGTCGCCATCCAGCACGCCTACGACGCATCGGCCCGCTTCATCACGGCCGTCGACTCGATGCTCGACACGTTGATCCACAGCACCGGCCTGGTCGGACGGTAAGGGGTCATCATGTCGGCATCCTTCCGGGTCACCCAGCGAAGCTCGTCCCTCGGCGTGCAGGCCAACCTCCAGCGAGGCATCTCCTCGCTCCAGGCGCTCCAGGACAAGATGTCCTCCGGGCGCGAGATTTCGCGCCCCTCGGACTCTCCGGGTGGGACCTCTTCGGCCCTGAGCCTTCGTGCCAGCATCACCCGTCACGAGCAGTTCGACCGTAACGCCAACGATGGTGCCGGCTGGCTCGCCGAATCGGACAATGCCCTGCAGAGCAGCGCGCAGGTTCTGCGGCGCGCTCGAGACCTCGCCGTCTCCGGGGTGAACGGTGCGCTCGGCCCGAACGACCGTGAGGCTCTTGCCGTCGAGGTCGATGGGCTGCGCGGTCAACTCCTTGCGTTGGCGAACTCGTCTCGCCTCGGCCGTCCGTTGTTCTCCGGGAACGCACTTCCCGGCGTGGGTCAACCGAATACCGCCTACGACGCGAGCGGCACCTACCTGGGTGACACCGGAGTCGTCTTGCGTCCGGTGGCCGAAGGGGGAGTCGTGCAGGTCAACGTGACCGGCCCTGACGTGTTCGGTCCGGCAACGAACAACGCGTTCAAAGTGCTCGCGGACCTGGCCACCAACCTCCGTTCGAATCTCGGGGCAGTCAGCCCGACGAGCATCGATGACATCGACGTGGCGCTGAACCGTATCCAGACGGGTTTGGCAACCGTAGGTGCACGTACGAATCAGCTCGAAACCCTGCAAGGTCGTAATGGTCTGAGCAGGGACAATCGAGTGAGCTCGTTGAACGAGATCGAGAGTATCGATATCGCGAAGACGGCGACCGATCTCAAGCTGCAGGAGCTGGCCTACCAGGCGTCGCTCGCCGCCGCGGCCCGCGTCATCCAACCGTCATTGATGGACTTCCTCCGCTAGAAAGGTCTACGGCCCACGGGCGACTCGTCGCCTCGTGTCCGTTCCGCTATGAACGCAACCATGCAAGCTGCCGAGAAGATGACGTCCGATTCCCCCACGTCCGGGGAGCTCTTCTTCGATCATGGCCTCCCGGGCTTCGCCTCCTCCCGTCGATTCGTGCTCGAGTCCTGGGGAGCGCCGGAAGGCCCGTTCTCGCTCCTTCGGAGCCTTGATGACGAGACCGAGTTTCTGGTCGTCAACCCCGACGTGTTCTTTCCCGATTACGTCGCCGAGATCGACGATGAGACCGCCGATTGGCTCGGACTGGCCAGTGCCGACGATGCGTGCCTGCTGGTGATCGTCTCGATCCGCGACAAGGCCGAGGACGCTACCGCGAACCTCCTCGGTCCCCTCGTGATCAACCGGAGCACCGGTCGCGCCATTCAGGCGGTGCTGAACGATGGATGGAGCACTCGTCAGCCCCTGTTCGGCCGCCAAGGGTCCGGGCAGGCCTGAGCCGACGAGGTCGTCACCGATACCGGCAGCGATCCTCGGCGATGATCCGAGTTCTGGCGGACCTGCTCCGGTAGCGTGACCACCCGACGTTCTTCGCACCACACCTCGCCTAAGGAGCACGGATGCTCGTCCTGACCCGCAGCACCAACCAAAGCATCATGATCGGTCCCGACATCGTCGTGACCGTGCTGGAGGTCCGAGGCGACAACGTTCGTCTGGGTATCCAGGCGCCGAGATCGGTCGCCGTCTACCGCGAAGAAGTCATCGCGCAGCTCGAGGCCGCCAACAAGGACGCATCATCGCCGAGCGCCGACGCGCTCGAGCAGCTCCGATCCTTCAGCGGGCCACCCAGTGAGCCCGCTGCCCCCGAGGAGTAGGAACTCGTCGCATCGTTGCTCGGTGTCCGCCCGGGGTTGCCCGGACGCCGACCTGAGCGATTCCTCACTCCGGTGAGCTGACACTCCGCAAGTTCGTGCCGGGGCTGCCGATCGATGCGGATGTGAACGATTCCGTCTTCCTCGGACGACAACCCCTCATCGGGCGAAACGAGCAGACCGCGGCCTATCGACTGTTCGTCGCCGATGGCATCGACGACACGAACCCGTTCGGCGATCGTGACCTGGCCTGTCGTCGGCTGCTCGCGGCGATCGCGGCAACGAACCTCGAAGAGCTGATCGCCGGAAAGGACTCCTGGATCCCGGTCACCGTCGACATCCTCGGCCACGGCCTCCACAACGCACTGCCCCCGAAGCGCACGATCCTCGCCCTGGCTCCCGCGGAACTGGCGAAGGCCGGCGCTTCGGAGTTGGTCGAGAGAACCCGGAGGATGGGATTTCGCGTGGCGCTCGATCTCTCCGATGAAAGCACGCAGGACAGCGCATTCATCGATCCGTTTGCCGTCCTCGGACGCCTCGGTATCGCCGACCTCGACGCGTTCTCCGTCCGGTTCTCGAACCGACGAACCGACAGCTTCCATGCTTCCGGGCTCGAAGCTTCGCGTCGGGGGATGCTGTCGGTCGCAGTCGGCGTTGAATCCATCGACGATGCCGTTTCCACCCGCGGCGACTTCGACCTGCGGTCCGGAGCGTTCTTCCTCCAGCCGGTGGCCCATGGGCTCGGCGGTTCCGTCGACCGGCTGGCCGCGATGCAACTCCTGGCCGAGCTGGAGAAGCCGAACAGCTCGTTCGAAGATGTCGAGCGGGTCATCACTCGCGACCCTTCCCTCGTCCTGCGCATGCTCTCATTGGTCAACTCGGGATTGTTCAGTCTCCCCAAGCGGATCGACACGACGCGCTCCGCGCTCGTCATGCTCGGTCTTCGCAACGTCCGCCAATTGGCTCTTGCCGTCACCCTGAACTCGGTCACCTCGGTTCCCGCCGAGCTCACCTTGACCTCGCTCATACGCGCCCGCCAGTGTGAACACGTCGCCGCCGAGCTCGGTGTCCGTCCAGAACCGGCGTTCACGGTCGGACTGCTTTCACTCGTCGGAGCGTTCGCCGGGATGCCCACCGAGGATGCCTTGGCCTCGCTCCCGCTTACAGCGGAAGTCGTCAACGCCATCACGCGCCAGACCGGTCTGCTCGGTGAAGTGCTCGACGCCGTTCTTTGCTGTGAGGAGAACCGGCTGTCGACTGCCTGCCACATCGTCGATGCGATCTCCCCGGCCGGTACCGGCCCCGCGGCCAACATTGCCATGCTCGCCTCGACGTGGATCAACGCAGTGAAGTGGGCCGAGCGGCTCCGCTCCGACGTCGGCGAACTCGCTGCACCGTCGCGTCGCTGACCGGTCGCCTTCGTCCTCGCATAGGCCGATCGGACCATTCCGCGGCGAAGTCCGCACATCTCGGGCCCGCCTGACGATCGGATGGATCGACCACCGAAACGTGGCGTTCGGAAAGCTCACGGATTGAGCTTCCGAAGTCCTTTGACCAAATCACGAATCAAGGAGGATTCCCGTGGGTCTTCGTATCAATCAGAACACCGCAGCAGCCAACGCCTACCGCAACCTGAACGTCTCTGACGGACAGATGGCGAAGAGCCTGGAGAAGCTGTCG
>JANMYF010000020.1:0-18361 GCA_031381685.1 Acidimicrobiia bacterium
TATGGGATGCCGCCTCGCCGTTCAAGGGCAAGGTCACGGCCTATGACACGCCGATCTACATCGCCGACGCTGCGCTCTACCTGATGAAGACCCAGCCCGATCTCGGCATCACCAACCCGTACGCTCTCGACGAGAAGCAGCTCGCAGCGTCGATGGAACTCCTGAAGGTGCAGAAGGGGCTGATCGGCGAGTATTGGTCGGACTACACGAAGCAGATCGCCGGGTTCAAGGCCGGTTCCATGGTGGTCGGCACGGCGTGGCAGGTCACCGCCAACACGGCAATTGCCGACGGCCAGAAGGTCGCCGTGGTCAAGCCGAAGGAGGGCTCCACCGGGTGGTCCGACACCTGGATGATCGCCGCCAAGGCCAAGAACCCGAACTGCGCGTACCTCTGGATGGATTACATCATCAGCCCGAAGGCCAACGCCATGGCCACGGAGTACTTCGGTGAGGCTCCGGCCAACAAGCTGTCGTGCAAGGAAACCAAGGACCCGAACCACTGCACCACTTTCCATGCCGACGACGAGAGCTACTTCTCCGACATCTGGTACTGGACCACTCCGACGAAGGATTGCCTCGACGGCCGCGGCCCGATCTGTACGGACTATTCGGAGTGGACCAAGCGTTGGACGGAGCTCAAGGGCTGAGGTCCAACGACGTTCCATTCGTTCGTGCGTCGGTTGTCGCGCATCGCTGAAGCCGCGGTGATCACCCCTCGTGGGGTGCTCGCCGCGGCTTCGCCGCGTCAGGCGACCGGGTACGTCGGCTCGGTCGGGGCGCAGCGATGAGCGCCGTCTCAAGGCGTGCGTCGCGGGGCATTGCGAAACGTCGGTGGGCCCAGCTCACCGCGCTGCTCGGCGCCCCGTTGGCGTGGCTCGTCGTCGTGTATCTCGGTTCGCTGGTGGCGCTGCTCGTGACGAGCTTCTACAGCCTCGACTCGTTCACGTTCACGGTCGTGAAGAAGACCGGGTTGCAGAACTTTCGTGAACTGATCGACGTCGGTGTCTATCGGCGTGTCGCGTTGCGGACCCTGCTCGTTGCCCTCGCCGTCACCGTCGTCGACCTCGTGGTGGCGTTCCCGATCGCGTTCTATCTCTCGAAGGTTGCGAAGGCGCGGACCCGGCGCATCCTCGCGGTCGCCATCACCATGCCGCTCTGGGCGAGCTACCTCGTGAAGGCCTACGCGTGGCGGACCTTCCTCGATCCCGAAGGTGGGCTCCTCCGCAAGGTGTTCGGGGCATCGCCGGGATTCGGCCTCCCGGCCATCGTCCTGGTGCTCGCCTATCTCTGGCTGCCCTACGCGATCCTGCCGATCTACGCCGGACTCGACCGGTTGCCCGACTCGCTGCTCGAGGCCTCGTCGGACCTCGGCGGCAAAGCCGGAGCGACGTTCCGTGCGATCGTCATCCCGCTCCTGCTCCCGGCGATCCTGGCCGCGAGCATCTTCACGTTCTCGCTGTCCCTCGGTGACTACATCACCGTCGGCATCGTCGGTGGGAAGACGCAGATGATCGGCAACGTGATCTACGCCAACTTCGGTGTGAACAACGTGCCGCTCGCCGCGGCGTTCGCCGTCGTGCCGATGCTGATCATGGTCGTGTATCTCCTCCTCGTGCGACGCTCCGGCGCACTCGAGAACCTGTGATCGGGAGTCGCTGATGCACCTCTCTCTCACCGCACGCCGACTCCTTGCCGCGGCCGCCGGCCTGGTCATGGTCATCCTCTACGCGCCGCTGTTCTATGTGCTGCTGCTGTCGTTCAACAGCGCCCGATCGATCATCTACTCGGGGTTCACGACGAAGTGGTGGGGCCAGGCGTTCCGTGACGAGGCAGTGCGGGCCGCGCTCAGCGGTTCGGTGAAGACCGCCACCGCGGCCACCATCGTCGCGTTGATCCTCGGGACCCTCGCGTCGCTCGCCGTCCACCGGTTCTCGTTCTTCGGACGCGATGTGGTGTCGTTCGCCGTGATCCTTCCGATCGCCCTGCCGGGCATCGTTACCGGTATCGCCCTCAATGCCGGATTCCGTCAAGTCCTTGGTTGGCAGCTCGGGTTCCTGACGCTCATCGTTGCGCACGCGACGTTCTGCATCGTGGTCGTCTTCAACAACGTGCTGGCGCGTCTGCGTCGGCTTCCCGGGAACCTCGAGGAGGCGTCTGCCGATCTGGGGGCCGACACCTTTCAGACCTTCCGGTACGTCACGTTCCCGCTCTTGCGCAGTGCCCTTGTGGCCGGCGGTCTGCTTGCGTTCGCGCTGAGCTTCGACGAGATCGTCGTCACCACGTTCACGGCCGGCGCCCGGGTCACCACGCTGCCGCAGTTCATTCTCGGGAACTACTCCCGTCCGAACAGCCTTCCGATCGTGAACGTGGTGTCGGTGACCGTGCTGGCGCTGTCGATCCTTCCGGCCTGGCTGGCCCAGCGACTCACGGCCGACTGAACCCGACGACTCACGGCCGGTCGACCCAGCGGCTTCGCTACGGTGATCGGCATGGCTTTGGTCCTCGGCGTCGATTCGTCCACCCAGTCCGTCAAGGTCGAGATTCGTGACGCTGAAACCGGGCGGCTCGCGTCGACGGGAAGGGCCGCCCACCCCGCCACCACGCCGCCGCGTTCGGAGCAGGCGCCGTCGGCGTGGTGGGATGCGTTCGTCGAGGCCGCCAACCTCGCCCTCGTCGAAGTCGATCGACGCGAAGTCGTGGCCATCTCGATAGCCGGACAGCAGCACGGCATGGTGGCGTTGGACGCCGACGGCGCGCCGGTGCATCCGGCGAAGCTGTGGAACGACACCGAGTCCGCTCCCCAGGCCGAAGCGCTCGTGGCCCGGCTCGGAGCAAAGGGCTGGGCCGACGCGGTGGGGAGCGTCCCGGTTGCGGCGTTCACGATCACCAAGCTGGCGTGGCTCCGGTCGGCGCACCCCGAAGCGTTTGCCCGCATGGCGTCGGTCCACCTGCCCCACGATGAGCTGAACCGCCGCCTGACCGGTGAACGGTTCACCGATCGCGGCGATGCGTCGGGCAGCGGCTACTGGTCTCCGCGCAGCAGCGAGTGGCGAACGGACCTGCTCGCCCTCGTGGACGATGGGCGTGACTGGACCTCCGCGTTGCCTCGGGTACTCGGGCCCTTCGAGGTGGCCGGCACCCTCACCGCGGACGCCGCGACGGCGTTAGGTCTTGGGCGTGATGTGCTCGTCGGGCCCGGCACCGGCGACAACATGGGTGCCGCCCTCGGACTCGGGCTCGCCGCCGGTGACGTTGTCATCAGCCTCGGCACGTCCGGCACCGTCTACGCCGTATCGGACACTCCGACCTCCGACGAATCGGGGGCGGTCGCCGGTTTCGCCGACGCATCCGGCCGGTTCCTTCCTCTCGTCTGCACGCTCAACGCAATGAAGGTGACCGACGCGACGGCACGGCTGCTCGGTGTTGACCACGCAGCGTTCGAGGCGCTCGTGCTGGAGACCGCGGCGGGCTCCGGTGGAGTTGTCTGCGTTCCGTACTTCGACGGTGAGCGCACACCGAACCGGCCCGACGCCACCGGGGTGATCTCGGGCATTCGGTCGGACGTGTCGCGCGGCCAGTTGTCCCGCGCCTCGGTCGAAGGCGTCGCGTGCGGACTGCTCGACGGACTCGACGCGCTCCGCGCTGCCGGTGTGCGCGACGACGGCCGACTGCTCCTGATCGGCGGAGGCTCACGATCGGCGGCATTCCGCCGGGTCGTGGCCGATCTCGCCCAACGACCGGTGACGATCCCCTCCGCCGACGAGCACGTGGCCGTGGGCGCGGCGCTGCAGGCCGCCGTCGTGTGGTCGGTGGCAAACGGGGGCGTACCCGAAGCATCGCTGGTGCGTCTTCGGCTCGCATGGGGGCTCGGTGGCGGCGACGTGGTGACGCCCGATCCCTCGTGCGATGCCGCGTCGGTGAGAGCCGCCTACGCCGCGGCCCGAGGCTGATTCAAGACGTCCGGTTCGGCCCCGGCCAGCGCGCGGGAGCTCTGTCGATACCGGCTTCGACGAGCAGCCCGCGAGGGCGGGCCCTGACGCTGCGGCGGCGGCGGGGGCGTGTCGCCGAAGTGAGGGGAGTCCGGGGCTCGTGGTGCCACGATGGTCAGCGAGGTTCCCCGTCCGTACGGTCGACGCATCGTTTTCAAACGAAAGGGATTCCCATGCGTCGTACCGCCATTCTCCTCTCCTGCGGTCTTGCTCTGGGGGTCGTCGTGCTCCCCGCCGGCATCGCCCAGTCGCAGGCCAAGCCCACCGCGAACTACTGGATGACCGTCGAGACGACGTCGGGGTTCACCGGTTCGGCGAGGACGATGGACCTTCGTCTGTATTCGACCGGCGCCGGCTCGCCACCGCAGGCCAACCACGTCGTCTCGGGCGGGATGAAGATCGGGCCTTCGCTGCCGCTGGTGACGCCCCAGACCGCCCGCACCGTGCCGAGTGAGGTGGACGGGCTCCGGGAGCTCCAGCGCCAGAGCGGGAAGCTCGGCCGAATGCTGCTCTACTGGGGCTGCGGTGAGAAGGCCGGCGCGGGTCAGCCGTTCGTGCTCGACCTCAATGCCGTCCTCCTGGGTCGTTCCCCCGCCGGACTGGCTGCTCTGCGCATTGTCGGCTCGACCCCGCCGTCGTCGCGGTCGGCCAAGACCTACGGGGAATGGCCGCAGCCCGATTCGCCGGCGATTCCGGGTGATGCGTCGCTCATCGGGGACCACACCGTCGCCGGCAACTACAGCCCGGAGATCCGATTCTCGCTGGCCCGCGACTTCATGGGGCCGATGTCGTTGAAGGTCGACGCGATGCCCAGTGGAGCCGGCAATGCCTCGTGGCCGGCCGTCGGTGGGTCCGTCGGCTACAGCCTGCAGAGCTTCGGTCTGAACGCGGGCGGCGACTTCGTCGTGTGGACCTCGTCGAACGTGCGTGACTTCGGGTCCGGCCTCTCTTCGCACATCCCGGACGCCGAAGTTGCCCGGCTCATCCGCCAGCGCGCCGTGTTGCCGCCGTCGACGACGTCGTGTGCTGTACCGAAGGAGGTGCTGTCGGGTGTGGAGGGTTCCTTCGTGAACAGCGTGGCGTACGGCGGTGAGCAGAACTTCTCCTTCCCGCCGAAGCCCCCTCGGGCGCCGAAGAGCTGGAAGCCGACCTGGACCGCCAAGGTGCGCTTCCTGTCGACGGGATCGGCCATCGTGTCAGCCGGTCAAGGTTCGGTGACGTTGCCGTCCATTCCAACCGTGTCGCTGCCGCCCGGCATCACCCTGCCTCCCGGCATCACCCTGCCTCCCGGCATCACCCTGCCTCCGGGGGTCACCCTGCCACCGGGCGTCACGATCCCCGGTGGGGGCTGACCCGGCTCAGCGTCGGTAGGCGGCTGCGGCCGGTGAGCCGTAGTCGCGGGCCAGCACCCTGATGGCGTTGCGATAGGAGTTGTCGACGTTGAAGATCGTTGTCTTCGCGTTCGCCAGCCGAACCGGCTGGGAGTAGTCGATCGTCGAGCCGATGCCGCCCAGAGCGACGGAGCCCGTCGCCCGAGACGCCGCGAGGATGCCGGCCCGGCTGAGATCGCGCCGGGCTGCCGCAACCTCGAGGACCTGTTCGACGGTGCGCGCCTGAGCCCAACCGAACGAAAGGCCGACGTCGGGATTCTCCGTCCAGAATCGGTTGTCGGAGGCGAGAAGCTCGGCCCTCATCTGGGTCATGCCGGGAACGCTCTCGTCACCCCATTGGGTCCCGTCGCCGACGACCCACGCGCCCTGCTCGAACAGCGGACCCGTCTGCGGGGTGACGATGCGGTCAGAGAACGAGGCCCCCATGATGATCCACCTGGTCGGCAAGGCGAGTTGCCGGCCGGTGACGACCATGCCCAGGGTCTGGATCGGTGTGACGGTGAGGAACACCGCGTGGCAACCGCCGGCCTTGAGTGCACTGACGGCGGGCACGAAGGAGGTCTCGCTCGCGCCGAGCGTCACGATCGGCCCGAGGGTCACCGGTAGCGCCGCCGCCGCGGCTCGGATGCCTTCGGTTCCGGCGTCGCCGAAGCTCGTGCCGACCGACACCGCGCAGATGACGGGACGGACGCCCGGGTTACTGAGTGCGAACTGCTCGGCGAAGTACGCGATGCCGTTGATCGCCTGCACCTGGTAGCTGTTGAAGACGGGGAGCAGTGTGGGTGACGTGGCCCACCTGGCCTCCTGCGAGGCCGGACTGGCCACGAGTCCCTCACTGCGCAGCAGCGGTTCGGCCGCCTCCGTCGACGGCGTGCCGAGGAGGCTGACGTAGAGCGCGACGTCCGCTTTCGTCGCCTGGATCTGGTTCAGCGTCTCTGCCGGGTCGTAGTTCGTCTCGCCTTTGACCACGACGATTCGGTACCGACCGGCGATCCCGCCGCCACGATTGATGGCGGCGACGCGGGCCTCGATGCCGGCACTAATCGCCCGGCCGAGCGTGCCCCAGACGGGATGGGTGGTGGTGGTGAGCAGCCCGATGCGGATCGTGTTTCCGTCGAAACCAGGTCCAACTGCCGGTGTGCTGATCACGGTCGTCGGCGGGGCGACGGTGGTGACCTGCGTCCATCGGCGTCGCCGTGCCACCGAGGCGCACTGCACCGTCAGCCCGTTCTTGGTGAGACGCTGCTGGCCGAGTTGGCTGCGGCGGCATGCGGCGCCAGCAACGGCGAGCGGCGCGGACGCCGGTTTGGTCGAGGTGACGGTGGGTGGCGTCGTTGCCGGTGTGGTCGTCGGCGCGGCGGGCGCGCTCGTCGTCGGAAGCTCAGGCGCGGCGATGCTGGGCGGCGGCTCTGACGGTGGTGTCGAAGCCGATGTCAACGGTGGTGCCACGGGCGCGGCTGGTTGGAGGGTGGGTGGACGCGTGACCGGCGTTGTCGTCGGACGTAGACGTGGCGCCGTTGTGGACGGGGCCTTCGGTGCGGACGGCGCGAGGGTGGCTACCGCCGTGCCGGCCGTCGAGGGCGCACTCGTCGACGGCGACTCGGGCGCGGTGGCCGGTGGCACCGATGCGTCCGTCGATGGAGCGGCCGCGGCTAGCGCCGTGGAACCCGTGGTCGGGATCGCGTGCGGTCCACCGCGTTCTCCCACCAGGTCGAAGTCGATCGACTCGACGGGTGGACCGGAGATGGTGGCGTTGGGCGCGTTCGCTTCGGTGATCGAAGGCGACGAACTGCACGAGGTCGCGATGACGACGACCGCAATGGCGAGGGACCAGCGGCACGCGGTTGCGGGCCCCGAGCGTCGCCACGCACGATTCAACCGGGACGGCCGACCAATCACGGCTGCACCGATCGCAGCGTAGGGGCCTCGATGTCGGGCAGGCCCACCAAGCGTTGCGACTGCACCGACGGAAGGAACCAGGTTCGGGCGGACGTCGTCTGCAGAGCGAGATCGCCGCAGCCGTTGCCGTCCCGATCCGACGGCAGAAGCACGGTTGCACCGGCGATTCCCGTTCGGTCCGCCGCAACGTTTGTGGGCTCGTCGGATCGTGAGTCCGGCCATGAAGAGAAGTAGTAGATCGCGCCCGTCTTCGGGCGATAGAGGGCGAGCGTGGCCCGCTCGCCGCAAAGCCAGTTCGACACGCGGAGGGCGTCATCGCGTTCGCCCACCCGATAGGTCGCGACGTGATCGTCGGCGAAGGTCACCTCGATGCCGGTCGAGGTGCGCAGGAACGAACGGACGCACTGGGGCTGCGTTTCCGCGCTGCACGGAGGCAGCGCCATGGCAACCGGATCACTGAGTTGCTCTGCCGCCCGACTCCGCAGGAGCACACCTCCGATGGCTGATGCGACCAGCACCGTGGCGACGGCGGTACCGGCGATGATCCGCCGCTTCGGGGACCGCACGGACGGTGCCCCGGCAAGCGCGTCCGTGAATGCAGCCCGGCGAAAGGCGATGGTCGACGAACCGGCCGTCCCGTCCTCGCGAGGGAACCCGTCGGGCTCTCGCAACGCCGCTGCGATCTCGCCCATCGTCGCGAAGCGGTCGTCCGGGATGCGGGCGAACGACCGCTCGACGATGGACGCCAGCTGCGGACCGACCTGCTCGCGGTCCAGAGGTTCGAAGGCCGCGAGTTCCGCGGCGCGCAGCACGGCCATCGGAACGGCACCGCTGAATGGTGTTCGTCCGGTCAGGGCTTCGTACATCGTGACCCCGAAGGCGTATTGGTCGCTCGCCGGCCCCGGTTCCGCGCCGTTCAGCACCTCCGGGTCGAGGTAGGCGGCCGTCCCGATCGCCATGTCGGTCCGGGTCATCTGGGTGCGGCCGGCATCGTGGGCGATACCGAAATCGCCCAGAAGTGCCCGGCCATCGGCGGCGATGAAGACGTTCGACGGCTTGACGTCGCGATGCACGAGGCCGACCCGGTGTGCGGCGTCGAGCGCGTCGGCGACCGGTGCCAGCAGCTCTCGGAGCACCTCCGGGCTGAGGAGTCCTGAATCGCGGAGCCGATCGGCGAGCGTTCCACCGTCGGCGAGGTCGAGGATCAGGGCAACCCCGAGACCATCCGGGACGATCTCCCTGACCCGGATCACGTTCGGGTGGTCGAGCTTCGCCAACACGTCGGCTTCGCGGGTCAGGCGCTCCCGATCGGCCGGCGACTCCGGGACCGACAGCCGTTTCACCGCCACGTCTCGTGTGCGGTCGTCGGGAGCGTCGGTGTCGATGGCGCGCCACACGACGCTCGTGGCGCCCCGCCCCAGAAGGTCGGTCAGCATGAACCGCCCGACTCGATCCCCAGCCATGGGAGACGTTTGTAGCTCGGTTCAGTTCTTCATGCACATGGGCCATGTGGCCCAGGCGCGCGTCCGGCGTTCCGACGCGCTCCTCTCTCGCCGTGTCGGTCGAGTTCATAGCGACCAGCGGGGGGTAGGGTCACAACTGTTCCAAGTGTTTCGTCGTGTGCCATCGAGGCATCGCCGAGCAGTGTCCGTTCACTTCGCCGACAGGTAGCAGGCCGACCATGCATCCCATCGAACGACTTCGCTACGTCGCCCGGGCCAGCGATGACCGGTTCTCCCTGGTCGTGCGGGAGTCGGCGGCCGCCCTGGCGTCGTTCAGCGACGATCCTGCGGCCCTGGTCACGGCCTGTCGGCGGCTGGTCGACCGTCAGCCCCATTCTGCGGCCATCTGGTGGCTCGCCGCCCGAGTCCTGTCCGCCTCCGATCCCGAGTCCGAGGCCTGGGACGCGTCGAGCGAAATCGATGCCGACGCGACGATTGGGGCGCTGATCGAGCTGCTCCCGGTCGACGCGTCGGTCGTTGTGCTGGGGTGGCCCGAGACGATTGTTCCTGCCCTGGCCAAGCGGGGCGATGTGCGGGTGTTCGCGGTGGACACGTTCGACGACGGCGCTCGACTCGTGTCGAGGTTGGAACGTCTGGGAAATGAGGCGGTGCTGGTCGACGAACGGGGGATCGGGTCGGCGGCGGCCGAGGCGTCTCTCGTGCTCCTCGAGGCTCATGGACTTGGTCCCAGTGGGTTCTCGGCGTCACCGGGCAGCCGGGCCGCGGCGGCGGTTGCCAAGCTCGCCGGGGTGCCGGTCTGGGTCGTCGCCGGGGTCGGACGCGTGCTCCCGGGCCGTCTGTGGGAGGCCTACGCCAGACGCCTCGACGACGAGGCCGATCCGTGGGAGAGCGACCTCGAACTCGTGCCGTTGAGCCATGTCGACGCCGTCGTCGGACCCTCCGGTCTGGTTTCACCCGACGACGCAGTTCGCCGAGCGGACTGCCCGATCACACCCGAACTGTTCAAATCTCTCGGCTGACTCCTACGCTCGTGCGCTGTGATAACCAAGAAGCTGCTTCATACGCGCGCCTACGAGATTGAAGCATTTGTCGAAGACGAGTCGCATTTCCGTCTCATCGGCGTGATGCGTGACGTGCGACCCGACGGTCTGTGGGGCATCGTCGACACCGAACCGATGACGTTGCACGACATGCACATCGAGCTCGTGATCAATGGCGCCACCTTCGAGATCACCGAAGTCCGAACAGCCATGCTGGCGCACCCGCAGGAACAGTGTCCGCTCATTCTTCCGGTGTTCCAGGAGCTCGTCGGCACCTCGATCGCCCGGGGGTTCGGCCACAAGGTGAAGTCGCTCTTCGGCGGCCCGCGTTCGTGCACCCACTTCGTCGCCCTGCTCAATGCCATGGCGCCGGTGGCGATGCAGGCGCGTTGGTCGTTCTTCCATGCCGTGTCGGACGACGCGATGTCGATCATGACGGCCGACCCGGAGAAGCGCCGGGAGAGCATGCGGGCCGGGCACGAGGCCAACCGCGATACGTGCCACGTGTGGGCGTCCGAGGGTCCGATGTTCGCCAAGATCAACGCCGCTGAATCGATCGGCATCCCGGTGTGGGCGAAGCACCGCCTGGCCGAGCGGGGCATCCCGCCCGAGGAGTGGGTCTCCTTCTGACCGCCCGCCTGCCTGTCGTGCAATCGCCGATGGCGCACGGCGGGCGGTAGCGTCGTCGTCCATGCAGGTTGAGATCTATTCCGATGTGGTCTGCCCGTGGTGCGCGATCGGGAAGGCCAAGTTCGAGGCGGCCCGAGCGGCGTATGCCGCGGAAGGCGGAGAGCCGATCGACGTGATCTGGCGGCCGTTCCAGCTCGATCCGACGGCACCGTCGACCGGCTCACCGGTGATCGACGGGTATGCGAAGAAGTTCGGCGGGATGGAGAAAGCGCGGGAGATCACGTCACACGTGACGGCGGTGGCCGCCACGGTCGGTTGGGAGTTCAACTTCGCCATTGCCAAGCGCGGCAACACCTTCGACGCCCACCGCCTCCTTGCCTATGCCTACGAGGTCGGCGGTGAGGCGACGCAGGGGGAGCTCAAGCAGCAGTTGCTTCGCGCCTATTTCACCGAGGGACGAAACGTCGGTGATGTCGAGGAGCTCGTATCGATCGCATCGGCGAGTGGTCTCGACGCCGACGACGTCCGGGCCATGCTCGCGTCGGCCGCGTTCGTCCGAGAGACGCGAGAGGAGATGGACGGCGCCATCGAGCGAGGCATCACCGCGGTCCCGTCGTTCGTGTTCGACGGCGTCGGTGTGCTTCCGGGGGCGCAGGACCCGGAGCAATTCCTCCGGATCTTCCGTCGCCTCGCCGCCCGGAAGACCGAGGCAGCCGCTCTCGCGGCCGCCGCCGACTCGTGTGCCGTCGACGGGTCGAACTGCTGACGGGTTCCGACAGCCGTCGCGTCGCGGAGACGCTGTCGATCTACAGGTCGGGCGGGAGCAGGACCTTGTCGATCACGTGAATGACACCGTTGGAGGCGACGACGTCGGGCGCGGCGATGTTGGCGTCGTTGACGGTGAACACGCCCGCGTTGTCGGTCAGCTTGAGCGCTGCGCCTTCGGCCGTCTTGAGGTCGCCGGCCTTGAGCTGCTTCGCCATGACCGTGCCCGGAACGACGTGGTAGAGGAGCACCTTCTTCAGCTTCTCCTTGTCCGCCAACAGGGCTTTCAGGGTGTCGGCGGGGACGGCGGCGAATGCGGTATCCGTCGGGGCGAACACCGTGAACGGTCCGTCGCCCTTGATCGTCTCGAGCAGGTCGGCGTTGGCCAGGAGCTTCGCCAGGGTCAGGAACGAGCCGGCACCGACGGCGACGTAGAAGATGTTGCCGGCCGGGCCCACGACCTTGCCCGCTTTGGTCGAGGCGGGTGCGGCGGCTTCACTCACGGCTGTGGCCTCGGTCCCCGACGCGGCGGGCGCGCTCGGGGCGATCGGCTTTCCGGCGTCCTTGTCGGAGTCCGAGCCGCAGCCGACCATGACCATCGAGCCGACCGTCAGGGCGAGCAGACCGGCCGTCAGCCGAGTTGAGCGAAAACGCATGAGGGGATCTCCAGGAAGGTGGCAGGTGCGAGCTGAGCGGCACGCGTCCGGCGCGTGCGGCACATTCACCCTGCGCCAAGACGGGTGGAGACAGAAAGGGCCTTTGGTCCTTCCGCCCGGGTCAAAGGTCTGGCGGCCGGGGACCCGGTTCGGGGCCTCGTAGCTTGTCTACAACTTGTCTTGTCCGGTGGGCGTGGGCTCGTAGACTCTCCGAGTCCGCTGGAAGACACCCGAGGAGTCCGAACCAACCATGTCGAAGATCAAAGTCGCCAATCCCGTCGTCGAAATGGATGGTGACGAGATGACCCGCATCATCTGGCAGTTCATCAAGGACAAACTGATCCTGCCGTATCTCGATATCGACCTGAAGTATTTCGACCTCGGGATCGAGCACCGCGACGCGACCGACGACCAGGTCACCATCGACTCTGCGAACGCTACGAAGAAGTACGGCGTCGCCGTGAAGTGCGCCACGATCACGCCCGACGAGCAGCGCGTCGAGGAGTTCGGTCTGAAGAAGATGTGGAAGTCGCCGAACGGAACCATCCGCAACATCTTGGGCGGCGTGATCTTCCGCGAGCCGATCGTCATCTCGAACATCCCGCGCCTCGTGCCGGGCTGGACCAAGCCCATCGTGATCGGCCGCCACGCCCATGGCGACCAGTACAAAGCCACGGACTGGAAGGTGCCGGGCGAAGGCACCGTCACCATGACCTACGTGCCCAAGGATGGCAGCGCTCCGGTGGAGTTGAAGGTGGCTGACTTCGGTGCCGACGGCGGCGTGGTCATGGGGTTGTACAACTTCAACGACTCGATCCGCGACTTCGCCCGGGCATCGCTGCGCTACGGCCTCGACCGCAACATGCCGGTCTACCTGTCCACGAAGAACACGATCCTCAAGGCGTACGACGGTCAGTTCAAGGATCTCTTCGAGGAGATCTATCAGACCGAGTTCAAAGCAGAGATGGACAAGGCCGGCCTCACCTACGAGCACCGTCTCATCGACGACATGGTGGCGTGCGCCATGAAGTGGGAAGGCGGTTACGTGTGGGCGTGCAAGAACTACGACGGCGACGTGCAGTCGGACACCGTCGCCCAGGGCTACGGTTCGCTCGGCCTGATGACAAGCGTACTTATGACCCCCGATGGCAAGACCGTTGAGGCGGAAGCCGCCCACGGCACGGTCACCCGCCACTACCGCGAGCACCAGAAGGGCAACAAGACTTCGACGAATCCGATCGCCTCGATCTACGCCTGGACCCAGGGCCTGGCCTATCGGGGCAAGATGGACGCGACCCCCGAGGTCACCAACTTCGCCCACACGTTGGAGAAGGTCTGCATCGAAGCGGTCGAGGCCGGTCAGATGACGAAGGACCTCTCACTGCTCATCTCGAAGGACACCCCGTTCCTTCATACCGAGGATTTCCTGGAGGCGCTCAACGGACGCCTGCAGCAGAAGATGGCGTAGTTCGAATCGTGCTCGCGGCGCCCCCCATCGACACGCTTCTCCTTGATTTCGGCCACACGCTCTTCGACACGGCGTCGTCACCGTCGTTCATCGTCTCGTGGGCGGCGGGTCATGGCTCCGCGATCTCGCTCGACGAAGCGACGGGTCTGTGGGAAGCGGCCCGGGTGGCATCGAGAACCCCCGAGGAGTTCGGAAAAGGCCGTGACCGAACACCGGAGTTGCACCGGGCGTGCTGGACCGACCTTTGGTCGGCGCTCGACGAACGAGCGCCAGGGTTGGCCGACGCGCTCTACTCGCACGAGACGGGACCGGAAGGCTGGGTTCCCTATGCGGACACCCGCCCGTTTCTCGAAGGAGCCAAAGAACGAGGGCTGAAGATCGCGATCATCTCCGACGTCGCGTTTGCGCTCGAACCGTTGCTCGAACATCACGGTCTCGATGCGTTCATCGACGCGTTCGTTCTCTCCTATCGCCACGGCGCACTCAAGGCCGACGGCCCGTTCCTGTTCGACGTCGCGCTCGAAGCGCTGGGAGCGGACGCTTCGGCTGCGCTCATGGTCGGCGACAACCACGTGAACGACGCGCTCGGGGTTACGGCCGGCGTCCGCACGTTCCTGCTTCCGCACGCGCCGACGGGTTCGTCGCGTGGTCTCGCTTCTGTGCTCGCGCTCGTCGACGGGCTCGGCGCGTTCGGCGCGTTCGTCGCGGCGCGTTAGTCCGTCGGCAGTGGTGAGGGGATACTGGGCGCGGCCAACCGCGCGGCTGGACCTCGCCGTGTTCCTGCAGTTCCTGGGCACTGGTGTGGCGATCGGATCGGTGCCGCGTTACCTCCGCGACGACCTCGGGGCTTCCCGAGCAGTCACCGGGTTCGCCACCACGATCTTCTTCATTGCTGCGCTCCTCGCTCGACCGTTCATCGGTCGCTTCCTCGATCGATCCGGCGCGCGGCTCCTGCTCCTGTGGCCTCCCCTCGTCATGGCGGCGCTGATTGTCGGTCAGCACTGGGCGAGCTCGCCCTATGTGGTCGCCGGTCTGCGTTTCGCGGCGGGCGCCGCCGGCGCGTGCTTCTACACGGCCGCCCTGTCGTTGACCACCGAGCTTGCTCCGGCGGACGAACAGACGAAGGCCGTGGCGCGCCTCTCGGTGGCGGTGTACCTCGGCTTCATCATCGGACCGCTGCTGGCCGAGCAGCTCCTTCGGTCGGGTTTCTTCGTGGTGTGGATCGGTTCGGCGGTGTGTCATGTCGCGGCGTTTGCCGCGGCGCGGTTCCTCACGTTCCCGGCGAAGGCGTCGGCGCTCGGATCGGCCGAGCCCGCGGCGCGGCTCACCTTCTACCGCGGAGCCATCGGTCCGGGTGTCGCCCTCCTCACTGTCGCCTTCGCGTTCTCGACCGTGAGTGCATTCACCCCGGACTACGCGAAGAACCTCGCCGTCGCCCGGCCGAGCACGCTCTTTGCCGTCTTCGCTGCTTCGGTCCTCGCGGTCCGGCTCGTCAGCGGACGAATCGCCGACCGTCGCGGCCCGTTCTCGGTCGCCGTCCCCGGCATTGCGCTGGGGGCGGTCGGCATGGCCATTGCTGCCACCGCACCGTCGGCGTCGGTCGGCTACCTCGCGATGGTGGCGATCGGCGTCGGGTCGGGCGCGTCGTTTCCGGCGATCACGTCGATCGTCACGTCTCGTGCGCCGGCGGCTGATCGCGGCGTGGCCGTCGCGTCGCTGCTGATGTTCAACGATGTCGGACAGGCCCTCGGCGGCCCCCTGAGCGGCAAGGTGGCCGACAGCTTCGGCTGGCGCTGGGTCTTCGGCGTGCCGGCACTGGTCGGGATTCTCGGTACGGTCGCCATCACCGTCCTGGCGATTCGCGTCCACCGTTCGGTCGGTGTCGAGTCGATCGTCACGCCGGCTCTCGAACACTGACAACAATGGGGGCGTGGTGATCATGCGCCCAGAGAGCGCTCCGGTGAAATCGCCGCTCCTGCGGCCCGGGCCCCGAGTCAGGTTGACGAAGAAGCGGGCGCCGACCCTCGGCGTGGAAAACGAACTCTGGGCGGAGGGGCACGACGTGATCGTCGGCATGGACGAGGTCGGCCGCGGCGCGTGGGCCGGTCCCCTGGCAATCGGCGCCGCCGTGCTTCCTCAGGGAAGACGGGTGAACGGTGTGCGTGACTCGAAGATGCTCACCGAGCGAGAACGCGAGGCGCTGTTCGACCGGGTCTCCTCCTGGTGTCGCGGGTGGGCGATCGGCTACGTGAGCCACGAGGAATGCGACACGATCGGTATGTCGGCGGCGCAGACGCTGGCTGGTGTTCGCGCGCTCGACGGACTCCGCGCGCAAGGGCTCGAACCCGACCGAGTGCTGATCGACGGGAATTGGGACTTCCTCGGCGCAAACGTCAAGCTCGGCACCACGATGCGATTGATCAAAGGTGATGCCACATGCCTGTCAATCTCGGCCGCCAGTGTGCTGGCGAAGGTGAGCCGCGACCGGCTCATGCGCGACGACGACGATTCGTTTCCGGCCTTCAACTTCGCCGAGAACAAGGGCTACCCGTGCCCGAAGCACAAGACGGCGCTGCAGGCCTACGGTCCGACGTCGATCCACCGGCGTTCGTGGGCGTTCATGGACAACCTGCCATGGCCCCTCCAGCGAACCGTGCCGGCTCATCTGCTCCCCGCCGATGACGGCCAAGATCCACTCTTGTAGACAGCGGTCCCGAAGACAACGCCGAAGGCGCTAACGCGTCGGGAGTTCGCATGCTTGCGCGCCCTGCGTGAATCCCGTTCGCAGTTGCGCAACTTGTTCGAAGAGGAATCCCGATGCGGCCGGATCGGTGAGATCGACGAACGTCGCCACGGCTTCGTCGACATCTCCTGCGGAGAGGCTGATGTCCTCGGACCCGCCGTCGGCCAACCACCGCAGGAACCCGCCGACCACGCACGCCTGTTGGAGGAGTTCGCCGTCGTCTTCGGGATCGCGGCCCTGCCGCTCCTGCGCCGCGGCCGACGCGTCGAGCGCCAACACCACGAGCGGAGCGGCATCGCCCACTCTCCGGTGCAGCGACGCCAGGTCCTTTCGTTGTGGCCCGATCGGGCGCATTCCCGCCACCGAGACGGCGTCGGGGCGGTCCGCCTCGAACTGCTCGAGGAGTTTTGTGGCGAGGGGCAGGATCTCGCCAAAGGCGAGGTTGCCGTCGGCGTTGCGGTCGGCGCCGCGGTCGAACGGGGTTTCGGTGAGAGAGGGGGGTGTCGTCTCATAGGAGCCACAGAACGATGGCCAAGCCTCGAAGCCCTCCTGAAACGCCCGAATACGGTCGAACGCGGAGCCGTGGGCATCGGGGTTCGTCGGGTCGTCCCCGGGCTCGTCACTGAAGTCGGCGGCTGCGGCGACGGTGGCGTCGAGGGCCCCGAGCACATCGAACGGGGGTAGGCCCTTCTCGATCGCATGGGCCACCCAGACTCCTGCCATGCAGTCGGCGTATTGCTCGGCCAGCACACCGTCGAGGTTCGAACCCGCCTGGAACCCGACGATGTGGCCCCACTCGTGGGCCAGGATCATGGCCGGCGCAGCGGGTCCGTACTTGCCGGTCATCTCGTCGAACAGCCCGGGGTCCCACGCGATCGTGTAGCCCTCCTCGCATTCCAGGGCCAGAGCGTTTCCCTCGATGTCTCGGTCTTCGAGGTCGTCGCCGTTGCAGGCGATCGGCTCTGAGCCGAGGAGAAGCAGTCGATCCGCGGCCACCGGTTCGTACCGGTCGGCGCCCACCGCGGTCGCGTTTGCTCTCCAGAACCTCTGCAGATCGCTGGTCGTCTGCGCCGGGTCGAATGCCACGGAGTCCTTCGATCCGCGGACGGTGTCAGCCGCGACCTGGTCGGTGGGCTCCGGCCGGCTCGTGGACGGGCTCTCGGTCGCGCAGGACACGGACACCATCGCCGCGATGGCGAGCATGGCGTAACGACGGGCCGCTGCCGGAGAACGCACCGGGAAACTGTAGAAGGAGCGGTCGGCGACCGGAGGTACTGCATATATGCACGCGTCACGTAGGATGTCGGGCTTCTCTGCGATGTCTCGACGGTGCATCGTTCCCCGAAAGGCACTTCTGATGACCACCCGTACCCGACGGTTCTCCGTCGCTCTGTTCATTTCGATGGGTTTGCTCGCTGCAAGCTGTAGTTCCGATTCCGCTGACACGACCGCCGCGCCTGCTGCTACCGAAGCAAGCGCTGCGGGTACCGAGGCCGTGGCCGCGGAGACGGCGGCCGCAGGAGCGGAGACCGAAGCAGTGGCTCCCGAGACCGAGGCTGCCGCGGCTGGCGCGGAGCTCACGCTGATCAAGCCGGGGCAGGTCACGGTGTGCTCCGACATCCCCTACGCCCCGTTCGAGTTCTACGAGAACGGAGCGGACGGCAAGGTCGTCGGCGTCGACGTCGAACTCGTCGAAGCGATCGCCGCCGACAACGGTCTGACCGCCGACTTCATCAAGACCCCGTTCGACGGGATCTTCGCGGCGCTTGCTGCTGGTCAGTGCGACATCATCGCGTCGTCGGTCTCCATCACCGATGAGCGCAAGAAGTCGAACGACTTCTCCGACCCGTACTTCACCATCCAGCAGACAATCCTCGTCCGCTCCGCTGACGCGGCGACCCTCACCGATACTCCTGCGCTGAAGGGCAAGAAGGTCGGCGCGCAAGCGGCGACGACGGGCGCCGAGTTCGCCAAGGCGGAGGGCGCGAAGAACGGGTTCGAGGTGACCGAGTTCCAGGGCGCCGACGAGATGATCGCTGCGCTGAAGGCCGGCCAGGTCGACGTCGCGATCCAGGATTCGCCGGTCAACGGCTACGCCGCGACACAGTCCGACGGTGAGCTCACCGTGTCGAAGGTGTTCGAGGGTGCCGGCGAGGCCTACGGATTTGTCGTGCCCAAGTCGAACCCCGCGCTTCGCGACGCGATGAACGCGTCGCTCAAGGAGCTGCGCGATTCCGGGAAGTACAAGGAGATCGTCGCTAAGTACCTCGGTGCTGCGGCCGGCTGACACGAACGCGCTGTCGGACGTCGTCGTCCT
>JANMYF010000065.1:0-7901 GCA_031381685.1 Acidimicrobiia bacterium
CACGGATTCAACTGCGTCGACGGACACCTCCAATGCAGTGGTCGCCCACTCGCTCGGCCGTCCCCACGTTCCGTTGGCGACGGCCCTCGCCTGACGGGGAGCGGTCACGGGCTTCGCGGCTCCGCTGCAGCAGAACACCTCCGAACGACGTTCGGAGGTGTTCTGCCCCCACATATGGGGGCAACCTCTCTCCCAACGGGCCGCGCGAGTTCGCAGGTAGTGGTGGGTTGTCGGCAGACTGGGTTTTGTGGCTCGTCTTTCCTTTCCTCCTGCTGCCCTGCCGGCATCGACCGAGCAGCTCCGCGCCGACGTGCGGGCGTTCCTGGCGAAGGAGATCGCCGACGGTGCGTTCGTTCCCCGCTGCGACACGTGGCTGTCCCAGCACGATCCCTCGTTCTCGGCCAAGCTCGGCGCCGCCGGCTTCCTCGGGCTGCCGTGGTCGAGGGAATACGGCGGCCATGGACGCACTGCGCTCGATCGCTTCGTCGTCGTGGAGGAACTCCTCGCCCACGGGGCCCCGATCGCCGCGCACTGGGTGAGCGATCGCCAGTCCGGGCCCTCGATCCTCAAGCACGGCACCGAGGAGGCAAAGCGCGAGCTCATCCCCGACATGGTCGCCGGGAAGATCTTCTTCTCCATCGGGATGAGTGAGCCCGACTCCGGCTCCGACCTCGCCAGCATCCGCTCCACGGCGACGAAGACCGACGGTGGTTGGCTCCTCAACGGGACGAAGGTGTGGACCAGCCAGGCCCACAACAACCACTTCTTCATCGTGCTCGTGCGCACCACCCCAGTCGCTGAGGCCGGGGCGAAGCACGCCGGGATGAGTCAGTTCGTCATGGACCTCCAAGCCCCCGGCGTCGACATCCGGCCGATCCGCACCCTCAGCGGCCACCACGATTTCAACGAGGTCGTCATGACCGATGTGTTCGTTCCCGAGCACTTCCTGATGGGGACCCTCGGCAACGGGTGGGCGCAGGTCATCGGCGAGCTCGCCTTCGAACGCTCCGGACCCGAGCGCTACCTCTCCACTTACCCTCTCCTCTCTGCGTTGATCGATGCGGTCGGCCCGAACCCGAGTGACGAAGCGGCGGCGCAGATCGGCATGCTCGTGGCCCGGCTCTCCGCGCTTCGCCGACTCTGTATTTCGGTCGCGGTGTCGCTCGACAACGGCGGCCTGCCGGTCACGGAAGCGGCGCTCGTGAAAGACATGGGCACGCGTCTGGAGTCCGAGATCGGTGAGGTAGCCCGACAACTTGTGCCGCCCGGTGCGAACCCGGCCTTCGATCAACTCGTCGGTGATGCGGTGCTCTCGGCGCCCGGTTTCACGCTTCGTGGAGGAACCAACGAGATCCTTCGCGGGATCGTCGCCCGAGAGCTCGGAGTACGCTGATATGCGCGCAGATGATCTTCTCGTCGAAACGATCGAGGGCCTGCTCTCGAAGGAAGTGACCCCCGAACGCATCCATGCGGCGGAAGGCGGCATGGACGTCGCGCTTTGGACCTTGTTGGAGGACAACGGCCTGACCAGCGTCGGAGTTCCCGAGTCCGCCGGCGGGATGGGTGGAACGCTGCACGACCTCGGATCGATCGTGCTGGCCGCTGGCCGTCATTGCGCGCCGGTGCCAATCGGAGACACGCTCGTGGCCGCCACGTTCCTGACCGACATCGCGATCCCCTCGGGACCCTTGGCGCTTGCCGTTGTCCGCAACGACCGTCCGGTCATCCGCATCCCCTGGGGTGGCGTGGCCGGGCACGTGGTCGCCGTCAGCGACGACGGCGTGGCGTTGCACGCAGCGTCCGACCTGCCGGTCAGCGCCCGAGGGGACAACTACGCAGGCGAGCCGTGGATCGAAGTTGCACCGGACGCCCTTCGCGCCGGAGCGAGACCGAGCGCCGTCGGTCCACGTCACGCCCAGGGCGCCGGGGCGTTCGCCCGAGCGATGCTCATGGCGGGCGCACTCCAGCAGGTCGTCGACCTGTCCGTGCAATACGCCAACGAACGCGAGCAGTTCGGCAAGCAGATCGGGAAATTCCAGATCATCCAGCACTACCTCGCCGAGATGGCGGGCGAAGCCGCCGCCGCCAATGGCGCACTCGACACCGCACTCGACGTGGCGTCGAGCAACGCTGACTTGGAACAGCACATCCTCGTGATCGCCGCGGCCAAGGCCTACTCCGGCCGTGCCGTGAACACCGTGAACCGCCTCGCCCATCAGATCCACGGCGCCATCGGGTTCACCGACGAGCATCGGCTGCAGTACTCGACGCGGAGGTTGTGGGCGTGGCGGGATGAGTTCGGCTCGGAGTCCGAGTGGGCGACCGTGCTCGGTCGGTCGTTGGCGTCGGCGGGCGGAGCTGCCCTCTGGCCCGCGATCACCAACTGGCCCGGAGCCGTCGGCTAGTCCTCTACCCGAAGTTTGCGGATCGAGGCCCTCCTTTTGCATCCTGTTGCGCTGGGGGCAACATGATGCACGCATCGCCCACCGACCAGGAAGCGTTCGGGTGCCGAAGGACAGCGGGGCGCCCGCGATGCACGACACTGGTGGGGTGAGCACCTTGGACGAAGTCGGCGAAGCAGCAGGTTGGCGATGCTGGCTGTGTGACCTACAAGTCGATCCGGACCTGTCAGTGAACGACCGCCTCGGCCCGAGCATCGACCGGTGCGACGTGCTGGTCCGCTCCTTCGGCAAGAAGAAGCCACCGGCACCTGAACGGCTGGCGCACCGCGACTGCAACACGAGCAAGGGTGCCGTGAAGCCGGTCGTCGCGTGGCCCGACGACATCATCGTCTTCGACCCTGCCCCGATCATTCAGTCCGTCGAGCGGTTGATGGCCAAGGGCGGCCGCGAGGTTGTCACTCGATGCGCGTCGAAGAAGGACGCCAACGACGCGTCGAAGTGGCTGCTCGACCGACTGTCGCGACTCGTGCCCGACGAGACCTTCACCACCCGCCTCGACGAAGGCGGCGGGCAGTACCTGGTGAGCCTGCTCGCCGAACGCCGCTGAACCCGAGGCAGCTACGGCGGCCGCCGACGTGGGTCAGTCCTCCGGCGGGAGTGACTGGTAGCGGTCCAGCATGGAGGTCATCACTCCCTTGATAGCCACTGCCGCTTCCTCGCGCGACATGGCAGCGCTGCCGTACACCGCGCTGCTGCGCGCCGGCTCGTCCTTGTGCTCGAGCGCGTAGGCGACTGCGTCGGCGAGATCGGTCGCGAAGGCCTCAGCGACACCAGGCTGGGTCTGCGGCCCCGTCACGGCCATGTGCAGGGCGTTCGGGTACTGCTGCCCGTTCAGGCGCCATCCGCGAGTCCGCATGAAATCGTTGACGTGATACACGTCGTACTCGTCGGACGTGAACGAGAACAAGTATGTGGGCGCACCATTCATCCGGAGCGACGGATGCGAGCGCACGGCTTCTTGCATCGCGAACGAAGTCTCGAAGATCTTCTTGGCCTTCGCCAGGTAGCCCTCACGCCCGTTCGCCACCATCGACGCCCAGGTCGCAGCAAGCAGTCCGCTGGACCGCGAACCGTCCATGCCCGGTGAGCTGTACTTGCCACCAGACCACCCGGTCATGAAGAAGTACTGCCCGTTGCGCAACGCCCGGTCACGGAACATCAGGATCGATGTCCCCTTGAATCCGTAACCGTACTTATGGGTGTCGGCAGAGATCGTCGTGACACCCGGAACACGGAAGTCGAAAGGCGGGATGTCATAGCCGAGCATCTCGCCGAAGGGGAGGATGAAGCCACCCAGGCAGCCATCGACATGGAGGCCGATGCCACGCTCGATGGCGAGGTCCGACAACTGAGCGATCGGGTCGATGGTGCCGTAGCCGTAGTTCGACGCCGAGCCGATGATGGCGACGGTGTGGTCATCGATCATCGCCGCCATCGCGGCGACGTCGACCCGCGTGGTGACCGGGTCGATCGGGGCGTGACGCATCTCTATGCCGAACAGGTGACACGCCTTGTCGAACGCCGGATGGCCGGTTTCGGGCTTGATCACGTTGGGCATGCGGTTGCCCTTGGCATACGCGTCCTCGCGGTAGGCGAGCATGGCGTGGGCGATGCTCCCGGTGCCGCCGCTGGTGACGAGACCGACCGGGTCGTGACCGCGTTCGACCGCAGCCGGGCCGTGCATGAGATCGAGGCCCATCGCGATGATCTCGCCTTCGAAACGCGTGGCGCTCGGGGCGATGTCGCGCTGGAGGGCGTTCACGTGGCCGTACAGCCCGAAGGCTTTCGCCATGAACGCGTAGTGGTCCTTGTCGCCGCAATAGAACGAGCCCGATGCCTGGCCGGGCTCCCACGAGCCGTCCTCCTCGGTCGCCATCTCCCGCAATTCATGCAGGATCGCTTCGTGGTCACGCCCTTCCGAGGGAAGCCCGCGCACGACGGTGTAGCGATCGGCGTAGGGGAACTGCGGGTTCTTCTTCATGAGGACTCCATTTCGAGACGTGGGTGAGAGGGCTATGCGTGAGAGGGCGAGTCGTGCGGGCGGAGGCGGGCCATCGGCTCCGCCAATCGGTCGTGAAGGTCACGGAACACGAGTATCCGCTCGTCGAAGAGTGCCGACGCGGCCGTCGGCTCGTACTGACGACGAATCGGGACGAGGGCTTCGAGGTCACCGATACCGATCCGGCCGATCGACAGGAAGCCGAGCAGCCCGGCACCGCGGGCGTTGGCGTGGCGCGGACCTTCGACCTGCTCGACAACACGGCCGAGCACGTCGGCCATCGTCTGCGCCCAGGTGTCGGACTGCGCTCCTCCGCCGGCAAAGCGGAGCATCGGGAACGACACGCCGAGCGTTGCTTCGACCTCGTCGGCAAGCCAACGCATCTGCAGGGCAACGCCCTCGAACACAGCCCGCAACATGTGGAGGCGCGTCGTGCCCATCGAGATCCCGATGAACGCGCCACGGTGTCGTCCGTCGGCCTTCGGTGATGCCGATCCGTAGAGCCACGGGAGGAACATGAGCCCCTCTGCTCCGGGCGCGACTCCCTCCACCGCCTTGGACACCCGATCGAACAGATCCTCCGGTGCGGTGTCGACCCGGTCGACCAAACCGTCGTCGGGCCGAACGATCTCGTTGAGGATCGTCTCCAGGACCTTGCCGCCCAACCCGGCTTCGGCCATGACGTAATACCGGTCGTGCAGCGCGCTGGGCATCGTGGCGATGAACTTGGACGGTTCGACGACGCGGGTCGGGTGGTGTGCGGTCAGCACGCCGGTGGTGCCCATCACCACCGTCCCCTGACCGGGTTCGAGCGCACCCGTGCCAAGGGCTGCGGCCACGCTGTCGTTCGCACCCGCGACGACGACCACGTCGCGACGCACACCGAGGTCGTCGGCGACGGTCGGGAGGATGGTGCCGAGGACCGAGAGCGACGCCACCAACTCCGGCAGTTTGGAACGATCGATTCCCGCTCGGGCGATCAGATCCTCTGACCACGAGGACGCGCCGACGACGCGATTGTCGGTGAGGGCGAGCGGCATCGCGCTGCATCCCGTTGCCGCAAGACGTCCGCAGAACCTCGCGTTGAGATAGTCCATCGGCTCGAGATACGCCGCGGTGCGGGCGTGCATCTCCGGCTGGTCGTGTTGCACGTAGAGAAGATGGGCGAGCGCGGTGCTCGGAAACAGACCGTGCACGTCGGCCCAGTGAGCGCGTGCCGACGCGCCGCCATCGGCCGCAGCCGCTCCCGTGACGGAGGATGCTCCCGAAGACAACGCTGAGGTATAGCGCTTGCCGCGCCCGTCGAGCCACACGAACATCGGGCCGACCGGTTTGCCCATGGCGTCGACGGGGATGATGGAGGACCACTGGCTTGTCGCGCATACGACGGCGACGTCACGCGCCGCGGCCGTTCCGGCTTCGGCAAGGGCATGGCGGGCGGCTTTCAACACGGCGTTCCACACCTGCTCGGCGTCCTGCTCGGCCGCGTCGTTCGGCCCGAACCGGGTGGTCACGGCTTCGATGCCGGACCCGAGGATCCGACCGTCCTCGGCGACGACGCTCACCTTCGCTGCGGTGGTTCCCAGATCGATGGCGAGGGCGTTCATCGGCGCCCGTTCGGACCGGGGGGGGTCGGCTTGCGGCTCAACTGCCGGCCGGGCTTCCGGGCTCCGAGGGACGCAGAACCTGGATCGTCGTAGCGCTCGAGGTAAGCACACACGGCAGCCTTCGTTTCCTCGATGATTCGCGGGTCTCCCGTCGGATCCAGCCTGAATGCGAGATCAAGGCCCTTGTCGACGATGCCGACGACCAGATGCATCGCCGTGTCGGGATCGACTCCTTTCAGGCGAAGTCCGGAACGTTCGAGCCGACCCAGCGCGACCCGTGCCTCGGCCAGATCGTGGCTCGCATTCTCCTGGATCATCTGCGCGCTTTGGAATCGGGAGAACCACAGGACTCTGAATCCAGGGTCCGTTCGGTAGAAGCCGGCGAGGGCAGCAATCGTCGCGCACAGACCTTCACGCCACGGTCGATCTGCGTACTCCTCGTGCACCCGATCGGCGATCGGAGTGACATTGGCGATCGACCTCGCCATGACGGCCTCGAAGACCGCTTCCCGGTTCGGGAAGAAGTCGTACAGCCAACCGACCGAAACACCGGCGCGCGAAGCGATGAGTGCCGTGGTGACGGCGTCCGGGCCGATCTCGTCGATGAGCGCCGCCGCCCCGTCGAGAAGTGCGGCGACTCGGACCCGGCTTCGCTGCTGCGTCGGCACGCGTCGGGCCGCGGAGTCATCCGCAGTGGCGGCAACCGGTAGCGCGGGGACGGGCATGAACGTCTTTTCCTCGGAAGAAGTGGAACAGGTGAGTGGAAACCCGAGTGGGATTCGGTTTAGTGTCCCACGAACGCCAACAAGGGAGCGCACGATGCTGAAGTCTTCACCGGTGAAGTCCTGGTCGGATCCGTCCGGTCCACGTTCGGTCCGACGTACCCGAAGAGTCGCCATCACCGTGTTCGCGGCCAGTGCGCTCTTGTTGGGCGCGTGTTCGTCGGACAGCAAAGACGACACCGCAGCAGCGACCGAAGCCTCAGTTTCGACCGAAGCCGCCGCCGTGGAGTCGGCGGCCGCCGACACCGAGGCGGCAGCGACACCGGACACCGTGGCCGCGGAAACGACTGCTGCGGTAGCCCCCAGCAGCGCTCGGGAGTTGGTGATCGCACGCGACATGGACACCAACTCGACCGACCCGTCGAGGGCCTACTGCGATACCTGCCAGATCTTCATGACGGCGATCTACGAGACGCTCATCACGCTCGACCCCGCCGACCCGAACAAGCAGATCCCGCGACTGGCCACGAAGTGGGAGGCAAACGCCGACAACACCGTGTTCACGTTTACCCTGAACCCCGACGCGAAATTCGCCGACGGCTCAGCGGTCGAGCCGAAAGACGTGAAGTGGTCGTGGGAGCGTCTCTCCAACGTGAAGGGTTCGGCCTCGTATTTCATGGCCGGGTACAAGAGCATCGACACCCCTGACGCAACAACGGTCGTCGTCACGTTCGGCGCACCGAACTCGGCCTTCCTCCCGATCGTCGCGGCCGGCTACATGGGCATCGTGAACGGCGATCTGGCCACGGAGAACGGCGCGAGCGCCGGAGCGGACGCTGCCACGGCTGACAAGGGCGAACCGTGGTTCCTCAAGAACTCGGCTGGGAGCGGGCCGTACACGCTGGAGTCCTACACGCAGGGCTCCGATCTCATTCTGAAGCGCAATGACGCCTACTGGGGTGCATCGAAACCGGTGTTCCCGAGGGTCACGTTCAAGCAGGTGAAGGACTCCGCGTCGCAGCTGCAACAGCTCCAGCAGGGCGATGCCGACATCGCCATGCAGCTGTCGATCGACTCGCTCTCGCAGCTCGACGGCAACGACAAGGTCACC
>JANMYF010000070.1:0-3840 GCA_031381685.1 Acidimicrobiia bacterium
CTTCGCTGTCTCGACGAGCACCCGCGCTCAGGCGATCACCTTCGACGCCAGGACGTCGGCGTTATGGATCTCTGGCGGCGCGGCGAGGAGTCTGTCGGCGTTGGCCATCAACGCGGCGGCGATCGGTCCGTTGAGATGCGCTTGTCGTTGCGTATCTCCGGGAAACGCGTCGACGATCCAGAACGTGTGGTCATCGGTGCGCAGCGCGAACCACACAGGTGTACCCTCCTCCGCGTTCGCTAGTGCCACTGCCCCGGAGAGGAATTCGGCGACCTCATTCTTGGTCCCGTCCTTCGCTATCATTTTGACGACGAGCGCAACGCTGACCATTGGTTCTCCTCAGTGTCGTGTTCGACGCGTGTCGCCGAAGACGATGTTCACGGTAGAGAGTCCACCTGTCAGCGGCCAGTGGCGGATACGACAGATTTAGTACCGTATGCGTCATGCACGTCGCGCTTGTCGGTGTCGATGGTTGTTTCACGTCTGCGCTCACCGTGTTCATTGACGTGTTAGGAACAGCGGAGGTCCTCCGGCCCGCATTCGACAATTCGATCCCGCCCATCCGTATCGATGTTGTCGGTGCACGCCGCAAGGTCGTCACGGGTGCCGGGCTCACCGTTCCGGTAACGATGAGCCTGACCGATCTTGACTGCTTCGACACGATCGTGATCCCGGCGCTCGGCACCCTCAACGAGCACGACACGACGGAAGCGTTGAAAGGCCGCGATGTACGAGCCGTGACTCGAGCGCTCGGCCGTATCGACCATGGCGCCGCAAGCATTGCTGCCGCATGCACGGGCGTCTTCGCGTTGGCCGAAACCGGTCTGCTCGACCAGCACCACGCAACGACAAGTTGGTGGCTCGGCACCGCGTTTCGTGGACGATACCCGACCGTGACACTCGATCTCGATGCCATGGTGGTTTCCGACGACGGAAAGATGACCGCAGGAGCAGCATTCGCACACCTCGACTTGGCCCTCGCGATCGTGCGAAGAGTAAGCCCAGCGCTCGCTCAGCACGTCGCTCGAATGCTCGTGATCGACGAACGACCCTCCCAACGCGGTTACCTCGTATTGGACCACCTCGCGCACTCTGACGCCCTCGTTTTGGAATTTGAACAACACGTCCGCGTCAACCTGCACGAACCACTCGACCTTCAAGATGTCGCAGCCGTCCTCGGTACCAGTCGACGCACACTGGAACGACGCACCCAAACTGTTCTCGGGATGAGCCCAATCGACTTCGTTCAACGACTCCGAGTCGAACGCGCCACCCACCTCGCCGACACCACCGACCAAAGCGTCGAGCAAATCGCCCGACAAGTCGGCTACGCCAACGCCTCCACCCTTCGAACCCTCCTCCGACGAGCCCACTGACATCGTCAACACTCGAAAGCACAGCCCCCATCGAGGAACAACGAGGAATTCGGTGAACACCCCGAGACATCCCGTCAAACCACCATCAGCCACACGATTCACGCATTCCCGGCGGTCCGCGGGACCGAGCACGTGGAGCTCAGAACTTGTCCGCGCCGAGGCAAGTTGTTGCGCTCGTGACCGCTCGTTACCCTTTTGCGCTTTTTCAAAGTGGCCCGTCAAAGTGGCCCGTCAAAGTGGCACGTGTCAAAGTGGCACGAAACGCCGAAATGATGGGCAGAACAGGCCATCAGACGCGCAGCAGGCACCCTCGCAAGGGTGCCTGACCTGCGTTTATACTTGGAGCGGAAGACGGGATTCGAACCCGCGACCCTCACCTTGGCAAGGCTATGACATCGGCAGGTTTGCGTCCTTTGGTTCCGCTGAGCAGGGTCTTCCCGTCGGCTTTTCCGCTGATTCCGCAGAGTCAGTCCGTTTCCTGGAACGATGGTTTAACGCATTAAACGAAGTAGATTTCGCAGAGTCATCCCGCGGGGTCGTCGGCTCTCCGAGCAAGCGAGTGCGACGGCCTTCTTGCACAACCGACACTTCGAGACGACCACCAAGCGCGCTTACATACGCGTCGAGCACACCGATCGTCACGTTTCTTGACTGCTCGATCGCGACGATCCGCGGTTGCGAGACGCCCATGTGATCGGCCAGTTCACGTTGCGTTACACCGGCACGTTCGCGCAACGCTGTGAGACCGGCGGCCAATCGAAGTTCGTCCTCGATCTCGGCAACGCGTTTCGCTGCACCCTCGACGCTGAGAACTTTTTCTTCCCAACTTTTCAATCTCATGATCGCTTTTCCTTTCTTGTCGACTTCTCAGTCGCGGCTTCTATGGCTCGTTGGTGTTCGTCGAACAATGTCGACCACTCGTGCGAAACCATCGCATAACACTTCCGTTATCGAGCGGATGCCGCAACCGACGGCTTCACCTCCGGCGATCTATGGACCTTTCCTCGAGCGTTCGGGGAACCCGTCGACCAACCTGACGACGGAGCAGCTCTACTCGCGATTCGTCCCGATCGATATGACCTCGCCGAGTGTCTCGCGAGAGCCGACCACTTCGATACGACCGTGATCGATAGCGCGAACCAGACGTGCGTCGCCGCTCGGCCCTGGGCGCCTGTCATTGAGCCGCTGGCCTTTCCAGCGGAGTCGGAATGCTCATTGCCTTGATGTCACCTTCTTGATGAGCTGCAGCGGCGCGACCTTTGGACCCAGAGTGATTCAGCTGCCGGCCCCTGATGAGACCTGCCCGACGGCGCGGGCGTCCGGAAATGCCGGGTCATCGAGGGAACACCAAAATCGCACGTCATCACATATTTGCCCTATCAATATTGTCTCAGCGCTGTCATACTCGCCGAAGCGTCTGGCAGACAGCATGGCGCTCACCATTCCGGGGGGAACCAATGCATCGATCATCGATCCGTCTGCGAGCGGCTGCATCGCTCATCGCCGTACTCGGCCTTGTCGCCTGTAGCTCCGACAAGAAGTCGAGTGATACCGCGGTGGCCGTCACCGAAACGCAGGCCGCCGCCGAAACCACAGTTGCCGCCGTCGAAACAGCCGCTCCGGTCGCGGAAACGCAAGCCGCCGCCGAAACCGCGGCCGCCGCCGTCACGGAAGCCGCGGCTCCGGCGTCCAACGAACCGCAGGAATTGACGATCAGCTACAACAAGACCGGCGACTGGCCCGAACCCGAGGCCACGCTCCAGGCCGCCAAAACCGGTTTCGAGGCAGCAAACCCGGGGGTGAAGATCAACCTGCAGTCCGAGGTCGCGGCCGACGATGCCTTCCGGACCAAGACCCAGCTCCGCCTCCAGTCGGGCAAAGACCTGCCGGACATCATTCCGACGACCGCGAGCTTCGTGGATGCCGACGTCAAGGCGGACTACCTGCTGCCCATCGACTCGGCGCTGAGTTCCTGGGACGAATGGACGACGATGTACCCGGAAGCCATCCGTGAAGGAGCAAAGGCGTTCGACGGGAAGACGTATTACATCCCGCAGGCCTCCAACGACATCGGCATCTGGTACAACAAGGACGTCTTCGCCAAGGCCGGCCTTCCCGAGAAGTGGGATCCGCAATCCTGGGCCGACCTTCGCACCGCCGCCGAAACCATAAAGGCCAAGGTACCTGGCGCCATTCCTGCCCACCTCTACGCCGGGAAGGCGTCGGGGGCGATCGACGCCATCGGCAAGACGTTCCTCCCACTCCTCTACGGAACGGGCGATTCGCTTTTCGACTTCAAGACCAACAAGTGGCTGCCGGCCGGCAAGGGCTTCGTCGACTCGATGGCGTTCATGCAGGACTTCTACAAAGACGGTCTGACCGCCAAGAAGGCCGATGTGCTCAGCCCCAACGTCTGGTCGTTCATCGGTCCGTGGATGAAGGAAGCCAAGCTCGGGTTCGTCCC
>JANMYF010000077.1:0-11555 GCA_031381685.1 Acidimicrobiia bacterium
CCGCAACGAGTGCAACCGTTTCCTCATCGTTCATGGCCATGCGAGCGAACGTCTCCCTGATGTCGCGAGCCGAGGCAAGCGGGTCGGGGTTGCCGTTCGGCCCTTCCGGGTTCACGTAGATCAGGCCCATCTGCACGGCACCGAGGGGGTTCGCGAGATCCCGATCGCCGCTGTAGCGCTCGTCGCCGAGCCACGTGGTCTCGGGTCCCCAGTAGATGTCCTCCTCGGGCGCCCACACGTCCTCGCGGCCGCCGCCGAACCCGAACGTTTCGAAGCCCATCGATTCGAGAGCGACGTTGCCGGCGAGGATCATGAGGTCGGCCCACGACAGGTTGCGGCCGTACTTCTGCTTGATCGGCAACAGGAGCGCCCGCGCTTTGTCGAGGTTCCCATTGTCGGGCCAACTGTTCAACGGGGCGAAGCGCTGTGTGCCTCTCGCCGCACCGCCTCGACCGTCGGCGATCCGATAGGTGCCGGCACTGTGCCACGCCATCCGGATGAAGAACGGGCCGTAGTGGCCGTAGTCAGCCGGCCACCACTCCTGCGACGAGGTCATCAGCGCGCTGAGGTCCTGCTTGACCGCAGCGAGATCGAGTGAACCGAACGCTTCGGCGTAGTCGAAGTCGTCGCCCAAAGGGTTCGACGCAGGTGCGTTCTGGTGGAGCATCCGCAGGCTCAGCTGGTTCGGCCACCAGTGCTCATTCGCGGCCGATCCGACGGCGGTGTGCGCGGCGTGGGGTCCGTGCAGTACGGGGCACGTGCTGGCGATGGGCGTGGTGGTGTCGGTCATGAGGCGTCCTGTTCTGAGGTTGATTCGTCGGCTTTGCGTGTGGGGGCGGTCGCGCCGGCGGTCGCGCGACAGGTCGGGCAGAGGCCCCAGTAGATGACCTCGGCTTCGTCGATGACGAACCCGTGATCGTCGCCCGCGGTGAGACACGGCACCTCGCCGACCGCGCAATCGATGTCGACGGTGGTCCCGCAGGTTCGACAGATCAGGTGGTGGTGGTTGTCACCAACTCGATCCTCGTAGCGCGCCGCAGAACCCGTCGGCTGGATCCGCCGGACGAGCCCTTTGTCGACGAGGACGGCAAGGGAGTCGTACACCGCCTGGCGCGAGATCGACCCGATGACGACGCGGACCGATTCGGTGAGTTCATCGGCGGTGGCGTGAGGCTGGGACGACAGGGTCCGCAGGATGGCGAGCCGCTGGGCGGTGACGTGCACCCCATGGCGACGCAGCTGCTGCTCAGCGTCCGTCTTCACGCCGTCCACCCAAGCAGAACTTCTGGACAAAGTCAAGACGTTGATCTAATCCAGATCAGCACCCGACGACACGGACACCCATGCCGAACTCCCGCTCCGCCGATTCCTCGCTGCTCGCAGAGGTGTGGCCGTAGTGACCAGCTACGGACCACACCTCTTGCAGCGGTCCAGACCGTCGTTCGAGCCGCACAACCCAGGGGAAGAGGTGTGCTGCCCGGTCGACTGTTGAACCCGTACCCACCGCGCCAACCGCCCAAGGGGGTCCGATCGTCGCTGGGTGAGTACGTGTCACTCTACGGACAGGACTCTCGCGGGCGGGTGGCGGGAACCTCGCGATTCCCTGACAAAACAGTGACGCCGCGTTCACCGGGTGGTCAGTGCACCTTCGATGGGTCAAGATGCGGAGATGGGTCCGTCGGTGTTGTTCGTCGAGGACGACGATCAGATCCGCCTCACGCTGCGCCTCAATCTCGAAGACGACGGTTTCGAGGTGACGGAGGCGGCAACGGGAGAAGAGGGCGTCACCCTGGCATTGTCGAAGCCGATCGACGTCGCCATCGTCGATCTGCTGCTCCCTGGGATCCACGGATTCGACGTGGTACGGGCCATACGCGCGCAGAGCAAGATGCCCATCGTGATTCTCACCGCCCAGAGCGACACGCACGACGTGGTTGCGGGTCTGGAGGCGGGAGCGGATGACTACCTCATCAAGCCGGTCGCGGCAAAAGAGCTGGCTGCTCGTCTGCGGGCGATGGTGCGCCGCAACACCGTCTTGTCTGTGGCCGAGGAGCGCGATGGTCATGCGCCGGTGCTGCGCGTCGGGCCGCTCGTGATCCGTCCCTCGTCGGGGGATGCAACGTGGAAGGGTGAGCCGCTGCCGCTCACCCGTACGGAGTTCAAGATCCTTTGCGAACTGGCCATGCACCCCGATCAGATCGTGAGCCGCGAAGACCTCCTGGACCGCGTGTGGGGCTACGACTATCTGGGCGACATGCGCCTCATCGACAGCCAGATGTATCGGCTGCGGGTGAAGTTCGAAGACGACCCCTCCGAACCGCGCCACCTTGTCACGGTGCGCGGAATGGGTTACAAGCTGGTCCCGTGATCCCGTGATCGGCCGGGGACCCACCAACCTCGGACTTCGAGCCCGTTCGGGCATCGCGTTCGGGCTGCTGGCGTTGCTGCTGTCGAGCGTGTTGGCCGGATTCACCTACAACCGCTCCCGGATCACGCTTCTCAAACAGCGAGAGCAGGTAGCCGTCGCCCAGGCCGGGTTCAATGCCCGGCTGCTGGCCAACGCCCTTCGGGCCTCGCCCGAAGGCGGGGCAAGGCTGCTTTCTTCGGTGATCAACGTTTCGGGCTCGCAGCCGATGCTGTTCCGCAACAACACCTGGTACGTCACCTCGGCGAACATCGCGCCTGACGACCTACCGTCGGAACTTCTCCGCCAATCCCTCGGAGGGACGCCGACCCGCCAGCGCTTTGTGTTGCGCGGCCAGCCCCAACTCGCGGTTGCCGTGCCGATCACCACCGGGGCGAGAACACCAACCGTCTTCATTGCCACGACCCCGCTGACCGAGCTCGAGCGGACCCTGTCCACCCTGGCCGCGACCTTGGCGGCCGGGGCGGCCGGCGCCACGATCATCGGTGCCGTGCTCGGCCTGTATGCGTCACGACAAGTGCTGCGACCCCTCTCCCGAATCGCCGACACGGCCGAGCGAATCGCCGCTGGCGACCTCGACGCGCGGCTCAGCGGACTCGATGATCGCGACCTGACCCGCCTGGTCGCCACGTTCAACGCGATGACGGACTCACTCGAGCAACGGATCCAGCGCGAGCGTCGGTTCGCCTCGCACGTCAGCCATGAGTTGCGCTCGCCGCTCACCTCGTTGCGGGGCGCGATGGATCTCGTCCGCGGACGCGGCGTGCAACTCCCGGAGCGGGCACAGCTCGGTGTCGAACTCCTCGAACAGCAGGTCAGCAGATTCGAACGCATGGTGCTCGACCTTCTCGAGATGGCGACCATCGAAGCCGGCGCCGCCAACGTCGACCTCGTCTCGTTGTCGGTCGCTCCCTTGATCGAGGCAACGATGCTCCATGTCGGAGCCGGCACGATTCCGATTGAACTGTCGGTCGACGCGAGAGCCGCACGAGTCAGCGTTGACGCACGGCGGTTCGAACGGGTCATCGACAATCTCGTGGGCAACGCGGATCGCCACGCCGGTGGAGCGACGTGTGTGAGGGTCACCCGCGACGGGACGGCGCGCCAGGTGCGGATTCACGTCGACGACGCAGGCCCTGGTGTGGCCCCGAACGAGCGGACACGCATCTTCGATCGCTTCGCGCGTGGGGCACAAGGTCGGCATCTCGCGGGCGCAGGTCTGGGTCTCGCCCTCGTCCAAGAGCATGTCCGACTCATGCACGGCACGGTCCGCGTTGGTGACAGCCCCGACGGCGGCGCCCGCTTCACCGTCGAACTCCCCGAAGCAGAACCGCAATGACCCGCCCTCGCCGAACATCGGTTCGCTCGGCCGGGCTGGGCATTCTTGTCATTGCCGCGGTGCTTTCCGGGGCAAGTTGCGGAGTTCCGAGGGACTCGAAGGACCGTCCGCTCGAGCCGAACGAGATCGCCTTCACCCCTCAGCCGGAACCGACGACGAGCACAACGACCACGACACCACCGGTCACCACGATCGAACCACCCGTAACAACAACCACCGTGACCCCGACAACGCTGTTCATCGCGTTCCCTCTCGACGTGTACTGGATCGACGGTTCGATGATCCGACCCGTCCGCCGCGCCGACGTCGAAGCCAACCTCAACACCGCAATCGAAGCACTTCGGGCGGGCCCCCTTTTCGCCGACACCGAGGCCGGTCTGCGCAGCGCGATCCTGTCGCCGGACATGATCGATTCGGCCACGGTGCAGTCGGGAACGGCGACCATCAACTTGGCGCCATCCTTCCTGACCCTTCCGGGCAGCGAACAGACCCTGGCAATCGCCCAGATCGTGTACACGGTGACCAACCTTCCCGGCACGGGGCTGGTGGAGTTCCGACTCGACGATCGACCCCTTTCCGTTCCCACCTCCGACGGCCAGCCGTCAAGGGGGGCATTGTCTCGAGACGATTACGTCGACCTTCTCGCCAGCGACACGCCACCCTCGGGCGTCCCTACCGCCACGACAACGACACTGCCCGACCTGGATGAACGAGCGCGTCCGTGATCGTGTCCCGAGTCAAAGGTTGCTGACGGAAAGCCCTCGGCCGACTTCGTTGTGACAAGGACGCAGGAGGCGGCGCTCGCTTTGTCCAACGGCGACGACGAGGACACTCATCGTCGTTGTCAGACGGAACCTCCCGCGCTTCCGGTATTGGACTACGTGAATCGGTAGCCGACTCCGCGGGTCGTGGCGATCCGGTGCGCTTCAGAACCGGCCTTCGCCCGTAGCGCGCGCACCACGACGTCGACGACATTGCTCGCTCCTTCGTAGTCCTCGCCCCATACCTCTTCGAGGAACTCTGCTCGGGTGATCGCCTTCCCTCGCCGGCGGACGAGGAGTGCCATCACACCGAATTCGAGCGGCGAGAGCGCCACTCGCCGACCTCCGAGAGCAACCGTTCGATCGGTTGCGTCAAGGAAGACTTCTTCGGCGATCCCGAGCTCAGCGGCGGCGAGTCGGGACAGCCAACCGTCGACCGAGTCGGGGCCGAAGTCGAGGGCACCGAGATGGAACTCGTCTGATCCAAGCATTGCGGGACCGAACGTCGTGAATCCGAGCACGATCAGGGCCTTGATGAAAGGCGCCGGATCGTGCAGGGTCGTGTACACCCGACCGAGGTGGGGGCGCATGCTGAAGTAGTCACGCTTCACATCGAGCCAGGCGGCCGCTTGCGCACTACTCGGTCCATCGCCTCCCGCGGCGGTGGTCAGCCACCGCCGCAAGACCACGGTCGTCTCGCCAGATGGAAGTGGATTTCGGGCGGCGTGGAGGGCGAATCCGGCAAGGACTGGATCGACTCGCTCGAGCGACTGCGGAATATCTCGCCACGACGCGACGATAGAGCAGCCGACGAGCGTCCCCGCTCGGTCGCGCACCGCGCGAACCGAACTCGGAAGTCGTTCGAGCCACAGGTCGAGGACAGCGGCGGACTCGACGCCATCGTGCTCGTGCCACAGAGCGCGGAGCGCCTCAGCGTCGCTCGCTCTGCTCGTCTCCACACTGTGGGCGTGTGCCGTTGTCGGAAAGAACGCCTCGCGCACAACCGGGTTATCGATGAGGAACAGCACGTCCGCGGTCGAACGAGCCAATTCATGACGAGCGACCGCCCGCGTTTCGGATTGCAGGTGTCGCCAGGCGGCCGAGCGGTATTCGCGGAATCGTTGCGGATCAATGGCTCGCAGACGTTCGGAGATCACGAGATGCACCGAGTCGTGCAGACGCAACCCATCAGGCGTGGCGTCGATGAGCGCGAGTCGGCTCAACTCGTCAATGGCAGCGTCGGCCCGGTTCTCGCCGAGCATTGCGGCGAGCACACCACGGGTGATCCGACGGGGCACAGAAGCGGCGTCGAGTACCTCGCGGGACTCTTCGTCCAGACCATCACGGAAGATCCCCGCGAGCACCTGGACGACGCGAGACGCGTTGTCTTCGTCGGGCAGCTCGCCGCCAGCGAGCCGAGCTTCGATGGCCAGTCGCAATGCGAGTGGATGGCCGCAGCAGAGCCGCTTCAGATTGACGGTGTCGGCCTCGGGAACGTCGGCCTGGGAGAGCAGTTCGTCGACACTGGAGTCGTCGAGTGGGCCGAGCGGCACGACCTCAAGGCCACCAAATCGACCTAGCTCGACCGCCCACTCGAGCATCGGCGGGTCACGCCCTGCCACCACGACCCGCGTCGACTCGCCGAGCATGGGGAGCAGTTCCGAACGAAACCACGGGTCCGCAATTCGGAACACCTCATAGGTATCGACAAGGAGCACGGTCCGACGTTCGCCCTTGCACAGATCCCAGTGTGGATCGGCCCGGCGGAGAGCGTCGAGAAAGCCTTGCTCCGTCGGCTCAGTCGATCGGCAGTCGATCGTCAGTACGTGTGACCCCTGCTCTTCGCAAACGTCGCGGAACTGAGCGAGAAGCGCCGATTTTCCGATACCGGCAATGCCGTAGACGAAGCAGACACGCGGGCCCGCAACATCGAGCACCCGCGCCAGGAGATCCAACTCCTGGGCTCGTCCGACGACGACGGCCGCCATCAGACGATCGGGTCGGACTCTCGGGCCAACGCGTCCATGGTCGTCATCGTCGCAGATATCTCAGACCGATGCCCCGACGAGTCCGCGAGTGACACCTGTCGGCGCGGTGAGGACTCCGAAACGGTGCACGGAGATGCCCGAGAGTTCTTTCATCGCGCCGACCTGAGCGAAGAGGTCCGAGCCGAGGAATGTTTCGAGCGCAGTACTGCTATCGAACGTGTACACGCCCCCGTAGACGCCGGCAGCCGAGTCGGCGAGCCAGACCTTCGTGACAAGCCCGGGCACGGCGGCGAACGCAGGCGCGATCTGGTCGCACACCATCGCGTAGTCGTTCTCGGTTATGCCGTTCAGGTTGAAGTTGATGATGAGCAGTTCCATCGAGTCCCCGTTGCTTTCGGTCAGCGTGGATCGCCAACGTGCATCGAGCATGCACCTGGCGCGGGGCGAAACATGAGGACTCGATGAGGTTCATCAACGTTCACATCCCCTATCGCCGCTGCCACCCTCAAACACTGCCGTCGAAGCGCTACGCGAAGGCCCCTCTGTTCTCCGACACCGCCGACGGGCTCCGCAGCGCGATCCCGTCGTCGGACATGATCGTTTCCCGCTTCGATCGGGTCCTCCGAGAGCCGCCCGGACCGCAGGTAGCGTGCCCCGACATGACTTCGGTGGGGTTGCTCAGCCTCGGTGACCTGATCACCGATCCGATCACGGGTGCTCGCCGCACGCATGGCCAACGCCATCGCAATCTCGTCGAGCAGGCGGTTGTCGCCGAAGCGGCCGGGTTCACGAGCGTGCACCTCGGTGAACATCACTTCTGTGACTACATCCTTTCTTCACCGCCGGTCGTGCTCGCCGCGATCGCCGAGCGGACGACCACGCTGCGCCTTTCGACGGGGGTCACTCTCGGTGTCAATCTCGACCCCGTGCGCCTCGCCGAGGACTACGCGACCGTCGACGTGTTGTCGGGCGGTCGCGTCGAACCCGTCATCGGCCGCGGCACGTTCTTCCCCCACACCTTCGCGGCTTTCGGACAGGATCCGAAAACCGCCGGCGACGTGTTCGCTGAGAACCTCGAAACGCTCATTCGGCTGTGGACCGAGGAGCGGGTCACGACTGTCGGTCGCCATCGACCTTCGCTCACCGACGTGACGGTCATGCCTCGGCCGGTGCAGCAGCCCCGCCCACCGATCTGGGCCGGCGTCGGTGCGTCAGCCGATTCGATCGACCTGGCCGCCCGTCTTGGTCTGCGGCTCATGCTCCCGACGGTGTTCGGCACGATCGACAGGTTCAGGCGCGCCGTCGAGATCTACGTGCACGCTTGGGATTCCTACGGGCACCCCCGGTCGGCGATGCGCATCGGCGCGTGCCATCACACCTTCGTCCATTCCGACAGTGCGACGGCACGGGCGCGATGGGAACCGCGGTACCGGGCCTACATCGAGTGGGTCAACGATCTGCAGTTCCGATCGACGGGTGGACGCAGCAACGGATTGGGGGGCTTCGACTTCGACGCGCTGACCGCCGAGACCGCCGTCTGCGGCTCCCCCGCCGAGGTCGTCAACCGCCTCGGCTCGATCGCCGAGGCGCTCTACCTCGACACCCAGATCCTGATGCTCGACATGGGCGGGATGCCCGATGACGAGCTCTTCGCGGCGATCGAACTCACCGGTTCCGAGGTGCTACCGGCCCTCTCGACGGTCAGTCCGCGCCCTGGTGGTGTCATCGCCCCAGACCTGTCGCGTTCGGTCGCTCCTGGAGCGACTGAACGCCACAACTCCCATTAGCCACGACTCGCCGCTGCCTACCTCAAACGATCTTCGACGTGTGGTTGCCCCAGTAGCGATCACGCAGCAGCCTTTTGTAGAGCTTGCCGGTTTCGAGGCGGGGCAGCTCGGTGACGAAGTCGACGGAGCGAGGGACCTTATAGGGGGCGAGGTGCCGCCTCGCGTGATCGAGGATCTCTTCGGCCGATGAGTCGGACGCCTCCACACCCAAAGCGAGCTGGACGACGGCCTTCACTTCCTCACCCATCGTCTCGTTGGGCACACCAAAGACCGCGACATCGGCCACCTTCGGGTGCATGACGATGCAGTCCTCGATCTCCTGGGGATAGATGTTCACGCCACCCGAAATGATCATGAACGATTCACGATCCGTGAGGTACAGATAGCCGTCGTCATCGACGTAGCCGACGTCGCCGAGCTTGGTCCACAGTGGATGATCGGGATGACGCGCCGAGTCGGTCTTACCCGGATCGTTGTGGTACCGGAACGGCATCTCCTCCCGTTCGAAGAACACGACGCCCGGCGTTCCATTCGGAACTTCGACGCCCGCGTCGTCGCAGATGTGCAGCTTCCCGAGAATCGGCTTGCCAACAGTGCCGGGGTGGGCAAGCCACTCATCGGACCGGCAGAACGTCATGCCGTTGAGTTCGGTGCCGCCGTAGTACTCGCAGATGATCGGGCCCCACCACTCGAGCATCTGGCGTTTCACTTCGATCGGGCAGGGCGCAGCTGCGTGGACTGCGACGTTGTGGGACGAAAGGTCGTGAGCCGTGCGTTCGGCTGGATCGAGCTTCAGCATCTTCACGAACATCGTGGGAACCCACTGGCTGTGGGTGACCCGGTGCTGCTCGATCAGCCTCAACGACTCGTTGGGATCGAACTTCTCCATGATCACGACCGTGCCACCGAGGCTGTGGACCGCGGCCGTGAAGGCAAGCGGCGCCGAATGGTAGAGCGGAGCCGGTGACAGGTAGGTCGTCTCGGTGTCGAAGCCGTACAGCATCCTGCAGAGGTTGTCAAGGTTGGACGGTTCGGAGAACGGCCGACCGGTGAGCGGCCGTTTGATTCCTTTGGGTCGTCCGGTGGTGCCCGAGGAGTAGTTCATGAAGTCTCCGAGCATCTCCTCGGCGACTGGTTGATTCGAGGCGGCAGCGATCGCCGATTCATAGCTGTCGCAACCCGGAACCGGGCCGTCGATCGCCAGCCGAAGCGCACAAGTCGGAAGGTGGTCGACCATCTCGGCGACAACACCGGCGAGCGCAACCGACGTCACGAGCGACTTTGCTCCGGAATCGTTGACGATGTACGTGGCTTCCTCGGCCGTCAGGTACTTGTTGACCGCACAGAGGTACATGCCCGAGCGCACTGCGGCCCAGTAGACCTCGTGGTAGCGGATGTTGTTCTCCATGAACAGCGCCACCACGTCGCCGGAGCGGAGCCCGGCTTCTCGCCACAGCGCCGCCAACCGACGACTCCGATCATCGAGCTCCCCGAAGGTGAGCGACTCACCGCTGCGCGCCATGATCGTTACAACCTTGTTGGGCGAGGCCGAAACGTGTTGCGGGAGCGGCATGGTTCCTCCTAAGGCGAGCGGGACACACCAGCGTCGCGCCGATTGCCTCGAGTCTGTCGAGCGTTGGCGGATCACTCAATTCGCGTCGACGCTCGCCCATCCAGATCGCGTCCCTGAAGCAACGAGGTCGCGCGCGTCGCAGATCTCGGCGTCTCGTGCCAGGAGCTGTGCCCGACGCGGCGAGGATGGGAGCGTCGCTGCACCGGATCGGATCACTCGGATCATCACGGGACAGCCGGCCTCGTTGTCGTAGGGCACCCATTCGTCGATCCGGAATCGATAGAGCGTTCAGAAGTTAGCGAAGCCCGGCCGCGAAGCGACGGCGAGCGGATTCGGCGCAAGCACGAGCCCCAGCCCACCTCTCGAAACCAGCGGGAACATGCGGGAACAAAACTGCGGTTTTCAGGGGTTCCGACCGGTGTGCGGCGGCATCGGAAGCACCACGAAAAGAGCCCCTGACCTGGCATTATACCAGTCAGGGGCTGTGAGGCGGCGCCCAGAATTGAACTGGGGTACACGTCTTTGCAGGACGGGTCCTCTTGAGGATCGACGCTGGTCAGAGGGCATGTTTTCGGGCCGCGGGAACGCCGCGGGAACACTCAGGGAACATCGGAGCGGTGTCCGGTGGTCCATTTCGGTATCGAATGGTTCCGTCAGGAAGGCCGCTCCTCGCCCCGGCGACCCGTTGCTAGCGATGGCGAGAACTCTGCGCGCTTATGGTGTTGGCGATGATGTACGCCTCGATTGTCGATTGACGGAATCGGATCTTGCGACCGACCTTCACGTAGGTGATGCGCTTTTCGCTCACGAGACGGTTGATGAATCGCTGCTCCACGCCGAGGCATCGAGCAGCACCCTCTTTGTCGATGAGCGGATCGGGGTCGAAGAGTTGCTGCTGTTCGGGGTGTCTCATCGGCATCTCCGGCATCGAGCGGGCACGGGTGGCGACGTCGCGTGTCCTCATCGCGGCCACCTCCGTCCGTTCAGCACCGCCGTGAGTCCGGCAACCGAGATGACGATGCGACCGCGGATCCGGATCGATGGAAGCGTGCCGTCGCGGACGGCCTCGTAGGCCGCCGTGCGCGAGATGCCGAGTATCCGGGCCGCTTCCGTCACCGAGATCGTCGGCGGGCCCGGCGGCCCGTAGGTCGCATTCGCGATGTCGTCGAACGTCGGCCACTCGGCTCGCTCGTCCTTCGGGAAGCCGTGGTCGATGGGGCGTGGGTGCGCATGGGTTGGCATACCCACACATTCATCACGCACCAGCTGAATGCGACACGAGAACCTCGGTCGAGGGCAAAAGGCCGCCGGACGAGACGGACGAATCGGAGGTTCCGCGGGAACCTCCCTATGTGTCTCACTTCTCATGCGGATCGGCGGCAACCTATGGACGGGCGAGAACTCGGGCCGAACGGCCCTTGGTCGCGACACAAGCGAGCAGAGGATCGTGGGTCAAGGTGGAGCGCCCACAGCGAAGCGAGGACGAACGACCTTGAGGCGCGACCGTCTGGGAGCCACTACCGACGAGGACCGCTCGTACGGGCCGAAGTGCAGTGGGTGGGCCCCACGAAGACGAACTGGCCCGAGGCTGCCGGGTAACCCCGTGTGGTCGCGCACGAGAATGTGGGGGCAGCTACGCTCCGGGCGTGGTCCCGCGAAGCAGGAGATGCAGCTATGCCAGT
>JANMYF010000098.1:0-7159 GCA_031381685.1 Acidimicrobiia bacterium
CGGCGAGGTCGGGGTCCGACCCGATCGCGTCGAGAGACGAGAAAGCCATAGTTCTCAGCAGGCGCACCATCTCGGTCGGCGGCGTCAGCGGGCTGAACGGGGTCGAGTTCATGAGTCCGAGCACCGCATGCGCAGCCGTACGTCCGACTAGTCGGGTGATGCTTGGGTTCTGGGCGACGATCGCAGTGACCCAGATGTCCACGTACTGGCTCTGGAGCGCTCGGACGCGGTCCTGGTCCTCCGCGCGCGCGCTGTTGAGGTCTCGGGACCCGACCGAGACGAGGGCTCGGTGATCGACGGCAAAGTCGACGTGTGTTGCAATCAGCTCGCTGAGCAACTCATCTGGCGGTACCGCTTCCTGCAGCGCCAGGGCGCAAGCGAACTGGTGGTGGCTCGTACCGATGAGCATCTCACCGAGCATCGCCTCCTTGCTGTCGAAGTGGTGGTAGAGCGCGGGCCCCGACACGCCAGCCGCAGCCCCAAGGTTGTCGACAGTGACCGCAGCGAATCCCTGTTGCGCGAACAATTCGGCCGCGATCTCGAGCAGTTCTTCACGCCGGGGCGAGACCCGCCGCGGCGCTTCGCCCTGCCCGGCGAACGCACGGGACGCGTTGTCCCAACGCAGCCGACGATTGCGAAACGCTGCAACTTCGATGATCTCGTCGAGCGCGGTGGGGTCGCGTAGCTCATCGCGGTTCACCACCTCGTCAGGGTTGGCCCCAGCGAGGATCTTTTTTACGGGTACTTCGAGCTTCTTGCCCGACAACGTCGTCGGGATGGTTGGCACCACGTAGACCTCGTTGGGCACGTGACGCGGCGAAAGCTGCAGTTTGAGTGCTTCTTTTGCGGCGGCTGCGAGGCCGCGGTCGGAACCCTTCCCCTCGACGCTGACGAAGAGGATCAGCCGGTCCCCGTCCTCGTGGTGGATGGCCAACGAATTGGTGACGTCAGGCAGGCTCTCAACGACTCGGTAGATCTCAGACGTTCCGATTCGCACGCCGCCGCGATTCAGCGTGGCATCGGAGCGACCGCTGATGACTATCCCGCCGGACTTCGTGAACTCGATGAGGTCGCCGTGTGACCAGGCGCCGGGACGCTCGCTGAAATACGCGTCGCGGTAGCGCGAACCGTCGGTGTCGCCCCAGAACCCGACTGGCATCGACGGCATCGGCTTGGTCACGACCAACTCGCCGTCGATCGACTCCACCGCCGCCCCGAGGTAGCGAACACTGATCTCTCCAGAGCGAACCGGCGAGGTGGGGTTGCCACCGACAAACGCCGAGCAGATGTCGGTGCCGCCACTTGTGGAGGACAGCAGAACCCCCCGTTTGACGTGCTCGTAGACCCAACGAAACCCGTCGACCGGAAGGGGCGCGCCCGTCGAGCCGATGCCGCGAAGCGCGGAGAGGTCGAACGCGGCGCCGGGCGCGATACCGCTGCGACGGCACTGCATGATGAACGGGGCCGAGGTGCCGAACCACGAGACCGCTTCTTCGGCGACGACTCGCCAAACCGCGCGCATCTCATCGGCGCCGGGGTCGCCGTCGAACGTGACGATCGTGGCCCCGGTAAGGAGGCCTGATACGAGAACGTTCCACATCATCCAGCCCGTCGTGGTGAACCACAGGAGCCGGTCAACGGGAGTGAGGTCCACGTGGAACGTCAGCATCTTCAGATGCTCGAGGAGGATCCCGCTGTGGCTGTGCACGATCGCCTTGGGTAGGCCGGTCGTGCCCGAGCTGTACAGAACGTGCAGCGGGTGATCGGCGGCGACGCGGGCGAAGTCGAGCGGACCAGGCTCTGCGAGGAGCTCGGCCCAGTTGCCCCCGGGCCTCAGGTACGGCACCGTGACGACGAGTTCGAGAGTCGGCAGCGCGTTGGCGATTGCGGCTGCCTCCGTCGACCGGTCGATCGTTTCGTCGTTGTAAACGTAACCGTCCACCGCAAAGAGCACCTTCGGGTCGATCTGGCCGAACCGGTCGATCACGGCCTGTGGCCCGAACTCCGGGGCGGCCGACGACCACACTGCGCCCAAGCTGGCCGTCGCGAGGAACGCGACGATGGTCTCCGGTATGTTCGGGAGGTAGGCGACGACTCGGTCGCCGACGCCAACGCCGTGTCGTTGCAGTCCCGCTCGGCACGCACCGACCTGGCGGCGTAGTTCGTCGGCGGTGAGCTCGATCCTGTCGCGAGTCTGCGATCGTCCGATGATCCCGCCTGTGCCACGCAGAACGTGCTCGGCGTAGTTCAGCGTCGCGCCTTCGAACCACTTGGCACCCGGCATGTCGTGCGACGACAGGACGCGCTCATAGCTTCCGAGCACACCGAACCAGTCCCAGACGGCGGCCCAGAACCCTTCAAGGTCGGTGACCGACCATTTCCACAGTGCGTCGTAGTCTGCGTGCCCTTGAGCCGCCCCGAAGCGCTCGATTGCTGTCGTGCCGTCGAGGGGAGGGTCCCACAACACCTCGCCCGCCGGAACGCTCACCCGTTTGCCCCGTGATCCGTCGCGTGCTCTCGAAGCTCGGTCGCAGCCTCGGTGTTCATCGCATCCACTAATACCGCCTCGTGGGCCCGAAAAAACCGCCGGCGACGACCTTGAAGGGAGCTGGGGGCCGGCCACGCCCACTCTGTCGCACCCGCAAACGGTGTCGCTCGCGCAGCCTGTTCGTAGGACCGGTTTCCTTCTTTCACCACCTTAACGTACGCTAAGTCTCAGGATCAATGGACCGGAGGTTCCGAAAATGACGTATCAGATCAAGGACCAGGACGTCACCCCACCCAAGCCGGATTCGGTCGAACAGCGATCGGTCGCCGCCGACGGTTTGGCCGCGATCGTGATGGCGTTGGCCGCCCTTGGTCTGATCGTCCTCGTTTTCAGTCAAGTCATCAACTGAGCGCCCCACGGGCATGACGTCAACTCTCCACGAGCAGCCGTTGCTGCCCGACATAGTTATCCGCGCGCTTACGAGCCGCGACGATCACCCGTGCATCTTCACCGGCGACAGCGTGCTCAGCTACGCGGATGCGCGCCAACGCACCAGCCAGATGGTGCATGCCATGCAGTCGGTCGGCGTGCGCAAGGGCAGTCGCGTGGCGATCCTGTCGAAGAACCGGCCCGAGGTGCTCCTCAACGCGTTCGCCTCGCTGGTGAACGGGTGCATCCTCACCCCGCTCCACCCAATGGCGTCCCTCGGCGACCACTCCTACGCCGTGAACGACGCCGAGATCGACTGCCTGGTGTTCGACACCGTCCACTTCACCGAACGTGCCCGCGAACTCGGCGAAGAGTTTCCGAAACTGGTGCTGCTCGGTTTCGGGCCGAATGACGCCGGGCTCGATTTCCTTGGCCTCGCGAACTCCTTCGCGCCGGCCCCTCTGGTCCGGCCCGACGTGCACCTCGACGACCTGTGCACCGTCGTGTACACGGGCGGAACGACCGGTCGCCCCAAGGGTGTGCTCATGAGCCACCGCGTCTGGCAGTCCATGACATGGATCCAGATGTCGGAGTGGGAGTTTCCCAAAGATATCCGGGTGGCGCTGCCCACGCCGCTCTCGCACGCCGCTCTTTCCGTGGTGGCGCCTGTGCTCCTGTCAGGCGGCGCGTTCTATGTCATGGAGTCGTTCAGCCCCGACGCGTTCTTCGACCTTGTCGAGCAGCACCGCATCACGTGCTGCATGCTCGTGCCGGTGATGCTCTACGCCATGCAGGGTCACCCCAGATACCGCTCGGCCGACATGTCGTCGATGGAGACGATCTTCTACGGCGCGTCGCCGATGAGCCCGGCCAAGCTTGCGGACGCAATCGAACACTGGGGGCCGATCTTCTTCCAGTTCTTCGGTCAGACCGAGGCCCCGATGGTGATCACCCACCTCAAGAAGGCTGAGCATGACCTGTCCGTACCCGAGCGCCTCGCATCGTGCGGGAAGCCCGTGCCATGGATGCACGTGGCGCTTCTCGACGACGACAACAGGCCAGTCGGACCGTGCGAGTCGGGCGAGATCTGTGTGCGTGGCCCGCTGGTGATGGACGGCTACAAGGGCTTGGCCGACGAGACCGCGGAGGCCCTGTCGAGCGGCTGGCTGCATACCGGCGACGTCGGGCGATTCGACGATGAGGGGTTCCTCTATATCGTCGACCGAACCAAGGACATGGTGATCACCGGCGGATTCAACGTGTTTCCCCGCGAGGTGGAGGATGTCATCAGCCAGCACCCTGCGGTCAACACGGTGATGGTGATTGGCGTGCCGGACCCCAAGTGGGGCGAGGCGGTGAAAGCCGTCGTCGTGCTCCAGCAAGGTCACGCGCCGTCGGAGGCACTGACGCAGGAACTGCAGAATCTGGTCAAGCAGGCCAAGGGCTCGCAGCAGTCACCGAAGTCGATCGACTACGTCGAATCGCTCCCTCTGACCCCGGTCGGCAAGCTCGACAAGAAGGCCATGAGGGCTCGCTACTGGGATGCCGGCGACGCTCTGTGAGCTGAAACACGTATGAGCCCGAAGCCGCCGACTTGTCGGTCGACGGCACCGGGCTCATGTCGTTTCGGATCAGCCTTGCTTCACGCCAAGGGCGAGATCGCTCACGTCGACGAACTCGTTGCTGTCAGCCACGACCTTGCCGTTTTCCAGCTTGCTGTACACGACGCTGCGGTTGAACAGACGCTTGTAGCCGGGAAGCCCGTCGGTCCATTCCTTCGTGAAGTCGATCACCGGAACCATGCCACCAAGATCGAGCGCACTGGTCTTGCTGGCCGCCTCGTAGAACGACTTCGCCGTGACGTCACCGCTGATCTTCGAAGCGATCTGGGCAAATCCTGCGTACGCGGCCCACGTACCCATACCACCAAGGCTGTTGAAGTCGTTGGCCACCTGGTCAACCTTGGCCGCGTCGAGCGCAGCGCGGTAGCTGTCCCACGGAGTGGTCGAGATGTCGGGGAACATCCCGCCGATGATGTTGCCGTTGGTGACCTTCTCGGCACCCTTCGCCGAGATCGCGTTCAGGTTGCCCTGGTTGCCGTACTGCTTGACTGTCGTGTCCGCCTGCTGGAGCGCCGTGTTCCAGGTGAGGAACGGTGTCTCGGACATGACGACCACGATGCAGTCGGCCTTGCTCGTGGCCCGGGCGACCTCGGCTGAGTAGTCCTGCGAGATGGTCGGGGTGATGATCACGTCTCCGAATTTTCGGCCGTACGCCTTCATGGCGTTCTCCATGGGCAGCCGGAAGATCGCGTCGGCTCCCTCGGCGATGACGGCGTTGATGTCTTTGCATCCGTCCGAGACTGCTCGCGTGACTTCGCCAACCCCGTACATCGGCTGGTTGCCGAGATTGAACGAGTGCGGGTCGCTGAGCTCCGACGGCGAGATCGCACAGCACGCGCCGAACCAGGTGATGTCCGATGCGGCGATGACCGGCACGATCGCCTCAGCGAAGTACGTGAACGATCCGACGACGGCAACCACATCGTTGTCGACGGCCTGGCGGGCACACGTGGCGGCGACTGCGGGGTCGAACTTCTCGTCGCAGACCTCGACCTCGAGCGGACGCCCGTTGATGCCGCCGTTGGCATTGATGTAGTCGGCGGCAAGTTTGGCCGTGATTGCGATGTTCTCGTACGTCGGGCCGTTGGCGTTGAGCGTGGTGACGGTCATGAGCTTGATCGGCGCGCCACTCGGCGCGGCGGCAGCAGTGCTGTCCGACGAGCTGGCCGGTGCCGTCTCGGTCGCCGCGGCGGCAGCAGTGCTGTCCGACGAGTTGGCGGGCGCCGCCTCGGTCGCTGCGTCGGTCGACGCAGTCGTGTCTTTACTGCTGCTGCTGCACCCTGCGGCGGCGAGGCTGAGCACCGCCACGAGTGCAATGGACTTGGTGAAGCGACTCATGTATTCCCCTTTGCGAATTGCTACGACAGCACCCCACGGTGCCCGTCGAGGGGTCACACTACAGAGTTCGGGGCGCGATTTCCTCTTTGCCTGAACGCCGGTTAAGGTCAGGCTCGTCGCCTTGGTGTAGGCGGTGATCGCAGTCTGATAGGGGAAGAAACGATGAACGAAGTCATCAGATTCGCCTTGTTGGGGTTGGGTGTCGGCGCGCTGTACGCGTTCGCCTCACAGGGTCTGATCGTGATCTATCGCGGCACGGGTGTACTCAACTTCTCGCTCGGAGCGACGGCGATCTCCGGTGTCTTCGTCCAGTACGAGCTGCAGTACGAACACGGCTACAACTTCTGGGTCGCGTCGTTCTTCGGGGTCCTGTTGTCGGCAACGCTCGGCGCACTCACCCACTGGGTCGTCCTGCGTCCGCTCCAACGAAAGCGGGCGAGCACGCTCGTGCAGCTGCTCGCAACGCTGGGAGTGCTGATCACCGTCCAGGCAGGCGTCGTCATCCGCTACGGGTCCAAGCCGCGCCAGGTCCCCAGCCAGCTGCCGACCAGCCGGGTCACGTTGTACGGCAATGTGAGCATCACGGCCGACCGCCTGATTCTCCTGGCCATCGGCTTCGGTTCGTCCTTCCTGCTGTGGCTGCTCTACCGCTCGTCGCAATTCGGCATCCAAACCGAAGCCGTGTCGGAAAGCGAGCGCTCGGCGGCGGCCGTCGGCGTTTCGCCGAACAAGATCGCCGTTCTCAACTGGTCACTCGGGTCGGCGGTCGCGTGCATCGCCGGAATCCTTGTCGTGCCGGTCATGACGCTGCAGGTGACCGCCATGACGAGCCTCGTGCTCGCCGCGCTAGCGGCCGCGCTCGTGGGAGATTTCAAATCGTTCCCGCTGGCGACCGCGGCCGGCTACCTCCTCGGCATGGGCCAAACCTTGGTTGGACGATTTTGGCACCAGCAGGGCGTCGGCCAGTCCCTGCCGTTCCTCTTGATCATCGTGATGTTGGTGTTCCGGGGTCGCTCAATTCCTATGCGCGACCACTTCTTGCGCAAGCTGCCAGCGATCGGAAACGGCCGGATGTCGTGGGACTGGACGATCTTTGTCTCCGGTGCTGTCGTCTTCCTCTTCCTCACGAAGCAGACCAAATGGATCGACGCGATCACGGTCACGTTGTGCGCGTCGATCGTATTGCTCTCCATCGTGGTCGTCACCGGGTATGCGGGTCAGCTGTCGTTGGCTCAGTACTCCATGGCCGGTTTCGGTGCCTGGGTCGCCGGTCGGCTCGTCG
>JANMYF010000109.1:0-33683 GCA_031381685.1 Acidimicrobiia bacterium
AACGGATCTGTGCGGCTCCAGTGACGGACTCGGCCGGGCCGTGGAAGGTGGGGAGCAAGCGTCTGGTGGCCGCCGTTGCGTGGAACGAAGGATCCGAGCGGGCCTGTCTCGTTGTCGTGCGGGTTGGCGGAACCACCTCGACCGTGGTGGCCACGACGGCGATCGATGCTGGGCTCTCGGAGCGATACGACGAGCGGTATTCGCCCGGAATCCGCCGTGAGGTGCTCCGCTTCCCCGACGGCACGATTGGTGTGGTGGTCGACCACACGGCGATGAACGAGTCGGGAGGTGGCGGAACCGAGACGACGCTCTGGCGGCTCAAGGGCACCACAATGATGAACGCGTTCTCCGCGGTGCTCAACGGCGCCCAGACGATCAACGAAGCAATGGAGTCACCGTGTCCACCCGACCCGCCGCTTCGACTCAGCTCGACGAACGGAGTCGTCCGACTGCACGTCACCGGATGTGCCAACGGCGTTTCGACGCCGCAGACGTTTCGCTTCGACGGCACCCGGTTCCGCTGAGACGTCAGCCGCAGCGGCAACGACCGCATCGTCAGTGCCGTGCCAGCGCCTCCAGGATGTTGAGCCTGGCGGCGCGACCGGCGGGTCGGGTGAGCAGCTTGCCGGTCGGGTAGTCCTTGGTGACGCTCTCGACGGCACTCATCGCCTTGGCCTCGCTGATGCCAGGTGCCCTTGTGCCGAACACGGCGAACGAGAAGAGATCAGCGCCGCTGCCGCGGAAGAGTTCTTCGCTGATCGTGTACGGACCGGCGAGCTCATCCTTCCGGTAGATGCCTTGGACCGTCAACGCTCGCTTGACGCCGTCGAGCAGGGTGAGGTTGACCGTTCCGCCGACGGCCAGGCCGTCCTTCTTGGCGCGCTTCTCACTGAGGAGGATGCCATTCGCCGTGAGATCGCTTGCCTTGCCGCTGATGAACTTCATGTCGAAGACATCGCCGATCGTCTTTGGATCAACAACCGACAGGGCGCTGGCCTTGGTCCTGTCCTCCACGTTCCCGTATCCGAGCTGGAGGCTGCTGGCGCTCCCGACCTCGGGCAGCGCGTTGAGCTTCTGGGTGAGCTCGGGCGGGAGGCCGCCGAAGCCCTGGGTGCGGGTGTTCACCACGAAGTCACCGACGAATTGCTCACCGATGATCGACCGCACGGAGCTGGTCACCGATGCGGCGAGCACAGAGATACCCGTCACCAGGGCGACGCCGACCATGAGCGCTGCCGCAGTGCGGGCGGTGCGCTTCGGGTTGCGCATCGAGTTCTGCCGGGCGAGGGTGCCGGTCATACCGACGACGTGGGGAAGTGGGGAGCCGATGAACCCGGCGACCGGACGGGCCATCAGCGGGCCGAGGACGAAGATGCCCATGAACAGCAACGGCACCCCCAACCCGAGTTGCCGCACGTTGCCGGCGAGGCCGACGACCACGAGCGCTGCCCCCACGAAGGAAACGAGCAGGCCGGCGACGAGCCGCCCTTTCGAGGTGGCCGACTTGTCAAGGGCGACGTCGCGCATCGCCGCCACGGGCGCCACCCTCGAGGCCCGAACCGATGGTGACACCGCGGCGAACACTGTCATGACCACGCCGACGACGAACGAGACGATCGCCGTCCGTGGCAGCAACACGACACCACCGGCGGGGATGTCGATGCCGAAGGCCGCCATGAGGTTCTTCAGCACCGTCGACATGCCGATTCCGGCGACGAACCCGATCGCGGAGGCGATCAGCCCGACGATGACCGATTCAACGAGGATCGACGAGATGATCTGCGCTCGGCTGGCCCCGACGGCTCGCAGCAGCGCGTTCTCCCGCTGCTTCTGGGCAACGATGATCGAGAACGTGTTGTAGATGATGAACGAGCCGACGAACAGGGCGACGGCGGCGAACACGAGTAACAAGATGTTGATGAAGCTCAGCGCGTCACCGACCGCGTCCTGGCTTTCCTTGGTGATCTCGGTACCGGTCAAGACCGTGGTGCTCGGACCGAGCGACTTCTGCACGCGATCGGCCAACGTCCGCTCCGTGACCCCCGGCTCGGCGGCAACCTGCACGGCGTCGATCTCGCCGGGCTTACCGACGAAGGACTGGGCTGTCGGCACGTCGAACAGCGCGAAGGTTGACCCGCCGGGCGAATCCGCATTGCCGAAACGAACGATACCGACGAGGGTGAAGACGCGTTTGCCACCTTGGCTGATGACTGTGACCTTGTCGCCGAGCTTGAACTTGCCCTTCTTGGCGGTGCCAGCGTCCATCATCATCTGATCGGCCCCACGCGGGTAGACGCTGTTCCCGACTTTTCTCCAGGCCTCCAGCGGATCGTCGGTCACCGACATGCCGAAGTTCGGCGAACCGTTCTCCATGCCGATCGGCTTGCCGTCCTTGCCGATGATGCGGGCGAAACCGCCTACGTTGGCGACGACGGACTCAACGCCATCGATCGCCTTGACGTCGGCGCTGACCGACTCGGGAAGGCGGTCATAGAGCTTCTGGCCGAAGCCGACATCGATCTCACTGCTGGACCGGACGTAGGTGTCGGTGGTCTTGTAGACGTCGGCAAACAGGGTGTCGAACGTGCGGCCTATCGTGTCGGTGAACACGAGCGTTCCGGCAAGGAACGCGATGCCGATCACGATGGAGAGTCCGGTCCCGACCAACCGCCGCTTGTTGAACAACGCGGATTTGAGAGCGATGCGGAGCATGGAAGATCACGACCCGAATCGACGCATGCGGTCGAGCACGCGTTCGGCGGTTGGCTCGTCCATCTCGTCCACTACGCGTCCGTCGGCGAGGAACACGATGTGATCGGAGAACGACGCGGCGACCGGATCGTGGGTCACCATGACGATGGTCTGCCCGAGGTCGTTGACGGCCCGCCGCATGAACTCGAGGATCTCGGTGCTGGCCCGGCTGTCGAGGTTGCCGGTCGGTTCGTCGGCGAAGATGATCTCGGGCCGGGCGACGAGCGCTCTGGCAACAGCGACGCGCTGCTGGTGACCACCGGACAGCTCCGAGGGTCGGTGCGTGAGCCGGTCAGCCAATCCGACGGTTTGCACCACCCGGTCGAGCCACGCCTGGTCGGGCTTGCGTCCGGCGAGGAGATCGGGGAGGGTGATGTTCTCCAGTGCCGAGAGGCTCGGCACGAGGTTGTAGGACTGGAAGATGAAGCCCACCTTGTCGCGACGCAGCTTGGTGAGCTGCTTGTCGTGGAGCGTGGTGAGGTCGACGTCGCCGATGAACGCCCGCCCGGACGTGAGCGGATCGAGACCGGCCATGCAGTGCATGAGTGTCGACTTGCCCGACCCGGACGGCCCCATGATGGCGCTGAAGCGACCGGTCTCGAAGGCAACGGTGACGTGGTCAACGGCGGTGACCATGTTGTCCTCGGACCCGTAGACCTTGCTGGCGTCGATGGTGCTCGCCGCGCTCGTCCGTGGGGGTGCCGCGGGTGGGGTCACGAGGGTGTCCGTCGGTGCCATGTGGTCTCCTGTTCGTCCGAGTCGGGTCGGCCTCGGTGTGCGCACGAGACCAGCCGCTGTGTCGACCACGGTGCTCCGCCTCGCCGGCCAGAGCTAGGGACGAAGGTCATGAAAGGAGACGGCCGGTCGGGACTCCCGCAACAACCTTGAAGACGAGTATCGAGCCGGCCGCACCACTGGGCCACGCGAAAGCGACCAAGCCGTTCGTGTGTGGCCGCAGTGCGCTCGCTTCAACCACCGGCACCTTGTGAGCAGGGGCTTGGAGCGTTCTCGTGGACCTGGTCGCGCCGGGAGCGACCAACTCCACAACTACCGCGAACGTACGCACTTCTGCCGGTCAATGTACTGCTGGAACGACCCCGCCAGCGATCGCCGGCTTTGAGGGCGCCCGCAACATTGTGGCTAGATTGTGTCCGGGAAAAGCGCCATACTGGGACCATGGAAGCTGGCATCAAAGAGCTACGAGACCACCTCAGCCGATACCTTGAAGTGGTCCGCGACGGACACGAAGTAACGGTCACTGACCACGGGACGGCTGTAGCGCGGCTTGTCCCGGTGGACCGGCCCCGTCCGTTGGACCGCCTCATCGCTGAAGGGCTGGTGACCCCCGCCCAACTTCGCAAACGCTCCCGTCCGGTTGGACGTGGGATCACCGCGAAGGGCCCCGTCAGCGATCTCGTCGCCGATCAACGCCAGTGATCGCCTACTTCGACACCTCCGCAATCATCCCGCTCATCATCAACGAACCCTCGAGCGACCGTTGCAATCGGGTGTGGAACGAGTCATCGCGTGTTGTCAGCGTCCGACTTCTCTACCCGGAGGTCCGAGCAGCACTTGCCAAGGCCGAGCGAATGGGGAGGCTCAGTGCCACACAGCGTGCCGCCGCGTTTGTCGAACTCGAAACGATCATCACCGAGGTCGATCACGTCGAGGTCACCGAAGCGCTCGCCCACCGTGCCGGTGAACTCGCCCAGGCCCACGGTCTGCGCGGATACGACGCCGTGCACCTTGCTGCCGCTTCAGCGGTTGCCGATTCCGATGTTGTCCTGGTAACCGGTGACGCTGATATGGCGAACGCGGCGAACTCGATCGGCATCGCCGCCTCCATCACCAACGCATAACACTCACCAACACAACCCCGCTCCTGCGCCGGATCGGCGTGCGCAGGTTCGGGAGTCCGGTGCCGTGACGAATCCACCGCCTTCGGCGATGCCAACCCTGGTCACGCTGACCGAGCGCTACCCCACAAGCCGAGCGCTCGACGAAGCGCTCGAAGGCTCCGCTACCGCCCTGCCGGAACAGTTCGCGCAACTGGACGAGCTTCTCGTCACCCTTGCGAAGTGACGGTGCAGGGTGGCCACTCTCGTTCGCTCCGTCCCTCCGGGCGGTACGGAGAGAACGATCCCCCCCCCCGCTCGAAGCGATGCGAACGACCGAGTGTTCGGATCGCCGCACTCCCATCTACTCTCCTCCACCATGGCTGCCGTGCTGCGCGAGATCCTGGAACCTGAAGTTGCCCTCGTCACCCTGAACCGACCTGATCTGCTCAATGCCATCGACGGAACCCTGCTCGATGACCTCGATGCCGCGCTCGACGAGATCGAGGCGTCGGGGGAGTTCCGGGCCGTGATCATTACCGGGGCAGGTCGGGCGTTCTGTGCGGGCGCCGACCTGAGCGGCACCGGGACTGCGTGGACGAAACCTTCTCGTACCGCACTCAAGACCTCCTATGACGGTCAGGTGAGGCTCGCCGATCAGATGACGCGTCTCTACGAGCTCTCGGTGCCGGTCATCGCCGCCGTCAACGGAGCGGCAGTGGGCGGCGGTCTGGCGTACGCCCTGCATTGTGATGTGCGCATAGCGACGGAGTCGGCACGGTTCGGGTCGGCCTTCATCACTGCGGGCTTCTCCTCACTCGACATGGGCACGAGCTATCTGCTGCCCAAGATTGTCGGTGCCGGACGGGCCCGCGAGATGATGCTCAGCGGTCGGATCATCGATGCGACGGAGGCCTACCGGATCGGCCTCGTGCATGAGGTCGTGCCCCAGCCGGACCTTCTGGACGCCGCGCTCGCTGTCGCGAGAAGGTTCGCCGCCAACAATGAGTTCGGCGTGTGGCAGACCAAGCTCGGACTGAACGTTGCCCTCGATGCGCCGAGCCTCCGTCACGCCAAGGAGATCGAGAACCGTGCGCAGATCCTCGCCGTGCAGACGGGCAACCCGAAAGAGGCCGGGCTGGCGCGTCGCGAGCGCCGGGCCCCAAATTTCGACCGGATGTAGCCGGCGGCCTCTCGAGCTGTTTCGTGACATCGGCCGCTAGCGAACGAGGGCCCAGACGCCGGTCACCGCGACGAAACAGCCGAACGCACCGAGTGCGCGCCGCCATGGGTTGACGCCGCGAGCGACCTCGTCCACCGCCCACCAGGCGAGCGCGCCAATGGCCATCCAGTCGAGCGTCGTCCTCACGGCACCGGCGGGGTCGAGCACGCGGAGCGTCAGCGCGACGGCGAGATACAGGCCGAGCGCCACGTTGGGGAACTGGGCAATGACGATCTGCCCGGTCTGCCGCGACCGGAACATCCACTCGTAGGCTCGACGAACCATCCTGCGAAGGTCTACTTCGGTTCCGCTCCTCGAGCGTTCGTCGGCTGACCGTTCTCCGTCGTCGCTCGTACAGCGGAGGCTCGGGTCACGCGCACGCGGTTCGTACGTCTTGTCTGCACCGGGCCGCAGATCGATCGTCGGCTCGACCTCGAGAACGAACTCGTCCGACTCCAGCCAGGCGGACATTCGCTCGGGTCCACGTCCGGGCGATCGGTTCGGTGGGACAAACCCGGACCAGCTCTCACTCCGCGTGGTCGGAGTGTTTCGGAGCGAAGGTTGCGCTGAACCGTTGGGAACCAGCGACTGCTCCGTGACGTCGGAGGTGTTGTGAAACGAGTTCGGGAGACCACCCCTTCCTCCGGCGTCCATCGGGGCAAGGCCCGGGCTCGGCTTCACGGCGCCCTGCTGTTGCTGATCGCCGCGCTGCCGGGGTTCGTCGTCGTCGTGTCGACGTGGCCGGCGTGGGCCACCCCGCCACCCGGCCCGACGATCGTCGTGCGACCGTCAACCGAGGATGATCGCCCCACCCTGAACCTCTTCGAGACCGACGAGTTCAACACGGCGAAGCTCTGTGCCGAGGGAATCGTCGTTACCAAGGACCATCGTTCACGCAGCTGCAAGCTCGGGAGGTCGCGCACGCTCGATGTCTCGACGACGTTCGGCGGTACGACACTCACCCTGTTCTCGACGCGTTCGAGCTACGACTCCGACGGCGGGCACGGGCTGCGCGAAGAGGTCCTGATTCTCGACGAGAACGGCCGCCCGCTCCACACCCTGGTCCAATGGCGCCACGATGTGTCCGACGGGCAGAGCAGCACGCTTCGGCGGAGGTTCCGGTTCGTGAACATCGATCGCCGTGACGATGACGAGATGTGCGTCCAGAGCACAACCACGATGGGACCGGGTCGCTTCGACGAGTCGTCGGTGTTCCGACCAACGGAGCGATGGACTGGGTACGACGCCTTTACGTGGGGCAACGGCCGATTCGTCCGGGCGGAATCCCTTGACGGCGGCTGCCCGACCCGCGGGTATCAGCTCTTTGTGCCGATGCCGCTGACCGACGATCCCGTCCATCGCAGCCGCGACCGCTGATCGCGGACACGCCCGGTCGATTCGGGTTGGTCGCCACGCCAGCGTACGCTCGTCGCGATGTCAGGCCACCATTGCGAACTCGGCGATCTGCACGATTTGCGAGATGGCCAGCTTCGGGTGTTCCCCGACATCGGCGAGCACGGTGTGGTGGTCTGCCGGGTGGCCGGCGAACTGCATGCGGTGGAGGACAACTGCTCGCACCGCGACGCCAAGCTGTCGGAGGGGCGGCTCCGGGGAGCTCTCCTCACCTGCCCGCTGCACGGTGCGCAGTTTGACGTGCGTACCGGGGCCCACCAGGGGCCGCCGGCCTCGGTGCCGATCGCATGCTTCCGAGTGAGCGAGCACGACGGCACGGCATCGGTAGCACTCGAAGGCTGAAAACCCGGGGGATCTGCCGGAGATCAGGGGGTCCGGGCCAGCGCGAGCACGCGGCGCATTGCATCGGCGCTCACCCGCGCGGCGTGGTCCGCGGGACCGGCCCACAGCTCAGCCGAACAGACCTCCACACCGATCGGAGCACGCGACCCGAGCGCATCGAGGATCCGGACGATCTCCACGAGCGCGAACTCGCCTTCACCCGGGGGGACACGGTTCGTGAGGCAGTCCTGCAAGTAGTCGGGGTGCTGCGGGGCGATCGTGCCGTCGTTCCACTGCGTGGCGAACACCCGCTCACCCGGCAGGTTGCGGAGGTCCTCGAGATTGTTCGTCGAACGGGTGAAATGCCAGGAGTCGACGCAGAAGCCGCCGTTGGCGCGGTCGGCGTCGGCGACGATCCGAAGGGCAGTGGCGGCGTCGCCGATGTTGGTCATGCTCGGCACCCACTCGAGTCCGACAAGGAGGCCGTGATCGGCCGCCCGATCGCAGAGCGCGCCGAAACCCTCCGCCGCCCGGTCGAGTGGTCCGGTCGCGTCACCGATCACCTGCACGTAGCGACATCCCCAGTGCGCGGCCATGTCGTATGCCAGCGCCTCCTGGCGTCGGCACGCCTCGTCATCGTCGGGCACCGCCCAACCGCGCAGCGTCTCGATGTTCGCCACCACGAGTCCGGTCGCCGCGAGCGCTTCATCCACCCGGTCGAGCTCGGCGGGCTGCTCGCGCAACGCCGCCCACGCACCGAGATAGAGGCCGATGGCGGAGTATCCAGCCGCGGCTGCGGCGTGCACTTTGGTGACGGTGTCGTCGACACGGGGCCGGCTGAAGTGGTCCCACACGAGATCCGACGGACCGAGATCACGGGCGGTCCGCTGACGGGTGGGATCCATGCTGCGCAGTCTCGTTCACGGGTCTCGCCGATCTCCACTCGGCGACCCCAGTGGTCTGCCGCCGATCTCCTGACCACAGCTCGGCGGCCTTCGCCGCCGATTGCTCGCCGATCCGTAGTCGTCAATTCGGCGACAGACCACTAGGTTTACGCCATGACCGATGTGCGTGACGTCTCCGCCGCCCCCGTCGCTGCTCCGGGAACCGCACGCGCCCCGGGTCCGTCCCTTCACGAGCAGCTGCTCGCCGACCCCACCCCGCCGCCGTGGCCGCTCCTCGAGCGGTCTCCGGTGTTCCTGGGGGACGCCGATATTCCGTTCACGAACTACACATCGCCGGAGTATGCCGCGGCGGAGTATGACCACATGTGGTCCAAGACGTGGCAGTGGGCCTGCCACGTCGACCACATTGCCGAGTCGGGTGACTACTACGTCTACGACGTCGGTCCGCACTCGGCCCTCATCGTGAGGACGACCGACGGCACCATCAAGGCGTATTACAACGCCTGCATGCACCGTGGCACGCAGTTGCGAAGCCCCGGCACGTGCGGCTTCGCCAACCAGTTGAAGTGCCCGTTCCACGGCTGGACCTGGTCGCTCGACGGTGACCTGATCGAGATACCCGATCGCTGGGACTTCCCGCACGTCAGCGACGAGTCGCACCGCTTACCGCAGCTGCCGGTCGACGTGTTCGCCGGGTTCGTGTGGGTGAACTTCGATCCGAACGCCGCGCCGTTGTCGGACTACCTCGGTGTTCTGCCATCGCACTTCGCCGAGTTCGACATCGGTGACCGCTACATCGAGACGCACATCCGCAAGCGTCTTCCGTGCAACTGGAAGGCCGCGGCCGAAGCCTTTCTCGAGGCGTACCACGTGCGCGAAACGCACGCCACCGGCCAGCTCGGAGACGAGGTCACCACCCAGTACGACGTGTTCGCGCCGAACATCAGCCGGTTCGTGCACACCACCGGTCTTGACAGCCCGCAGCGTCCGGTCCCGAGGACCGAGCAGCAGATCCTCGCCCATCTCACCCGCAACCTGCGTCACGGCATGGACCCGCTGGTACTACCCGAAGGTATGCGCGCTCGTGATTTCTACGCAAGCCTCGTGCGGCGTGACATGAGCACGAAGTACGGGCGAGATTTCAGCCATGTCAGCGAGTCGATCACCCTCGACTCGATCGAGTACTTCGCGTTTCCGAATGCCTTCTTCTTCCCGGGTCTCTCGTTGGGGATGGTCTATCGGTTCCGTCCCGATCCGACTTCCCTTGATTCCAGCTATTTCGACCTGCTGATGATGCGACCCCGCCCTCTCGACGGTGACACGCCACCGCCGCCCTCCGTCATCGAACTCGACGTCGACGACAGCTACACCATTGCCACGGGTCTCGGTGGTCTCGGTCGGGTCTACGACGAGGACACTGCGAACATGGCCGCCCAGACCCGTGGTTTCCGGTCGAGCCGCAAGCGTTCCCAGACGCTCGGCAACTACCAGGAGGTGCGGGCCCGCCACCTCCAGCAGCGGGTCCGCGACTACCTGGCGGCAGGCGGGTTCAAGCCGGCGGAGTGACGCCCGTTCGCGGTGTCAGCCCCAGATCGGGTCGGGTGAGTCGCCCCGCCCGCTGGGCACGTACGTGCCCGACATCGCGTCGGCCATCGGCGCTGCCGTCGACCAGTCGTTGCGCAATGTGCGGTGGGCGATCTTCCATTCCCCGTCACGCGCTTCGAACCGGTCGATGTAGCGCCCGACGAAGGTGTGCAGCCGTCGGCCGTCGGCGGTTTCCTCGACGTGTGTGGCGTGCACGTAGGTCTCGACCAGTGCATGCTCCCCGTCCTGCTCGACCGTGGTGTTGCTGATCCGGTGCTGGGTGGCGACGAACTTCTTGCGTAGCGAGGGGAGCGCGTACTCGACGAACGCTTCGATCGTCATGGGTTGCGGGCCGTAGTCGATGAGGATGGCCCCGGGGTGGAACGCGGCGGCGACGGACGGTGCGTGGAGACGGTCGATGCCCCGGCAGTAGCTGCGGAGGGAGGCCTCGATGCTGGCGCGGGTGACAGGATCGGTCATGGGGCGGACACTAGTCGCGGAGGCGTGGCATGACCTTGGTGGCGATGTCGGTGAGCACCTGTTCCTTGGCGTCCAGCGGAGGAAGCACCATGAGCTGCGACAGACCGGCGGTTTCCAATGCGCGCAGACGATCGGCGATCTGGTCGGCGGTGCCGACGAGGCAGGTGGCCTCGATGAGTTCCCTGGTGACGAAGCGCTCCTCTTCGGGGAGCACCCAGCAGTTATGGCCCTGGTGCACGCGGAGGTGAACCCGCGAAGGGTCGATATCGGCGATCATGGCGACGTACTCGTCCCAGAAGCTGAAGCGACCCGGCGTGTCCGGTGACCCGGCCTCGCGCCACTGCTCGTAGCTGTAGTGCAGCCCGGCGATGGCAAAGGCGCCGACACCGGCTCGAACGCGATCACTGTCGATGGACTCGCCGTCCTCGAGGACGAACGCGGTCGTAAGCGTGCAGGTGAAGTAGTTCTCGGGGGTGATGGCCCGGCCAGTAGATGCCGCTGCTGCAGTCAGCCGACCCCAGACCCGCTCGACAGCGGAGGGATGAGGTGGGACCGACATGACCAGGCCATCACCATGGGTCGCCGCCAGGGCCATAGCCCGTGGTCCGAAGCCCGAGATGTAGAGCGGGATCCGATGCGTGAAGTCGACGAAGCCGTGCGTGGGCATCAGGTGCCGGACCGGGGCGGTCCGGCCGCGCCACGTCAGCGGGGTTTCCTCCCCGCTGAGGAGAGGCCGGAGCGATTCGATATACGCCTCGAACTCAGCGATCGGCATCGGGCGATGACCCATCACCCGCATCGCGGTGTTGCCGGTCCCGATGCCGCAGAACACCCGACCCGGGGCGATCGCGTTGATCGTCGCGTGCGCTGCGGCCGTTACCGGGGCTGAGCGCGTTCCGGCGACAGCCACCCCCGTCCCGATGCGGATCCGTGAGGTACGAGCGGCCGCAAGTGCCATGGTGGCGTACACGTCGGACCAAATCATCTGGCTGTCGGCAAACCAGAGATCGTCGAAGCCGAGCTCCTCGGCGAGGACCGCGTAATCGATGTCGGTGATCTGGCTCGCCAGGCAAACGCCGAGTTGCATGGTCATGGTCTGAGCTCCGCTTCGTTGGTCGGGTTGTCGAGAAGTGCGGTCGCCATGTTTCGCAGACGGCCGAGTTGGATTTTGTCGCCGTTGGCGCTCGGGGTGGTGGGGAACGCATCGAGCCGGATGATCCGGACCGGAGTCTTGTAGACAGCCAGCACATTGCGAAGCGCGCTGATCATCGACTCCTCCGACAGTGTCGGCTGACCGGTAAGGAAGGCGACCGGTCGCGCCCCACCGGGCCGTTCCACCGCGACAACCTGTGCCCCGGTGACCCCGTCGAAGTCGAGCAACGCGCTCTCGATCTCGGCCGGTGCGACAAGGAAGCCACCAAGGCGGATCGAGTCGCCGAGTCGGGAAAGGTAGGTGAATGTACGATCGTCGTCGGCATGAGCGGCATCGCCCGTGCGGAACCAACCATCGGCGAACGCTTGCCCGGTGAGGTCGGTGTCGATCCGGTCGCCTCCTTCGGCCAGATAGCCGTCGAACATGCTCGGACCTCGAAGCTGGAGTTCGCCCTCGACGATGCGGAACCTCGCGGCTTCGCTCACCATCGCGCCACCCGCTCGTTCGCGATCGTCCATCGCCGATGTGGGGGAGCGGTGCGCGAACAGCGCCTGCACCTCGCTCATCCCGTACAGGCCGACGAGCGTGCATCCGTGCGTGTCGGCCCGACTGGTGACCCCGTCCAGACTCGAGTTGAAGCGGGCGTATCCGCCCATGCGAATACTCGACAGGTCAGCACCGGCATCGAGCAGCCGGTGAAACATGTCGTCGCTCCCGTTCACGACCGTGACCTGTTCGCGCTCGATGAGCTCACCCGTTACGGTCGGATCGAAGCTGTCGGTGAGCACGATGCGGCAGTTCCCGGCGAGTGCAGCGGTGAGGCTCGACAACCCGAAGGTGCCGCACAACGGCATGGCGATCAGTGCCGTGTCGCTCTCGGTGTAGGTGAACGAGTGCGCTGCATTCCGACCGTGTCGGGCGATCGACTCCTGGGTGTGGCGCACCAGCTTCGGCCGGCTCGTCGTCCCCGACGTGGTGAAGACGACGAACGGATCATCTGGTTGGCCGGCGTCAGGCAGCACATCGATCGCTGTCCCTTCGTTGGTCATGAAGTCGAGGGCGTCGACTGACCTGACGACGAAACCGGCACCGGAACGCGTGATCACGTCAGCGGCCTCGGCTTCGGTGAAGCGCGTGTTCACCGACACGAGGACGAGACGGGCCGCCGCGCACGCGACCAGCAGCCGGAGGTAGGTCAGGCCATTCGGCAACTGCACGGCAACCCGGTCACCCGGCGCGAAGCCCACCGCCCGGAGCGCCGCTGCCAGCCGGCACCCCTCTCGGGCCAACTGCCGTGCCGACACCCTGGTCCCGTCCGGAAGGACGACCGTCGAGGTCGAGCCGTCGAAGAGATCGAGCACTCGCACGAGGGGATCCTATGAACGCCCGACCACAACACCAAGTGCCGATGATCGCTGCACCCATGCGGTCATGACGTGCCTACGCTGTCGACATGACCGCCACAGCCAACCGTTACGCAAACATCGCTGCCGCATTCACCGACCGCGTCCGCGGGGTGAAGGACTGGTCGGCTGCTTCGCCGTGCGAGGGGTGGGTGGCGCGAGACATCGTGGCTCACGTGGTCGGCGGACACCGTCGCCTGCTCGCCGGACCGGATGGCCCAGCCGAACTCGGCGCCGACGAGGACGTCGTCGAGGCATGGACCTCAGCAACGACCGGGCTCCATGCCGCACTCCTCGACCCGGAACGAGCTGCGGCAACGCTCCAAGGACCGTTCGGCCCGATGCCCTTGGAGCAGCTGGTCGGTCGACTGATCTGCACCGATACGCTCGTCCACACCTGGGACCTCGCCCGCGCCACCGGCCAGAACGAGGCCCTCGACGCTGACGCGGTGGCCGGTGCCTATGAGGGACTCAAGCCGCTCGACGCCATGATCCGCAACCCCGGGTTCTTCGGCCCCAAGATCGACACACCCGAAGGCGCCGACCTCCAGACCGAGTTCCTCCAGTTCCTCGGGCGCGCTGTCTAGACGCCTCCGCGATGCCCGACGGCGGGGCCGAATCGGGTCGTTCACCCCAACGGCGCGTCCTTCAGGCCGGCGCTGTCGATCCCGCCGCGGCGATGAGCGCGTCGAGCCGGTCGGCGCTCTCTTCCTCCAGCGCCGAACACGCCGCGAGTTCGGCGAGGACACGGTCGTCGGTTGTCCGGGTGGCGATGTTGCGCCACGCCTGGGCGCCCTGACGCTCGGCGTTGGCTTGCACCCGCAACTGATCCCACACGTCCATGCCGCTGAAGGCGTCGTAGTAGGTCCGTTTCGCCCCCGGAAGCGGAGCCACGAGCTCGTCACGCAACGCCTCGTCGAGCGAGAACACCGATTCGATCCGGTCGGCGATCTCGTCCTCGCTCGCCGCGCACTGGAGGAGCACCTCCGCATGTGCGGGCAGCATGGCCGCCCATTCCCGGTAGCGATCGGCCGCGCCTCGCTCGAGCAGGGCGAGGAACCGCGGCATGATCGACGGCGGCACCTGGCCGATGTAGGGGGCGAGGAGCTGTCCGAAGTTCGGGATCTGGAGCTGGGCCATGTGGCACGGTACCCGCTTGCGCATGCCGACCGTCAACCGCAGCCCGGACGCGAAACGACCTCGCCCGAGGCGAGGTCGTGGGTGCCGGGACGTTGCGCCCGGGCGGAGGACGACGATCGACTCAGTCGGCCCGGAGCGCAGCGATACGGTGCATCAGCTTCGACTTGCGGTTGGCCGCCTGGTTCTTGTGGATGACGCCCTTGGTGGCCGCCTTGTCGATCCGCTTGATGGCGAGGCGAAGGGCATCGGCACTTGCGTCGGAGGTCGGATCCTCGGTCGCGATGCGGACCGCAGTCTTGACGCGCGTCTTCAACTCGCTCCGCACCGCTTTGTTGCGGTCCTGGCGCTTGGCGTTGGTGAGAATGCGCTTCTTCTGGCTCTTGATGTTCGCCACAGTGTGTCCCGAGGGTGAGAGACCGTTGCCGGTCGGATGAAACGAAACGGACGACGGAGATAGCTCCGGCGTTCCAAACAGCCGGGAAAGGCTAGCAGCACCGACCCCTCTCACCGAACCCCGGGGGCGCGACCCCGTTGACCGGGCCCACCGGTAGGCTCGGGCGCTCACAAGTTACCCAGGACGTACGTTTCCCCATGGACCGACCAACGATCCACCACAGCCCCGCCCCGACCCGCACGATCGACCGAGGGACTATCCGGTGATGGACCGCTCCACGATCCGCAACATCGCTCTGTCCGACCGCGGGGGTACCCGGTGATCGACCGTTCGACCATCCGCAACATCTCGATCATTGCCCACATCGACCATGGCAAGTCGACGCTCTCCGACCGCATCCTGGAGCTCACCGGCGCTGTCGAGAAGCGTGACATGCGAGCGCAGTACCTCGACTCCATGGACATCGAGCGTGAGCGGGGCATCACCATCAAGGCCCAGAACGTGCGGGTCGGCTGGAAGTCGAACGGCGTCGATCACACCATCCACCTGATCGACACCCCCGGGCATGTCGACTTCGGCTACGAGGTCTCCCGGTCCCTCGCCGCGTGTGAGGGCGTCGTTCTCGTCGTCGACGCCGCCCAGGGAATCGAGGCCCAGACCCTCGCCAATTGCTACCTGGCACTGGAGAGCGATCTCGAAATCGTCGCGTGCCTGAACAAGATCGACCTCCCGGCTGCTGACCCGGACCGTTATGCGGCGGAGATCGAAAAGGTGCTCGGCATACCGGCCGACACGATCCTGCGCATCAGCGCCAAGACCGGAGAAGGCGTTCCGGCCCTCCTTGACGCCGTGTGCCTGCGCATTCCCGCCCCGGGCGGTGACCCCGGGGCGCCGCTGCAGGCCCTCATCTTCGATTCGTACTACGATTCGTACCGGGGCGTCGTCAGCGCTGTGCGGGTGAAGAACGGGCGCCTGCGCACCGGCGATCAGCTCTTCTACATGAATGCGCGGGGTCGCCACGACGCCGAGGAGATCGGTGTCCGTACCCCGTCGAACAAGCCCATCGACACGCTCGGCCCGGGCGAGGTCGGCTACCTGATCACCGGCATCAAAGACGTTGCCGAAGCGCGATCCGGTGAGACCGTCACCCACTGGGGCAAGCAGGCGACCGAAGCCCTGGCCGGCTACAAGCAGCCCAAGCCGATGGTGTTCTGCGGTCTCTACCCGATCGACGGTGACGATTTCCCCCTCCTCCGGGACTCGCTGGAGAAGCTCAAGCTCAACGACGCGTCGATCTCGTACGAACCGGAATCCTCCGGCGCCCTCGGGTTCGGGTTCCGCTGCGGCTATCTCGGACTGCTTCACATGGAGATCGTTCGCGAACGGCTCGAGCGCGAATTCAACCTCGCACTGATCGCGACCGCCCCCTCGGTTGCGTATCAGGTCACCACCACATCCGGCGAGGTGATCCAGGTCGATGCGCCGTCGTCGATGCCGCCGGTGAACATGATCGAGAAGATCGAGGAGCCGTTCTTCCGGGCGTCGATCCTCACCCCGACGGACTACACGGGCACGATCATGGAGCTCTGCCAGCACCGCCGTGGCGAGATGGTCAAGATGGACTACATCTCCGCCGAGCGCGTCGAGATGGTGTATCGGATCCCGCTGGCCGAGGTCGTCGTCGACTTCTTCGACTCCCTCAAGAGCCGCACGAAGGGGTACGCCTCGCTCGACTACGAGCCGGATTCCTACCGGGAGTCGCAACTCGTGAAGCTCGACATCCTCCTGAACGGTGAACCCGTTGACGCGTTCTCGTCGATCATCCACCGGGCCAAGGCCGAGGACTTCGGCCGGAAGATGTGCGCGAAGCTGCGCGAGCTCATCCCGCGCCAGATGTTCGACGTGCCGATCCAGGCCGCCATCGGTGGACGCATCGTCGCCCGCGAGACCGTCAAGGCCCGCCGCAAGGACGTTCTGGCCAAGTGTTACGGCGGCGACATCAGCCGGAAGCGCAAACTCCTCGAGAAGCAGAAGGAAGGCAAGAAGAAGATGAAGTCGATCGGGCGGGTCGAAGTGCCGCAGGAAGCGTTCATCAGCGCGCTGAAGTTGGACGACTGACGTTCCCCAACGCGGCGCGGGTGTCGGTGTCGTCGGGGGTCATGCCGTCGAGTTGGCCACGACCTCCCCGGCCCACCCGAGTGCCGCCACATAGGCGTCGGCGAGAGCGGAAGCGCCGATGGCCTCCGTCGTCGCGCGATCCACATCGCCGCGTTCCATCCCGATCGCGCCCGAAACGAACGCTCCGAGACGGCCGTCGTGGTTGACGATGGCCGATCGGAGTTCGTCGTTGAGTCCAGCTTTCTCCGTTGCCACGTCGACGGAGACTCCGAGGAACAGGTCGAGCGTGGAGAGGAGTCCGGCGGTGAATGCCGTCGACGGCACAAGCCCGTCACCTCGGGCGAGAAGCTCGCACACTTTGGCTCGAACAAGCGCGTCGAGAAGCAGTTCGGGGTGCTGGTCCTCGATGCGATTGAGCGACGCAATCATCGCGAGGTTGCGGATGTTGGTCACCCCGACGGTGATAAGCGCCTCCCGCACGGAGTTGAGCTGTCTCGGCAGCGACGCGAAGCCCGAGTTGGCCAGCTGCATGACGCGAAGCGTCAGGGACGGATCACGACCGATGATGGACTCGAACGCCTCCAGTGAGGCTTCCGGGTTGGCGCACTCGGCCAGGAGCTGCAGCGTTGCGAGCCGTCCAGTGCTCACCCCTCCTTCACTCCCCGACGACCGGCGTTGGTAGAAGCCGCCTTCGAAGGTGGTGAAGTGGCTGCGGAGACGAGCGAAGTGGTCGTCGCTCGCGACCCGGAGCGCTCATGATTGCACCCCGACACGACGCCCTTCCTCCGCAAGCTCCACTGCTGAGTCGTCACCGAGGGCCTCCGTGTCGATGGAGATTGCGTCCACCTGCGGGACGTCGCCGACGCCGTAGCTCTCTCGCGTGACTCCGTGGAGCCCGATCCGGTATCCGTCGCGGCGCACTATCTGGAAGAGCTCCTCAAGCGCCTCGCTATCGGATCCGTGGGCACAGAACACCGAGGCGTCGAGGAGGAAACACACCCGTCCAACGGGGAACTGCTGGTACGGGCCGGAACGGAGGAACTCCTCGGTCACGCGAATGTGCGCCGACCGTGAGCCGACGAGCTCGTCCAAGGAGGTGTGCCTCAGCCGCCGAAGGAGGTCGACGGGGAAGGCGGAGCTCGCCCGATCCGGGACGCCCTGGTCACGTCGGCCCGCCGGAAGCAGCTCGTAACCGCACACCTTTGCGTCGCGGTCGAACACCGCCCGACGGCTGAGGAGGGTGGACGTCTCCACGTGGTTGGCCTGGTCACTCATGTCCGCGTCGCTCGCTCGCCTTCTTCGTCGTCGCCAGGTGGCCACCCGAGATCGGGCACTCTCACCGATCGTCCGCAGCGGGGCGAACCTGCGGCGCGAAGAGGGCGACCGCGGTCGCCGGAGACGCTGCGTTCGGCTCGGGCGAGTATCTCGTCGGGGCCGCTCGTCACGTTCCTCGCGGACACCGTCGAGCGTAGGTTGGTGCGCTATGGCAACGATCCCGCAGGAAATCGAGCGAGCGCAATACGTCTCGCTGTCGACGTTTCGACGCAACGGGGCGGCCGTGGCAACGGCCGTCTGGTTCGCCACCGACAACGGCAAGATCTACCTCTACAGCGCCCTCGACGCCGGCAAGATGAAGCGGATCCGGGCCACCGGGAGGGTGACCGTCGCTCCGTGCGACGTCAAAGGGAAGGTGGCTCCCGGCGCCTTGTCGGTGACCGGGAGCGCCGTGGAACTGCCGGCCGAGCGGGGAACCTTCGTCCATGGCCTGCTCAATCGGAAGTACGGCTGGAAGAAGCACGTGATGGAGTTCTTCATGGTGATCCCGGAGAAGCTCCGTCTCCGCAAGCCCAGTCCGGACGGATTCGTCGAGATCACCCTCGACTGAGGCGCACGAGGGGCTGACTGTCGTCCGCGTTCGCGCGAGCGCGGGACTCCTGGCCGCGTCGTTTTGCGGCCAACCACCTCCCAGCGTCGTTGGGAGGTGTTTAGCCCCCAGATATGGGGGCAACCTCTCTCCCAACGACGGGGATGGCGTCTTACGGAGCCGTGGTGGTTGGGGTTGTGGTTGCCGTGGCTGCGGCTGCGGCTTCGGCGGTTGCCGCCGAAACCGGGCTCGGGCTGCCGACGTTGTTCGTCGGGGTCAAGAACACGTTCGGGCTGGCTCCCTGGGGGAGGAAGTAGACCTGGTTGCCGTTCTTGTAGACCGCTTCGATCTGTCGGAGCTGGATGAGTCCGGGCGTGAGCGACTCGGCGATCAAGCGGTTGGCAGACGCCTCGCCTTCGGCGGCGATCTTCTTGGCGTCGGCCTGGCCCTTGGCCTCGATCCTCGACTGTTCGGCTCGCTTCTCAGAGACGAGACGATTCGTTTCGGCTTCGGTCTCCTTCTGCTTGCGCTCGATGGCGACGCGCTGGGCGGCCGCTTCGGCGCCGATCGAGGCGTTGACCTGCTCCTGGATGTTCTCCGGGAGGTAGATCTCGCGGATGTCGACCGTGGCGACGTCGATGCCGTCCTTTTCGAACTTCTCCTTCAGCGCGGAGAACACCCGGCCTTGGATCTCACCTCGTTTGGTGGTGATGGCTTCTTTGGCGTTGTAGGCACCGAACACGTCACGCATCGTCGACCGGACGGCCGGTCGGACGATCCGCTCCCGGATGTCGGTCTCGTCTTTGATGGTGCGGAAGAGGTTCACGGCCTGGGCTTTGTTGAGCCGGTAGTTGATGGTGACGTCGACGTTCATTCGGGCACCTTCGAGCGAGGCCACTTCGATGGAGTCGTCGCCAGCGCGGTCACCTTCTCCGCCGGCCTTGATCATCGAGGTCTGCTGCAGGCGGGTCGAATAGACCTTCACCTTGCCGCCGACGGGCGAGATGAGGTGCCAGCCAGGGTTCAGCGTTCCCTGCACCTGGCCACGAACGATCTCGACGCCGATCTCGTTCGCATCCACCGAGACAAATGAGCGACTGAGCAGATTGACACCGACCAGCACGACGACGACACCGCCGATCAGCGCGCCGAGGCGTCGTGGCCTCGGAAGCTTGGGGAGCTGGCTCGGGTCGATCTTGAAACCTTGTGACATGTCCGTCCTCTCGGGAGCGCGGCAACGGGGGGATTGTTGCAACTAGATGTTGCAATATAGGCTTTGCAACTGTGGTTCGCAACCAGGGAAGTCAGCGTGCACCGAAGCGGCCCAAGCACCATCTCCGCGCCGCCGTGCTCGCCGCCGGTCACGAGCTCCTCATCGAGAGGGGTCTGGAGGGCGGCGCCACCAGCGTCTCGTTGCACGCGGCGATCGCTCGTGCGGCCGACCACCTGGGCGAGCGGGTCACTCCCGCATCGGTGTACGGGCGGATCTGGGACTCACAGTCTTCGTTCCAGCAGGACGTGCTTCTCGCCGCAGCGCGGGGGTACCCGGCCGGAGAGGAGACACCGACAGCGGAGGCCGCGCTCCGGGTGATGGCCGCGGCCGACCGCTCCACGCTGGCGGCTCGAAAAGCGGCACTGGACGAGGTGTGGTGTGTCGCCGGCGCCGTGCATGTCGAGGTCCTCGAAGCGTCACGGAGCTGGCAACTCTGGGTCGGGGTGTGGGCGTTGACGGTCTCGACACCCTCGACGGCCGACGACGAAGTGCTCGGGCCCGCACTGCGCCAAGGCGACGAGTCGGCGACGGGCGCGCTCCGGGACCTGCTCGAAGGGGTCATCGACCATCTCGGCTTCCGCGCCCGGCCGCCCTTCAACGTGGACGACTTCGCCGTCGCCGTTGCCTGTCTGGCCGAGGGCTTCGCCCTGCGAGAACGATTTGGGACACAGCGGCGCATGGTGAGGCTCCCGGTCGGCGATGAATCCAGATCGTGGACGCCCTTCGCCGCCGCGCTCCGCGCCCTTGCGTCCGACTACCTCGAACCGGTCCCTCGATGGAAACCGACATCGTTGCGAGAAGCGCCCCTCGACTGCTCGCAACCCAGCTGACCCGCAGTGCATTGGGAGAGAGGTTGCCCCTAGATATGGGGGCTATCCACCTCCCAGCGCCGTTGGGAGGTGTTTTGCCCCCATCGATGGGGCAACCTCTCTCCCAACGAACCGGCACGAAACGGGGGTCGACGGGGTGTCCGTGGCTACGCTCGGACCGTGGCCTCCGTCGTCGTAGTGGGAAGTGCGAACGTCGATCTGGTCGTGCGAGCGCCGCGCCACCCTGTTCCCGGGGAGACGCTGCTGGGGACGGGCTTCGCCACGCACGCCGGTGGCAAGGGGGCGAACCAGGCCGTGGCGGCGGCCCGAGCAGGTGCCCGGACGGCGCTGATCGGTCGGATGGGGCCCGACGGCGGTGCCGACTTCCTCCAGGGCGCATTGACGGCGGCCGGTGTCGACATCTCGGCCGTTGGCACGTGCCGCCACGATCCGACCGGCACAGCGGTGATCACGGTGGCCGACTCGGGCGAGAACACGATCGTTGTCGTGACCGGGGCGAACGCGATGCTGCGACCGGTTCACATCGACGACGCCGTCGAGGACGGGTTGTTCGACGACGTCCGCGTCGCCATGGCGCAGCTCGAAGTGCCCCTCGAGGTCGTCCGCCACGCATTCGAGATCGCGAGACTTCGTGGTGCGATCACGATGCTCAACGCCGCTCCAATGACCGTTTTGCCGACCGACCTGCTCGCGGTCACGGACGTGCTGGTGGTCAACGAAACCGAGCTCGAACAGCTCACGGGGTCGTCCTCAGCCTCGTTGGATGACGCCCGCTGGGCGGCGCTCGGAGCCGTGTCGTCGGTTGTGCTGACGTTGGGAGGCGATGGCGCGGTCGTCCTTCGCCGGGGTCAGGCGGCGGTGACGACCCCGGGACATCAGGTGGAGGTGGTCGACACGACTGCCGCCGGCGACACCTTCTGCGGCTACCTCGCCGCCTCGCTCGCCGACGGCGAGGCCGTCGATGCCGCCGTCATCCGGGCGAATGCGGCCGCCGCCCTGGCGTGCACGAAGGACGGCGCCCAGCCCTCGATCCCGACCGCCGACGAGGTACGGGCTCTCCTCGCCCGGACGCGTCCGTGATCCTCGGGGCAGTGCTGCGTTCCTTCGAGGGTCTCCTCTCGGGGTCCTTGTCGGCCGCCGCCCCGATTCTGCTCGCTGCGCTTGGTGGTATGTACACATACTATGCCGGCATCTTCAACATCGCAATGGAAGCGATGATGCTTGCCGGTGCGTTCGGTGCGGTCGTCGCTGCGCACGGTTCGCAGAACTGGTTCGTCGGTGTGCTCGGTGCGGTGTTCGCGGCCGGCGTTCTTGCGGCGATCTTCGCGTTGTTCGTGCTCGTGCTCGGGACGGACGAGTTCGTGACAGGGATTGCGCTCAACCTCGCCACCGTGGGAGCCACGACCTTTCTCCTCCGGCGCATCTACAAGAAGGCGGGCGTGTTCTCCGGCACTGCGGACAAGCCCATCCCGGCGATGCCGAAGTTCCGCGTTCCCCTGCTCGGAGACGTGCCGGTGCTTCGGTCCGTCACGGCCGGACACACCGTCGTCGAGTGGATGATCCCGTTGCTCATCGCCGGGTCGGTCGTGCTGGTGTTTCGCACCCGGTTCGGGTTGCGGCTCCGCTCGGCCGGCTGGAACCCTGCCTCGCTGGAGGCCAGCGGGGTGTCGGCGAGACGCGTGCGGGCGCAGTCGCTGGTGCTCTGCGCAGTGTTCTGCGGACTCGCCGGGGCGTTCTTGTCGATCGGCTACCTCCAGCTGTTCGGGGAGAACATGTCGAACGGCCGCGGTTGGATCTCGCTCGCGGCGATCGTCCTGGTGCAGGGTTCTCCGCTCGGCATCGCGTCCCTCTCGGTGCTGTTCGGTTTCGCGGCGTCGGTCGGGTTGAAGGCACAGAGCATCGATGTGCCGCCCCAGTTCACGGAGATGCTGCCGTACCTGGCCACGCTGGTCGCACTGTTCGTTTATGCCCGACGCCGTCGCATCCGGCCGGGTACCGCCACGGCCGGGTGACGTCGGATGACGATCCGGCGATGGTGCTTGCGGAGCGCCGCGACGTGTGATTGACTCACTGTGAGTCACCAGAAGACTCATATTGAGTTCTCTTCCTCGGGGGTCCGCTATGCGTTCGTTGTCATCTCGTCCGGCTCGTGCTCGTCTGCGCCGGTTCACGCCGCGTGGCGGTCTGCTCGTGGTCGTCTCGACGTTGCTCGCCGTGCCCGTTCTCGGCGCCTGCAGTAGCGACAAGGCGGCGGAGACCACTGCCGCCGCCGCCCCGACCGAGGCGGTTGCCGCCGAAACCGCGGCGAGCGTTGCGCCAGCCGTGGTCGACCTGGCCGCGATGAAGGGCAAGAAGGTCGTCTATCTCATCAACGGTGCGCTCGGCGACAAGGGCTTCTACGACTCCGGCCAGCTGGGTATGGATGCGCTGAAGGCGGCCGGCGCGCAGACACGCACGCTCGAGGCCAACTTCGATGCGTCGAAGTACCAGAACCTTGTTGATGCCGCATTCGAGGACGCCGACGTCGTCTTTGCCATCGCGTACGGCTTCGAGGATGCACTGAAGGCGGCCGCCAAGGCCCACCCCGACACACCTGTCGTCAACCTCGATTTCGACATCGGCGATGCTGACGGCAACGTCACGAGTGTGGACTTCGTCGAGGAGGAGTCGGCATTCCTCGCGGGTGCTGCCGCCGCGCTCGCCACCACGGACACCTCGATCGCCGGTATCAACGCGGAGAAGAAGATCGGTGTCGTCGGTGGTGACAGTGATCCCGTCACCACGTCGTTCATGTTTGCGTACGAGAACGGCGCCAAGTCGATCGACCCGGCGATCTCCGTCGAACGCAAGACGCTCGGCGGCGCGTGGGACGACCAGGCCAAGGGCAAGCAGGCGGCCGAGCAGCTGTACGACTCGGGGAACGACGTTGTGTTCCAGGTGGCTGCCGCGGCGGGCCTCGGCGTCCTCCAGGCGGCGAATGATCGCAAGCTGTTCGCCATCGGTGTGGACGCGAATCAGAACGACCTCTACCCGGGCCACGTGTTCGCGAGCGACATCAAGAACGTCGGCGGGGCGATCGAACGGGTGGCCACGTCGATCGGCAACGGTTCCTTCCAAAGGGGTGCGGTGCTGACGTTCGGGATCAAGGACGGCGGCGTCGACCTCGACCTCACCGCGACCACGAAAGTTCTTCCCGCCGTCGTCGAGGCGCGGATCGCCGATCTTCGCCAGCAGATCGTCGACGGCACACTCCAGGTCGAGCGCTACAAGCCGTAGAGCGGTAGAGCCGCTCGTCGGCGTGCCAGGCTGTGGGCGTGGTGGTGGTCTCCTTCGTCGGCGTGACGAAGGTGTACCCACCCTCGGTTCGGGCACTCGACGACGTCACGGTCGACATCGACGGAGGCGAGATCCACGCCTTTGTCGGCGAGAACGGCGCCGGTAAATCCACACTGATGAAGGTGCTCAACGGCGAGATCCGTCCCGACGCCGGACGGATCGAGGTGTTCGGCTCCACCGTCTCGTACCGGTCCGCTCGCGACGCGATGGCCGACGGCATCGGTATGGTGCACCAGGAGATCCTTCTCGTCGACCAGCTCACGGTCTGGGAGAACGTTGTCCTCGGCAACGAACCGACCACCCGCTTCGGTCTGGTCGACCGTGACCGTTCGCGTCGAGAGGTCGCCGACACCATCGCCGGTGCCGGGCTCGCTCTTGAACCCGATGCGGTCGTAGGAACACTTACGGTCGGAGCGAGGCAGAAGGTCGAGATCGCCAAGCTCCTGCACCGCAACGTGCGACTCCTGATCCTCGATGAGCCGACCGCCGTCCTCACCCCCCAGGAGATCCCCGACCTCTTCGAGGAGCTTCGCCATCTCCGTGACGATGGCCGCACCGTGTGCTTCATCTCCCATCACCTCGACGAGGTCGTGGGACTTGCCGATCGCATCACGGTTCTCCGTGACGGCGCCCACATCGCCACGCTCACCGCATCGTCGACCAGCGTCGCGGAATTGGCTCGCCTCATGGTCGAGCGCGACGTGTTGTTGACATCGCAGCGCTCACCACTCGAACGCGGTGCTCCAGTTCTCCGGGTGCGCCGCCTCGAAGCCGACATCACCGGTTCGAGCAGCCGGCTCGGCCCGATCGACCTCATCGTGCACGAGCGCGAGGTCCTCGGCATTGCCGGCGTCGAAGGCAACGGGCAGCACGATCTCGTCGAGGCGCTCGTCGGTCTCGTCTCCTGCGAGGCGGCGGAGCTTCGCGTCGGCGAGGTCGATCTCCGACCACTGTCGATCCTGGGTCGACGACGGCACCTTGCGTTCGTACCGTCGGACCGTCGGACCCAGGGAGGCGCACTCACGGCACCGATCGTCGACAACGTGGCCATGACCCATCACCGCCTCACTCCCGGTTTCTCCACGGTGCGGGGGTGGCTCTTCGCCCGCCGCCGGGCGAAAGCTCTTGCCACCGGCATCCGCGATCGTTTCGACATCGCGTCGAGCTCCGTCGAGGCCACCCTCGGCTCCCTGTCCGGAGGCAGCCAACAGAAGGTCGTCCTCGGCCGCGAGATGTCCTTCGATCGTCCGCTCATCGTCCTCGACCAGCCGACGCGCGGCGTCGACGTGGGATCGATCGAGGAGATCCACCGACGAATCCTCGACCTGCGCGGCAATGGCCGGGCGGTACTCGTCGTGTCCGCCGACCTCGACGAACTGCTTCGCCTCTGTGACCGCATCGTCGTCGTGTACCGCGGGCAGCTCGTGCTCGACATCGACGCCGACGATGCCACCCTCGAACTCCTCGGGCGGGCGATGCTCGAAGGCATCGACGTCCGAACGCCGCCAGACCCGACATCGCTCACGGGCCCGAAGAAGTCGCCGCGATGACGGTGGACCGCAGTTGGCGGACCGCGCTGGTCGGTGTCGTCGTTTCCCTGCTCCTGGGCGCGCTCCTCGCCGCGGTTCTCGGCTACCCCGTCATCGACATGTTCAGCGCGCTGTGGCGCTCGGCCGTTGTCAAACCCGGCCGCTTCGAGGCGACGCTTGCCAACGCCGTGCCGCTCATGCTCACCGGGTTGTCCGCGGCAATCGCCTTCGCCGCCGGACCGGTGAACCTGGGGCAACCCGGGCAGGTCCTCGTCGGCGCCCTCTTCGCCGTGACCGGTGGCCTCTACCTCGACCTCCCGTCGATCCTCCAGGTGCCGGTACTCCTCGCGCTCGGCGGGCTCGGCGGCGCGCTCTGGGCCGGCATCGCGGCTCTCGCGAAGCGCCGCTTCGGCATGGACGAGTTCATCGTGACGCTGATGCTCAATGAGATCGGGCGTCTGCTCACGGACTGGTGCATCTCTTCGCCGCTTCAGGACCCGAACGCCGGATCGGTCACCACCCGGGCCGTCCACGCCAGCGGGTGGATCAGCCGATGGGGGAGTGTCTCCTTCGGGCTTCTCGTCGCGGCGGTTTGCGGTGTTGTCGTCCGTCGGTTCGTCGTGGGGTACGAGTGGCGGATGATGGGGCAGGCGCCGATGTTCGCCCGCCTGGGTGGCGTCCGCACGGACGTGAACACCACGGCGGTGCTGCTCTTCACCGGTGCCCTCGCCGGGTTCGCGGGTGCCATCCTTCTTCTCGCGGGACCGCACCGATTCGTCAAGGGCCTTGGCGGGAACTACGGATGGGACGGCGTGATGGTCGCCGTCGTCGCCGTGAACGCTCTTCTCGGATGCCTGCTCTACGCCGTCCTGTTCTCCGGGCTGCAGATCGGCTCGATCGGCATGGAGCTCGCCGCCGACGTGCCGTCGGAGTACGTGCAGATCCTTCAGGCCATCGTGGTGCTGGTGACCGTGGCGGTCCGAGGCTTCCTCGCATCGAACGTCCGGGCGTGGCAGGCCCGGCGCCGCGCCCGTCGACCGAGGCCCGACCCGGGCGCGCCGCCGCACCCGTAGCGCCGGGGATGGGCCAACCTGTTGGAGTGCTTCCGACCGCCCCGGTGATCATGTGGTTCCGACGTGATCTGCGGCTTGCCGACCAGCCTGCGCTCACTGCCGCGGTCGAGAGGGCCCGTCGGACCGAAGGCAGTGTCCTTCCGCTGTTCGTCCTCGACCCCCGGCTCGGATCGGTGAGCGGGGAAAACCGGCTGGCGTTCCTCTACCGGGCGCTGCGTTCGCTCCGGGCCGACGGCGTCCCTCTGGTGGTGCGCCTCGGAGAACCGGAACGGGAACTGCCGGCACTCGCCGCCGAGCTCGGCGCACTGCACGTGTACGCCACCGCCGACTTCGGCGTGTACGGGAACGACCGTGACCGGCGGGTGAGTGACGCGTTGCAACGACTGGGCGTGGCCTTCGAGCCGGTCGAGTCGAACTACGTCATTCCTCCCGGGGTCGTCCGCAAGGGTGACGACACACCGTTCAAGGTGTTCACCCCGTTCAAGCGGGTCTGGGAAACCCTGGCGGACGGTGTCCGCCCGGCCGGCCGGATCGATCCCCATCTCGTCCCGTGGTGGCGCGACACGGTAACCGAGGAGATCCCCGCCGATCCGGTTGACGCCAGCGGGCACCTCCCCGAGGCGAGTGAGGCCGCCGCGCATGAGCGGCTCCGACACTTCCTCGCCGGCCGCGTCGATCACTACGCCGACGCCCGCAACATCCCGGGCGCCGACGCCACGAGCCGCCTGTCGGCCGATCTCAAATACGGGCTCCTGCATCCGCGCCAGATCGTGCCGAGCCTGCAGGGGCGGGGACGGGGCGCCGACGTCTTCCGGTCGGAGCTGTGCTGGCGCGAGTTCTACGCCGACGTCCTCTGGCACCGCCCCGACACGGCCCGCCAACCGCTCGTGGCGGGGATGGAGGGCATCCGGGTCGACGAAGGACCCGTCGCCGACGAGCGCTTCGACGCCTGGCGTCTCGGGCGCACCGGCTATCCGTTCATCGACGCCGGGATGCGTCAACTCCTCCGGGAGGGTTGGATGCACAATCGCGTCCGGATGGCGAGTGCTTCGTTCCTCGTGAAGGATCTCCACCTCGACTGGAGGCGCGGCGCGAGGTGGTTCATGGATCAACTCGTCGACGGCGACCTGGCGTCGAACCAGCACGGGTGGCAGTGGACGGCCGGCACCGGCACCGACGCATCCCCGTACTACCGCGTGTTCAATCCCATCCTGCAGGGGAAGAAGTTCGACCCCGACGGTGACTACGTTCGCCGATACGTGCCCGAGCTCCGTGACCTGCCCACCCGCTTCGTCCACGAGCCATGGCTGGCACCGTCGACCTCCTCGGCGCTGTTCGACGTCGAGAGGACGGAGACGACGGCGAACTATCCGCCGCCCATCGTCGACCATGCCGCCGAGCGGGTCGAGGCGCTGGCCCGCTACGCCGAGATCCGCTCCGGCGGCCTTCCCCAGAACGACTGACGCCGGTAGGTGCGGCCGGATCACTACGCTCTCGCATGTGGACAAGGAACGCAGTGGTACCACCGCGGACACCGCCGCCGACGTGCCGGGTGATACCGCGCCCCAGCTGAACGCTCGCCGCGCATCCGTGCTGAACCGGGTCGTCGCGGAACACATCGAGACAGGCCAGCCGGTCGGCTCCGGCCATTTGGCCGGTGCCGACGGCCTCGACGTGTCGTCGGCGACGATTCGTAGCGAGATGAGTTCCCTCGAACGCGACGGCTTCCTCACCCACCCACACACGTCCGCCGGACGCATCCCGACCGACCGGGGCTACCGCTACTTCGTCGAGACGCTGCCTGTGCCGAGCCTCGCCGAGCCCAAGGTCATGCAGGTCCGTCAGTTCTTCGACGGCGCCCGCGGTGAGATCGAGCAACTCCTGACGGAGACGTCACGGCTGCTGTCGGGCCTCACCGACTACGCCGCGGTGGTCATCGCTCCGGCGGGGGACGGTACGACGATCCGGTCGATCCAGCTCGTGTCGCTCGGACCCGGGCCCACGCTGTCCGACGACGGAAGCGGCACCGTGGAGTCGACCAATGTCTTGGTCATGGTGGTGCTCGGCAACGGGTCAGTCGAAAAAGCGCAGACGCTGTTCCGGGGAAACGTCCACGACGCCCACCTCGCCGCCGCAGGCGCCCACCTCGCCGGTCAGGCCGTCGGCCGGGCGTTCGACCACAGCTTCGGATCCGCCATGCTGCGAGCCCCCGACGAACGGGTACAGGCGATCTGCGAGGCAGCGATCGCAGCGGTCAAACCCCTCGTTGCGCACGCCGATGCCTACGGCGTGTTCGTCGGAGGAGCGGCACGGATGGCCGGTGCCTTCGATGCCGTGTCGACCATTCGACAGGTGTTGACGGTGCTGGAGGAGCAGTACGTGGTCGTGAACCTGCTGCGTGAGGCCGTCGACCGCAGCCAGCGGATCTCCATCGGCGCCGAACACGGTGCCGACGTTGCGTTCGAATCACTGCTGTCGTGCTCCGTCGTGGCCGCGCCCTACCTCGTGGACGGACAGCAGGTCGGCACGATCGGGGTGCTCGGACCGACCCGGATGGACTATGCCCGGGCACGCGCAGCGGTGTCAGAGGTCAGCGCCAGGTTGAGTGCCCGGTTGACCGAACACTGACGGACTGGGCGGTTCGGGTCGTTCCGACGGCAAAGTGCACAGGTTCGTGACGGATTGCCGCGAGAATGGTCTGCCCTGCACAACCCGTTGCCCTCTCCCTGACGACTGAGCTCCCTCGCCCATGGCCACGACGAACACCGATTTCTACGAACTGCTGGGCGTCTCGCGCACCGCTTCGGACGACGAGATCAAAAAGGCATACCGCTCCCGCGCCCGCGAACTGCATCCGGACGCCAATCCGGACGACCCGGCGGCCGAGGAGCAGTTCAAGCAACTCGCGCTCGCCTACGAAGTTCTGAAAGACCCCGACAAGCGCGCCCGCTATGACCAGTTCGGCATCGACGGCCTCCGCACCGGAAACGGCGGGGCGGGTGACCCGTTCGGTTTCGGAGCGGGCGGGCTCAACGACCTTTTCGAAGCGTTCTTCGGCGGTTCCGGGAACCCGTTCGGGGGGGGACGACGCGGTCCGTCGGGCCCTCCACGCGGTGGCGACGCCGAGACCGCCGCGTCGCTCACGTTCGAAGAAGCGGTGTTCGGTGTCACCACCGAGGTGACGCTGCGGCTTCCCGTCGCCTGCGACACGTGTGCGTCCAGCGGGGCGGCACCGGGCACGTCGTCGTCGAAATGCACGCAATGCGACGGGACCGGTGAGGTCCGTCGCGTCAGGCAGTCACTCATCGGCCAAATGGTGACCACCAGCGCCTGCGGACGATGCGGCGGCACCGGTCAGACGATCGAGACGCCGTGCCCGACCTGTCGTGGCGAGGGGCGACGCACTGAGCAGCGCACGTTTCCCGTGGGGGTGCCGGCCGGGGTCGACGACGGAACCACCCTGCGTCTGTCGGGCCGTGGACCGGCCGGTCCACCGGGTGGACCGAATGGCGATCTCTTCGTCCATCTGCGGGTCGAGCCCCATCCCCGTTTCCAGCGCAACGGCGTCGATCTCGTCGAGCAGCTCGAGGTCCCTGTCACCCAGGCGGCGCTCGGGGTGCACCTTGCCTATGAGACCCTCGACGGTGTCGAGGACCTGGTCATCGCCGCCGGCACGCAGACCGGACGGGTGTACCGGTTGCGCGAGCGAGGAGTGCCGGTCGTGAACGGGCGCGGGCGCGGCGACCTGCTGGTGCAGGTCATCGTGACCACGCCCACCCAGCTGACGAAGGAACAAGACGAACTGTTGCGTTCCTTGGCCGAACTGCGGGGCGAGGCCGTGGCCCCTCCCGACCGGAGTCTGCTCGGCAAGATCCGTTCCAAGTTCCGGTAATGCCCGCCACGGCCGGTGCACTCGCCGCGGGTGGACCGGCGGACGCCGATGCCCGAACCCATGTCGTCGTCAGCCGGTCCGTGCTCGACGATCCGGTCACCGAGCGGGTGGGATTGTCCGCCGATGCCCAGCACCACTGCGCCCGGGTGCTCCGGCTCCGCCCCACCGATCGGATCACCCTCACCGACGGCGGAGGGCGCTGGGCCGAAGCCGTGCTCGCGCCGTCGTTCGGCGACACCGGTGAGGTGATCCTCGCCGGCCCCGTCCGCGTCGACTCCGAACCTCCCGATATCGGGATCGCGTTCGCCCTGACGAAGGGCGACAAGCCCGAGACGGTCGTACAGAAGCTGACCGAGCTCGGCGTCCGACGAATCATCCCGGTCCGTTCGGTCCGCTCGATCGTCAAGTGGGACGTCGACAAGGCGGACCGCAACACTTCTCGCCTCGTGCTGATCGCCCGGGCGGCGCTCGAACAGAGCCGTGGCGTGTGGTCGCCCATCATCGAGCCGGCTATCACCGTCGCCCAGCTGGCCGGGCGCACCGGTGTCGTCCGGGCCGATCGGGGCGGGCGCCCGCTCGGGCCCGAGGACACCATCGTGGCCATCGGGCCCGAGGGGGGATGGGATCTGTCGGAACGTGAACTGCTCCCCGCGGCGGTCGGGCTCCCGGGTCTGGTGTTGCGAGCCGAGACGGCGGCGATCGTGGCGGGAGCACTTCTCGTGGGTCTCCACCCCCCAGGGGGTGGGGCACCGGTGGGTCGGTAGGGGAGCTGGGAAAGAAATCTTGCCCCGCGGGGCCGACGAATCCCGCGCGCCGGAGGCCGGGTGCGCTACCCTTGCATTTGCACGCAGCGCGCGTAACCGACGACGGACTCACCTCTGATCGTGGTCGAATACCACGGAGCGTGCGTTTCGGGGTGCATCTGTTTGGTGTACAGCGAAAAGTTGAGAGACTCCGACCGCCCCAACGGTCATGACGCCGAAGGACACCGATGGACGACGAATCTGGCGTTGATGCCAACTACACGCGCCAAGTCGGGCTCCGACTGCGCGGCGTTCGGCGTTCGCAGCGACTATCGCTCCACGACGTCGAGGTGGCGTCGGAGAAGGAGTTCAAGGCATCCGTGTTGGGAGCGTACGAGCGCGGCGAACGGGCGATCTCGGTGCCCCGTCTCCAGAGACTCGCCCGGTTCTACGGCGTGCCGGTCGATCATCTTCTGCCCGTCATCGACCTCACGACCGCCGAGGGCGCGTCCGGTGAAGCCGAGGAGCGGCGTGCTCCCACGCGTGGCATCACGATCGACCTGATCCAACTCGAGGCGATGTCGGGGCAGGAAGCTGCACTCCTGGCGCGCTACGTCACGATGATCCGGGCCCAGCGTTCGGATTCCGCCGGGTCGGCGATGACGATCCGGCGTGAGGATCTGAACCCGCTCGCGGCGCTGCTCGAGACCGATCTCGAAACCGTGAAGTCACGTATGTCGGCGCTCGGCGCCGAACTCGTCCACTGATCGAACCCCAAACCCCACCGCTGTATCGCGGCGCGTCACTCGGTGCGTATGTGCACATACCTTTTTGCGCGCACCGTTGCGACTACTGCTCGTTCTCGGTTTTCACCGATCGCCACCATCTCCATCGCGTCTACGTCGACTCCGTGCTGGGCGAGATCCGATCGAGTGCCGAGAGCGGCGCCGTCTTTGCGAGCGTGTTCATCGGGGGCGGCACACCCTCACTGATCGACTCCTCTCTTCTTGCCGAGATACTCCGTGCGCTTCCGATGAGCGACGACGCCGAGGTGACCGTCGAGTCCAACCCCGACGACGTGACGGAAGCATGGGTCTCGGCTCTGCGCGAGGCGGGAATGACCCGTCTGTCGCTGGGCGTGCAGTCGACGGTCGATCATGTGCTCGCCTCGCTCAACCGTCGCCACGACCGGGCGAACGTGGGGACGGCGGTCGCCGCCGTGCAGCGTGTCGGCGTGCCGTCGTTGAACGTCGACCTGATCTACGGAGCTGTCGGGGAGTCGTTAGACGATTGGCGGCAGTCGGTCGACGAGGCGATCTCCTGGGGCACCACCCATGTCTCGGCCTACGCGTTGACGGTGGAGGGTGGCACCGCGCTGGCGACCGACGCAGCGCGTGCCCCGGATGAGGACGATCAGGCGGACAAGTACGAGCTCGCTTCGGAGCTTCTCGGCGCCGCCCGTTTCGCCAACTACGAGGTGTCGAACTGGGCGCGGGCGGGGTTCGAATGCGCGCACAACTGGACGTATTGGCGGCAGGGCTCGTATCTCGGCTTCGGCTGTGCTGCCCACTCCCACGTCGACGGCCACCGCTGGTGGAACGTGCGGACACCTGACCGCTACATCGACAAGGTCAGTTCCGGTGCCTCGCCGGTTTCGGCCTCGGAGCGACTCGATCCTGCGGCGCGTGCGCTCGAAGCGCTGCAGCTCTCGCTACGCACTCGCGAGGGCGTGCCTACCGGCTCGTTCTCCGATGCCGACCTCGGCGATCTCGTGAGTGGTGGTCTGGTCGAGGTGCAGGGCTCGACGGCCCGGCTTTCCGTACGCGGACGGCTTGTCGCCAACGCCGTCACCCATCTGCTTCGCGTGACCGCATCGGCTGACGAAGGTTGAACGCGTCAACCCGGAGTCGAACTTGGACCCATCGTACGTGTGCTTAGTAGTGTCCGATTCACCTTGCCCGAGGACGTGCGGGGGAGTGGTCCGTCGAGCACGACGAGCGCACGCGGGGCGCAATAGCCGGCGAGCGAGTCGCGCACGACCGAGCGGACCTCGTCGAGAGACGGCGGCGTCGTGCCGTCGGCGACGAACAGCGTGACCCGCTGACCCCACTCGGGATCGGCTTGCCCGGCCACGGCAGCGTCGAGGTCGGGGAACGCCGCGCGGAGTACCCGTTCCACGGCGTCGGGCCACACCTTCTCCCCGCCGGTGACGATCACGTCGCCGCGCCGGCCGAGCACCTCGAGACGTCCGTCGGCACGGAAGCGTCCGGCGTCGTTGGTGGCGAAACGACTTGCGTTGTCCTTCGGGTCGAATCCCTCCGGTGTGGCGGCACCGTCAGCGGATCGGTACGCCCGCAGCAGCATCGGGCCGTCGATCAGGATCTCGCCGTCCTCGCCAAGGGTGATGCCGACTCCCTCCAGGGC